>NZ_JBFUAB010000003.1:0-295637 GCF_056406535.1 Roseateles sp. P1_C1_2
CCCGTCCCTGCGCCCGTCCCTGCGCCCGTCCCTGCGCCCGTCCCTGCGCCGACGCTGGCCCAGGTCGGCGACCGACTGTTCGAGGAGACCAGTCTGTCGGCCAGCGGCAAGCTCGCTTGCGCCAGTTGCCACGTCGAAGCCCGCGGCCATGCCGACGCCGCTGGCACTTTCCTGCCAATGGGCGGCGCCGATGGCAGCCACCAGGGCCTGCGCAGTTCCCCCAGCGCGCGTTATCTCGACCAGGCCGGCGCCTTTGGCTTCGACGCCCAGGGCCGGCCGCGCGGCGGCCTGTTCTGGGACGGCCGCGCCAACAGCCGCGTCGAACAGGCCCGCGGCCCGCTCTTCAATGCGGACGAGATGGCCAACGCCGACGTCGCCACGCTGGCGAGCAAGTTGCGCGCCCTGCCCTATGCCGCCGACCTGCGCGCCGCGGCCAACCTGCCGGCGGCGGCCACCGACGACCAGCTCGTCGACGCCGCCGTCACGGCCATCGCCCGCCACCAGGCCGACGACGCCAGCTTCCACCCCTTCACCAGCAAGTTCGACGCCGTACAGGACGGCCGCGCCAGCTTCACCGCCCAGGAGCAGCGCGGCCTCAACCTCTTCAACGACCCACAGCGCGGCAACTGCGCCAGCTGCCATGACAGCCGCCCCGCTCAAATCCAGCCAGGCCTGAACCGCGCCCTCTTCACCAACTTCAGCTATCACGCCCTCGGCGTGCCACGCAACCAGAGCCAGGCCACGGCCGACCCGGCTTTCTTCGACCTTGGCCTGTGCGGCCCGCAGCGCGGCGACCTCACCGGCCGGCGCGACCTCTGCGGCATGTTCCGCACGCCGACGCTGCGCAACGTCGCTTTGACGGGACCGTACTTCCACAACGCCCGCTTCGCCACGCTCGAAGACGTCGTCGCCTTCTACGCCACCCGCGACATCGATCCCGCGCGCTGGTACCCCACCATCAACGGCCAGGTCCAGCTCTACAACGACCTGCCGGCCGTCTACCGCACCAATGTGCAGCAAGGCGCACCGTTCCGCCGCGCGGGCCAGCCGCCGGCGCTCACGGCCCAGGATGTGAGCGACGTCGTCGCCTTCCTGCGCACGCTCAGCGACGGCTTCACGACAGCACCGGCCGCGCAGTAGCGGGGCTCCGTTCCGCAGAAGAAACTGCTAGAGTTAAGGAGAAGTAACTTGGTTACTTCTCCTATAGCAATTTCTTCTCGGACGACCCGCCATGCCTCCACGAGCCGCCTCCGCCCGCACCGAAGCCGACAAGAACGAACCCCTGGTGGCCGACATCCGGCTGCTCGGGCGCATCCTCGGCGACGTCATCCGCGAGCAGGAGGGCCGCGAGGCCTATGAGCTGGTCGAGCGTATCCGCCAGCTGGCCGTGGCCTATCGTCACAAGCACGACAAGGAGGCTGGCAAGCGCTTCGACAAGCTGCTCAAGGGCCTGTCGGGCGAGCAGGCCGTCAGCGTCATCCGCGCCTTCAGCTATTTCTCGCACTTGGCCAACATCGCCGAGGACCGCCACCACATCCGCCGCCGCGACGTGCATGAGCGCGCCGGCAGCCTGCAGCCCGGCTCGCTGGCCTACTGCCTGGAGCATCTGCACGAGGCCGGCATCCGCCCGACCGAGATCGCCGAGGTGCTCAAGCGCGGCTTCATCTCGCCGGTGCTGACGGCCCACCCGACCGAAGTGCAGCGCAAGAGCATCCTGGATGCCGAGCGCGCCGTAGCCGGCCTGCTGGAAGCGCGCGACCGTGCAGGCACGGAGCGCGAGCTGCGCGACACCGAGAGCCTGCTGCGCGCCCGCATCACCCAGCTCTGGCAGACGCGCATGCTGCGCTACTCCAAGCTGACGGTGGCCGACGAGATCGAGAACGCGCTGTCCTACTACCAGTCGACCTTCCTGCGCCAGATTCCCAAGCTCTATGCCGAGCTCGAGGAGCATCTGCCCGGCGAACAGCTGCCGAGCTTCCTGCGCATGGGCCACTGGATAGGCGGCGACCGCGATGGCAACCCCAATGTCGGCGCCGCGACGCTGAAGCGCGCCATGCAGCGCCAGGGCGAGGTGGCCCTGCGCCACTACCTGACCGAACTGCATGAGCTGGGTGCCGAGCTGTCCATCTCGCTGCGCCTGACCGGCGTGTCGCCGCAGATGCAGGCCCTGGCCGAGCGCAGCCCCGACCAGAACGCCCACCGCATGGACGAGCCCTACCGGCGTGCGCTGACCGGCATGTATGCCCGCCTGGCGGCCACCCTGCACACGCTGACCGGCACCGAGGCGCTGCGCCATGCCGTCGCGCCCCAGGACCCCTACCGTTCGCCCGAAGAGCTGCTGGCCGACCTGCGCACCATCGAGGCCTCGCTGAAGACCCACCATGCCGAGGCGCTGATCGCGCCGCGCCTGGCACCGCTGATGCGCGCCGTGCAGGTTTTCGGCTTCCACCTCGCGACGATGGACCTGCGCCAGAGCAGCGACCAGCACGAGGCGGTGCTGGCCGAGCTGCTGGCCACGGCCCGCATCGAGAACGACTACTCAGCTCTCGACGAGGCCGCCAAGCGCGAGCTGCTGCTGAAGCTGCTGAACGACGCCCGTCCGCTGCGCGTCATCGGCGCCAGCTACACCGACAAGGCCCAGTTCGAGCTCGCCACCTTCGAGGCCGCCCGCGAGGCCCTGGCCCGCTTCGGCCGCGAGGCGCTGCGCCACTACATCATTTCGCACACCGAGTCGGTCAGCGACCTGCTGGAAGTGGCCCTGCTGCTGAAGGAGACCGGCCTGCTGCGCGGCACGCTGGACGGCTATGCGAGCAGCGACCTCATCATCGTGCCGCTGTTCGAGACCATCGGCGACCTGCGCGTGGCGCCGGACATCATGCGCGAGTTCTACGCCCTGCCCGGCGTGCGCGGCCTGGTGGACCGCTCGGGCGGCGAGCAGGACATCATGCTGGGCTACTCGGACAGCAACAAGGACGGCGGCATGTTCACCTCGTCCTGGGAGCTCTACCGCGCCGAGATCGCGCTGGTCGAGCTGTTCGACGAATTGAAGCGCGTCGGCCCCATCACGCTGCGCCTCTTCCACGGCCGCGGCGGCACCGTCGGCCGTGGCGGCGGCCCGAGCTACCAGGCCATCCTGGCCCAGCCCCCCGGCACCGTGAACGGCCAGATCCGCCTGACCGAACAGGGCGAAGTCATCGCCTCCAAATACGCCCACCCGGAGATCGGCCGGCGCAACCTGGAGACGCTGGTGGCGGCCACGCTGGAGGCCACGCTGCTGCACCCGACGCAGAGCGCCCCCAAGGGCTTTCTGCAGGCGGCCCAGGCGCTGTCTGACGCGAGCTTCGCGGCCTACCGCGGCCTGGTCTACGGCACGCCCGGCTTTGCCGACTACTTCTTCGCCTCCACGCCCATCCGCGAGATCGCCGAGCTCAACATCGGCTCGCGCCCGGCCTCGCGCAAGGCCACGCGCGCCATCGAGGACCTGCGCGCCATCCCCTGGGGCTTCTCCTGGGGCCAGGCCCGCGTGGCCCTGCCGGGCTGGTGTGGCTTCGGCTCCGGCGTCGAGGCCTTCCTCGGCGAAGAGCCGGGCCAGCGCGCCAAGAACCTGGCCCTGCTCAAGCGCATGCTGAAGGGCTGGCCCTTCTTCCGCGCCGTGCTGTCCAACCTCGACATGGTGCTGGCCAAGGCCGACCTGGCACTGGCCGAGCGCTATGTCGAGCTGGTGGAGGACAAGAAGCTGGGCAAGCGCATCTTCGCGGCCATCCGCGAGGAGTTCGAGCGCACCCAGGCGGCACTCAGCCTCATCACCGGCGACGACAAGCGGCTGGCGGCCAACCCGTCGCTGGCGCGCTCCATCGAGCACCGCTTCCCCTACATCGACCCGCTCAACCACCTGCAGGTCGAGCTGATGCGCCGCTACCGCCGCACGCTGGCGGACGACCCGGCCATGGAGCGCGTGCAGCGCGGCATCCACCTGTCCATCAACGGCATCGCCGCGGGCCTGCGCAATACCGGTTAAAGCGCACGCCCTGACCCCATCGCCCGGGTTCCCCCGGCTGCCGCAGCGGCTGCGGTAGCGCAAACAATTGCAGCATGGGGTTCAAGTGGCGTTCCGAGTACAGCCTGCTGCTGCTGTTGCTGCTCAGCGTGGCGGCGATCCGGTTCTCAGACGCGCTGCTGCAGCAGGTGAGGGTCATCACGCCGGACGCGCCCGTGCGCGTGGAGCCGATGTCCGACCAGCGCAATGGCGGCAACACGGAGGTCAGCCGTGGCCCTGGCAAGGGCGGCTTCGAGCTGCTGTGCACGCTGCATGAGCGCTTCCGCTATCCCTATTGCGGCCTGGCGCTGCGCTTCGACCCCCAGCTCGTCAAGGGCGTCGACCTCAGCGAGGTGCGCCGCATGCGCCTGTGGCTGGACTACGAAGGCCCCGCCAGCACGGTCAAGATCCAGTTGCGCAATGCCAGCCCGGCCTATGGCATCCCGCAGAACCTGGAAGACGCCGCCAAGTACAACCACATCGAGGTCAACGCCGCTTCCATCCAGGGCGGCGTGGTCGAGCTGGACCTGCGCAACTTCGTCGTCGCCAACTGGTGGATGCAGCAGTACCACATCGCACCGCATCTGGGCCGGCCCGAGTTCGACAACGTCATCACGCTGGAGGTGACGACCGGCACCGAAGCACCGATGGGCGACTACCGCTTCGTGCTCAGACGCGTCGAGTACGACGTGCAATCCCTGTCCACCGAGCACTGGTACCTCGTCATCATGAGCATCTGGCTGGGCCTGGCCCTGCTCTATCTGCTGATACGGCTGGTGCGCCTGCAGACGCGCAGCGAAGAGCTGGTGCAGATCGCCACGACCGACGCGCTGACCGGCGCCTTCAACCGCAAGGGGCTGGAGGAGGTGCTGCAGCAGGCCGTGGCCGACTGGCGGGAGCATCACCACCCGCTGGGCCTGGTGCTCATCGACATCGACCACTTCAAGGCCGTCAATGACACCCGTGGCCATCAGGCCGGCGACCGTGTGCTCAGCCGCCTGGCCGAACTCGTGCGCACCCATGTGCGCGGCCAGGACCTGCTGGGCCGCTGGGGCGGCGAGGAATTCCTGCTGGTCTGCCGCGACACCGGCCTGAACCAGGCCCTGGCCATCGCCGAGAAGCTGCGCGCGCTGGTGGCCGAGCAGGACTTCGGGGACGGCCTGAACATCACCGCCAGCTTCGGCGTCGCGGCCATGAACAGCGAGCGCCCGCTGGACCAGCTCTTCGCCGCCGCGGACGCCGCCCTCTACCGCGCCAAGGCCGAGGGCCGCAACCGCGTCATCGCGGAGGGACCCTCGCCCGACTGAGGCGCTAGCGCTGGTAGGCCGCCAGCGTGTCGCCTACGACGCGCACCGTGTCACCGGCGCGGAAGGGCGGCGGGTCGGCATAGACCACCGTGCGCTGCTGGCCGTCGTTCATGCGCACCAGCACCTCGTACTGCGTGCGCTCGTTGTGGCGCTTCTGGATCTCGCGGCCCAGCAAGGCACCGCCCACAGCGCCGGCCACGCCAGCCGCGGTGCGGCCATCGCCCTTGCCGAACTGGCTGCCCACGACCGCGCCCAGCACGCCGCCGGCCACGGTGCCGAGCACGCGGCCGTCACCGTCGACCTGCACGGCATTCACGGACTGCACGGTGGCGCAGTCATAGCAGGCCACGTCGGCGCGGCGGGACGGCACATTCAGGCCCGCATAGGCATTGGGCACGCTGCTGCGCACGGTGCGGTCACCCAGGCGCAACTGGGCGGTCAGGGGGCGCTCGGTATCCACCCAGGCGCCACGCGGCAGCACATAGGTCCCGGCATATTCACCGGGGCGCACTTCCTCGAGGATGATGTTGCGCACCTCGCTGCCCTGCAGCAGCACCGAGGCCTGGCCGCCGGGCGTGCCGCGCACCGTGTAGCGCAGCGCCTCGACGCGGCCGCGCTCGCGCACGACGCCGGCCGACTGGATCTCCGGCAGCACGGCCGCCTGCCCGGGCGCTGCCCAACCAACCTGCAGGGCCTCGCCCAGCAGGGCCGTCGCGACACGGTTGTCGCGGCGCAGATTGGCATGCACGCGGGCGTCCGGCCCGATGCGGTCCGAGCGGCTGATGATGTAGCTGCCCTGGTAGCGGCCCGCGCTGGTCTCGTCCAGCCGCACCGTGCGCCGGCTGCCGTCGATCTGCAGCAGTACCGCCGCCCCCGGCGTGCCCCAGACGGTGAAGTTCAGCTCCGCACCCGGCTCCAGGCGATCCACCTGTTCGACGTCGAAACTGGTGACACGCAGCGGTGCGTAGGCCGTGCGGTTGCTGCGCTGCTGCGCCTCGGCGGGTGCGGCCCAGAACGGCGAACCGGCCACCAGCGCACAGGCCAGAGCCGTGGCCGAGATTTGCATCGAGTGCTTCATGCGGCGCTCCTGAATATGAATGAATCCTCAGCCTAGGGGGGCGGAGCATGTTGAAGCGTCGGTTTGCGGCCCGGTCGCTGGTAGGTCGCGGCCTACAGGTCACCCTCATCTGGGTGGCCGCGTGAATCTTCCCCGCCTCGCAGTTGCCCGCACCGCAATGATCCGGCCCGACAGACCGCAGCCCAGCCTGAAACGATTGAAACAAACAGGAGGTGCGCTGCAGTCCGCTTGAAACGCAGGCCCCGGAGGATGGCCGGCACACACCCGAAAGACGCCCATGCCCCACACCGCCACCCCCGTCGTCTGCCTGCACTCCAGCGCCGCCAGCGGCCGCCAATGGCGCCGCCTGGCGGCCGACGGTGGCGACAGCTGGCAATGGCACACCCCCGACCTCTATGGCCACGGCGGCCGTCCCGACTGGCCCGAGCTGATGCCCAGCCAGCTGTCCGTTGAAGCCAACGGCGTGCTGGCCGGCCTGCCCTTCAACGCCTCAGAAGGCTTCCACCTCGTCGGCCACAGCTACGGCGGTGCCGTCGCGCTGCAGATGGCTTTGCAACAACCGCAGCGCGTGCTGTCGCTGACGCTGTACGAACCCGTCGCCTTCGGCGTGCTTCCGGCGCTGGGGCCCAACGAGCCGGAATGGGAAGAGATCCGCGAAGTCGCTGCGGCACTGGGCGACGCCCTGGATCACGGCAACGACTTCGGCGCCGCGCGCGGCTTCTGCGCCTACTGGCAGGGCCGGGACGTCTGGCCGGAGATGGATTTCGCGCAGCACATGCGCCTGGCCGAGGCCATGCCCACCGTGCGCCGCCACTTCGAGGCCCTGTTCGCCGCGCAATGGAGCGACAGCCTGCTGGACCTGCTGCGCATGCCGGTGCAGTTGATCTGCGGCACGGCCACCCGCGCCAGTGCCCGCCGCGTCGCCCAGAGCCTGTCGGTGCGGCTGCCGCTGGTGAAGCTGCAGATGCTGGAAGGCGCGGGGCACATGGCGCCGATCGCGGAGGCAGGGCGGGTCAATGCGCTGGTGCTGGACAGCCTGGCCGCGATGCAGCAGGTGCCTTCGGCCTGACTCAGCGCGGCGCGACGGCCCGAAGGGCCTGCTGGAGCTCATTGCCCTGCATCTGCTTCACCGACCAGTCCGCCGTGCGCGCCAGGCCGGCGCAGTCGAGGCTGGCGACATGCAGGGCGTCGTCGGCCAAGCGCCGCAGACCGTCGTTCAACTGCTGCCGGGTGTAGGGCCGTTGCTCCGCGGGCAGGCCGACGCGGTCCGCCACGGCGACAGCCATCATGCCGTCCAACACACTGTCGGCGTGCTTGAACTGCCACAGCGCCAGACTCTCGCAGCGCGCCCGACGCGCCGGTTCCTTGACGGCTTCGACGCTGCAGTAGCGAAAGCTCGGGCCGGACATGTCCAGGAACGCCGCCTCGCGGCCGATGACCTCCACGGTGGCCAGGCCCAGGCCGACCGCATCATCGACGCTGGCATGAGCGCCCACCACCACCGGCGCCAGGGTGCGGGTCGAGCTGCGCTTGTGCCGCTGCAGCACCTGCTCCAGCGCCTGCGCCGCCGCCGCGTCATCGCGCCGGTTCGCTGCCTCGGCCATCAACTGCAACCAGGGCCTGGCGTCTTCCGGATCGAGACGCGCCCAGGCCTGGACCGTCAGACCGCGGCAACTGGGCGCCTCGGACGTCTTGCCGCAGCCCTGCAGCGCCAGGCGATAGGCCGCCGCGTCCGTGGTGCGTTGGGCGATCAGCGCACCGCCCTCCGGATCGTCCATCAGCAGCCGGGCCGCCACCTGCTCCCTGTCCGACCCCGCGGCCAGCCGCGCGGACAGCTGGCTCTTGGCCGCGTCCTTGCGGCGATCCAGCAGGTAGAGCTTTGCCATCAACTGGCCCCGCTCGATCAGGTTCGGGTTTTCGACCTGCTGCCGGGTCACCCGCCCGACGCCGCAGATGTCGATCGCCTCGTCCGCCCGCCCGGCCTGCAGCGCACCTGACGCAGCAGCCGATGCAGCCTGGGCCAACACGAGTTTTTCCGTGCCACTGGCCGCCTGCGAAGCCGCACTGGCCTGCGGCGCGGAGACCGGCACCGCCGCCGGCTGTTCCGGCTGATCTCCCGGCGCGCGCAGCACAAACGCGCCCACGGCCACCAGCAGCAAACTCAAGCCCACCCAGCGCCAGCCTTTGCTCAAGGCGGCGTCCTCATCGCAGCGGCTCGCGACCGCAGATCCAGCTCCCAGAAGCGCAGATCGGCGGTCTCCTCCAGCATGCGCACGCGCTCGGCGTCGCTGAGCGCTGCGCTTTCGCCCGAACGGGTCAGCGCGATGGCCTCGCAGAGGCGCGCCCGCGTTGGCCGCGCCTTCACCCCGGCCCGCAGCACCGGCTGCAGCTCCTGCAACCGCGGTCCCCAGACGGCGCGGCGCTGCGGCAGCAAAT
Organism: Roseateles sp. P1_C1_2; assembly: GCF_056406535.1. Lineage (NCBI taxonomy): Bacteria > Pseudomonadati > Pseudomonadota > Betaproteobacteria > Burkholderiales > Sphaerotilaceae > Roseateles > Roseateles sp. P1_C1_2. The sequence goes on from NZ_JBFUAB010000003.1 coordinate 8,858, forward strand.
CACGAGCGGGTCGGGCAAGGACCAGGGCGACCAGCCTTTCGGTGGCGCCACCGTCGGCCCAGAGCAGTTCCGCCACGGCCTCGCAGCGCTCGGCCGTGGTGGTGTCAGTCACACCACGGCAACTGCCGGCCAGCGCACGGAGATTGAGCACACCCCAGGGCTGGCGCAGCTCCAGCCCGCTCGGCGGCAATTCGCTCAGCAGCGCCGCGGCCTCCTGCTGGTAGTTGCGCGAATAGCGCACATGCCTGGCGATTTCATCCAGCAGATAGCGCCCGTCCGCCACTCCCTTGGCCGGCAGGGTCAGCCAGGCCAGCAGGTTTTCCGGCTCCAGCCGCGACCACTGCGAGGCTTCGATATTGCGGCAGCCCGGCTGCAGGCAGGGCATGTGCAGGGCCATCACCGTCAGCATCGGGTCGGTGGAGGAGCGGGCGCGGTCCTGCAGGCGGGCACGCGCCGCGCTGGCCTGTGCGGTCCCCGCGGCAGCGAGCAGATAGTCGGCCAGGGCCAGGGAGCGCTCGTCGCGGCGCGCCTGCAAGAGGGCGACTGCGGCCGGCGCGGGCTTGGCCTGCGCCTGGGCGGGCAGCTGCGCGCAGCGTTCAGCCAGCTGGGCGCCGCTGCTGGCCGCCGCCAGCACCACGCCCAGTGGCCACCAGCGCAGCAGCCGCAGCGCGCCTCGCATCAACTCTTCTGCCCCGCCAAGGCTTCCCGCACGGCCGCCACCTGGCGGCGCGACACGGCCAGCCATTCGTCGACATGGACGATGCGCACCGCCCAGCTGTCGGCCACCTCGGCGGACTCGGCCCCGTCCAGCTCGCCGAAGGAGGTCGGYGCGTGGCGTTCGAGTTCGCGCACGGCCCAGCGGGCCACCAGCGCATTGCGGTGCACGCGCAGGAAGCGCTCGCCGAAGCGTTGTTCAAGGTCGGACAGGGCCCCGTCCATCACATGGCTATCGCTCGCGGTGCGAAGCGTCAGGTATTTCAGCTCGGCCTTGAAATACAGCACCTCCGCGATCGGCACGCGCAGCAGGCGGCCCCGGTCGGTCAGCGTGACGAAGTCGGCCGTGTCGGGCGCGCTGGGTGTCTCCAGGGGTTGCTGGGCCTGGGCCGCACCGCGCTCGGCCATGCGCTGGGCGGCACGGGCCAGGGCCGCCTGCAGGCGCTCGCGGCGCACGGGCTTGGTCAGGTAGTCGAGGGCGTCGAGTTCGAAGGCGCGCAGCGCATGCACAGCGTGTGCCGTCACGAAGATGATCAGTGGCGCCGGCAGGCCGGGCTGGTCGGCCTGGCGCTGGGCCAGGCTGTCGGCGAGCTGCAGGCCGTCGGCGCCGGGCATCTGCACGTCCAGCAGCACGATGTCGCAGCCGTGATCGCGCAGCCAGGTCGCCGCCTGGGAGCCGGTGGCGGCCTCGGCGACGACCTCGCAGCGCGGCTCCGGGATGGCATCGACCAGGCCACGCAGACGCAGCCGGGCCAGGGGTTCGTCGTCGACGAGAAGGACGCGCAGGGCTGTGGTCATAGGGGCACGAGGATATGCAGCGCGAACCGCTTCTCGCTGGATTCGATGTCGAAGCGCGCCGCGACGTCGTGCATCAGCTTCAGACGCTGGCGCACATTGCGCAGGGCCAGACCATGGCCGGCGACGCGGGCCGGCGCACCGACGGTGTTGACGATGCGGATCTCCACCTCGGCGCCGCGGCGCAGCGTGCTGACCTCCAGCTCGCCGCCCTCGTCATTGGGCTCGACGCCATGGCGCACGGCGTTCTCGACCAGCGGCTGCAGCAGCAGCGGCGGCACGCGGACATCGTTCGCCTCGGGGTCCAGATGCCAGACGATGCGCAGGCGCTTGCCGAAGCGGATCTGCTCGATGGCCAGATAGCGGCGCGCCAGCTCGACCTCCTCGGCCAGCGTGACCGAGGCGCTGGCATCGGCCAGGGCGACGCGAAAGAGCTCGGCCAGGTCCTCCAGCACGCTTTCGGCGCGCGCCGGGTCGATCTGCACCAGGGCGATGGCACTGTTCAGGGTGTTGAACAGGAAGTGGGGGCGGATGCGCGACTGCAGTTCGACGAGCTGGGCCAGGGCGTCCGCCGGGCGCTGGGTGTGCTCGCGCAGCTTGAGCCAGGCCAGCAGCAGGGCCGCACCGCTGGCACCGCAGGCGGCAACGCTGGCAATGCGCCAGGTGGTGGCCGGTTCCTCGCTCGTCAGGCTCAGCAGGCCAAAGCCCGCCAGCGCGCTGACAACACCCAGCAGCATCAGCGACACCCACTGCACCGGCTCGGGCAGGCGCGGCCACAGGCGCTTGGCCGCGCAGACGATGAGCAGCCAGGACAGCACGGCGAACATGGTCACCACCGTCCCGTTGGCCGTCAGCGTCAGCCACTGCGTGGCGTCGCGCGCGACGACGGCCACGCCAAGGGCCAGCAGCAGCTGCACGCCGAGCACGGCGCGCAGCACGAGGCCGACATGACAGACGTCAAAGGCGCGCGTCGGGTCCAGCAGCGGCGCCTTGTTGAGTTCGGGCAGTTCCGGCAGTTCAGTGGCCGCGAAGCCCAGCCACTGGCTGAGCTGCATGGACTCGTGCCAGACGCTGTGGTGCGCTGGTGCGCGGCGCTTGAAGAAGGGCATGGCGTTATGAATTAGACGCTTCAAACTGCGGGCCGAGCGCCGGGCCGCTCCCTAGCCGGCCCGCCTTGGGCGATGTGCTTGCGGCTCAATGCCGCAAGCATCGTCGTCCCCTCGGGGGACCGGCCAAGGTACTCCTTGGACGAGGGGCTCGATAATCCCGGGCTGCGCGTGCATTTTGCGCGCTGATTTCCACCGCCGGCCCCATGTCAGACAACCAACTCGCCAACAAATCCCAAGCCTGGTCCGCTCTCTTCTCCGAACCGATGAGCGACCTGGTCAAGCGCTACACGGCCAGCGTCGGCTTCGACCAGCGCCTGTGGCGCGCCGACATCACGGGCAGCCTGGCCCATGCCGAGATGCTGACCGCCCAGGGCATCCTGAGCACCGAGGACCACGGCGCCATCGAACGCGGCCTGAACGAGATCGCCGCCGAGATCGAGGCCGGCCAGTTCGAATGGAAGCTGGACCTGGAGGATGTGCACCTCAACATCGAGGCCCGCCTGACCGAGCGCGTCGGCATCGCCGGCAAGCGCCTGCACACCGGCCGCAGCCGCAACGACCAGGTCGCCACCGACGTGCGCCTGTGGCTGCGCGGCGAGATCGACGAGATCGTCGGGCTGCTGGTCGCCCTGCAGCGCGTCATGGTCGAGAAGGCCGGCGCGCATGCCGACGTCATCCTGCCGGGCTTCACCCACCTGCAGGTGGCCCAGCCGGTCAGCTTCGGCCACCACCTGCTGGCCTATGTCGAGATGTTCGCCCGCGATGCCGAGCGCATGGCCGACACCCGCAGCCGCGTCAACCGCCTGCCGCTGGGCGCCGCGGCCCTGGCCGGCACCAGCTACCCGCTGGACCGCGAACGCGTGGCCAGGACCCTGGGCATGGAAGGCGTATGCCAGAACAGCCTGGACGCCGTCAGCGACCGCGATTTCGCCATCGAGTTCACGGCGGCGGCTTCGCTGGTGATGCTGCACATCTCGCGGCTGTCCGAGGAACTGATCCTGTGGATGAGCCAGAACTTCGGCTTCATCGCCCTGCCCGATGCCTTCTGCACCGGCTCGTCGATCATGCCGCAGAAGAAGAACCCCGACGTGCCCGAACTGGCGCGCGGTAAGACCGGCCGTGTCGTCGGCCATCTCGTCGGCCTCGTCACGCTGATGAAGGGCCAGCCGCTGGCCTACAACAAGGACAACCAGGAGGACAAGGAGCCCTTGTTCGACACGGTCGACACCTTGAAGGACACGCTGCGCATCTTTGCCGACATGCTGGCCGGCCTGACGGCCAAGCCCGAAGCCATGCGCGCCGCGGCGCTGAAGGGCCATGCCACGGCGACCGACCTGGCCGACTACCTCGTCAAGAAGGGCGTGGCTTTCCGCGATGCCCACGAGGTCGTGGCCCATGCGGTGAAGACGGCAACGGCCAAGGGCGTGGACCTGGCCGCGCTGACGCTCGACGAGCTGAAGGCCTTCGATGCCCGCATCGAGGCCGATGTGTTCGACGTGCTGTCGCTGGAAGGCTCGCTGAACGCGCGCAATGTGCTGGGTGGCACGGCGCCGGCCCAGGTGCGCGCCCAGGTCGCCCGCCATCGGACGCGCTTGGCATGAGCACGCTGGCATGGAGCGACAAGCTGGTGCTGAACCAGCCGACGCTGGACACGACCCACGAAGAGTTCGTCGGACTGCTGAATGACTTCGGCGCGGCCTTGGACGGCGGCGTGGACGCCCTGCCCGCCTACCAGGCGCTGCTCGCCCACACCGAAGCCCATTTCGCGATGGAAGAGGACTGGATGGCGCGCTGCGGCTTCGAGGCGCAGAACTGCCACGCCAGCCAGCACGCCATGGTGCTGAACGTGATGCGCGAAGCGCTACGCTACGCCAACGAGCTCAACGACCGCGAGCCGCTGAACATCCTGCGCACCGAGCTGGCGGGCTGGTTCCCCCAGCACGCCGAGATGATGGACGCGGCCCTGGTCTTCACGATGGAGCAGCGCGGCTTCGACCCGGTGACGGGTGAATGCCGTGAGACGGCGACTGAAGCCGCCGCGAGCCACAGCTGTGGCTCGGGCGGTGGCTGCGCCTGATTACTTCTTCAGGTAGTCGAAGAAAGCCTGCGAGTTGGACTCGCGGCCCAGGAAGTCCTTGACCAGCTCAGGCGCGGGCTTCTGCGCGCCCTGGCCCAGCACGAGGTCGCGATAGCGCTTGCCGACGTCCGGGCTCAGCTTGTCGGCCGAAAACGCGGTGCGCAGGTCCATGGCGACGACGAGGCTCCACAGATAGCCGTAGTAGCCCGCGCCATAGCCGCCGGCGATGTGGGCGAAGCCAGCCGGGAACATCGTGCCGGGCACATGGCCCAGCGGCGTGGCGCCTTCCATCTTGGCCCACAGCGGCATCGGCTCGGGCCTAGGCTGCTGGTGCAGCGTGATGTCATAGCTGGCATACAGATGCTGGCGGCCGAACTGGCCACCCTTGCCGTAATGCTTGGCGGCCTGGGCCTGGTCCACCATCGCGTCCGGCACCGGCTTGCACGTCGGGCAGACCTCCTGCATCAGCTTGAGCACCTTCTTGTCATAGACCCAGTCCTCCAGCATCTGCGACGGTGCCTCGACGAAGTCGTGCATGACCGACGTACCGGCGGTGGCCGCATAGCGGGTGTTGGACAGGTCCACGTGCACCGCATGGCCCAACTCGTGCAGCAGGGTCTCGACCTCGTCCAGCGTCAGGCCGTTGCGGTCGAAGTTGACGACCAGGGCCGCCACCGGCGTGCGGTGAATGCGCGTGGCGCTTCCGCGCAGCGGCCAGACCGCGGCGTGGTTGTACTTGCCGTCGCGCGGATAGAGGTCCACATACAGCTGCGAGATGGGCTTGCCGCTGGCGGCATCGCTGACGACATAGGTCTGGGCTTCGTCATGCCAGAGCTTGTTGGCGATGCGCGTGTACTTCACGCCCATCAACTTCTCGATGATGTGCATCGAGAATTCCAGGCTGGCCTGGGGCGGGAAGTAGGGGCGGAAGGCGTTCTGGTCGACGCTGAACTTCTGCAGCTTGACGCRCTCGCTGTAGAAGGTGGCGTCCCAGCGCTCGACCTTGGTCTGCTCCAGCGGCGTGCCGAGATGCTTGGCCTTGTCGGCGCGCAGCTCCTGCAACTCGGTGGCCTCGCGCGCATTGACGGCACCGGTCACCGAGTCAAGGAAGCGGGTCGCGGTCGCACCGTCCTTGGCCATCTGGCGGCGCAGGTTGAAGTCGACATAGTTGTCGAAGCCGAAAAGCTTGGCGTATTCGCCTCGCAGCGTGACGATCTGGGCCAGCAGGTCGAGGTTGGACTGGCCGCCCTCGTTGGTCTTGGCCAGCCACATGCGCTGGCGCGCCTCGCCGCTCTCGGCGCTGCGCATGACGGGCACATAGCTCGGGTAGTCCACGCCGAGCAGGATGCGGCCCTGGTCGTCGCGCTTGGCCTTTTCCCACACGCTGGCGGGCACGCCCTTGAGCTCGGCCTCGGTGAAGGCCACGCGGGTACCGGCGTCGCGGATGGTCTTGTTGAACTGCTGGTCGAGCTCGGTCAGCTTGTCCAGGATCTGCTTGGCACGCTCACGCTTGGCCGCGGGCAGTGCCACGCCGCTGTCCTCGAACTGGCCCGAGGCCAGGCGCACCAGCTCGGCGTCGATGCCGTCCTTCTTGGGCGCCTTCTGCAAAGCGCGGTAGACCTTCTCGTTCTGGCCCAGGCTGGAGCCGAAATCGGCCCAGCGCAGCGAGCAGGCCTGGGCGGCGTCGCGCACGGCCTTGGTTGGGTGCACGTTGAGGACGAAGTCATTGGGGCCCTGATTGTCCTCGAGGTAGACGGTCAGGTCGTCATAGGCCGCCAGCCAGCCGGCATCGACCTTGCGCTTCTCAAGCTGCGCCACGCGCTGCTTGGCGCCCTTGAGGCCGGTGTCGCAGCGGTTCTGCACGTCGGCAACGCTGCCAAAGGTCGGGAAATTAGGGGCCGGCAGCTTGGGTTGAGCGTGCGCGGTGGCGATCAGCGCCAATGCGGCGAGCGTGGTCAGGACGGGTTTCATCGCGTCTCCTTGTGGGAAGGGCGCGATTCTCTTTGCCTGCGCGGCCTCAGCCGTTGGGCACTCCCCTATTTCTGGAGCAGGGTTTTTACCTGTGCGAGCGCCGTGGGGTCGTCCAAGGTCGTCAGGTCGCCCGGGTCCCGCCCTTCGGCGACAGCCTGCAGCGCGCGGCGCAGCAGCTTGCCGGAGCGGGTCTTGGGCAACAGCGTCACGAAGTGCACGCGCGCCGGCCGCGCCACCGCACCCAGTTGGCTGTCGACATGCTTCATGACCTCGCCTTCCAGGGCCAGCGTTGCCTGGCCCGGGTCGCGCAGCACGGCAAAGGCGATGGCGACCTGGCCCTTGAGCTGATCGGCCACGCCGACGACGGCGACCTCGGCGATCGCCGCATGGCCGGAGATGCATTCCTCTATTTCTCGAGTGCCCAGCCTGTGGCCAGCGACGTTGATGACGTCGTCGGTGCGGCCGAGGATGAAGGTGTAGCCGTCGGCGTCGCGTGTGGCCCAGTCGAAGGTCGAATAGACCTGCTGATCCGGCACGCTGCCCCAGTAGGTGTTGACGAAGCGTTCGTCATCGCGCCAGACCGTCTGCAAAGTACCCGGCGGCAGCGGGTGCGCGATGGCGAGAACACCCTTCTGGTCAGGGCCCTCCAACGTCGCGCCCGTGGCCTCGTCCAGCAGCTTGACGTCATAGCCATACATGGCCACGCCGGGCGATCCCAGCCGCGTCGGCACGGCCTCGACACCCGGGATGTGGTGGGCCACGGTCAGCAGCGGCCAGCCGGTCTCGGTCTGCCAGTAGTTGTCGATGATGGGCACGCCCAAGGCCTCGGCAATCCAACTTGCGGTGGGTTCGTCCAGCGGTTCGCCGGCGAGGAAGAGCGCGCGCAAGGACGACAGGTCGTGGCGCTTCAACAGCGCAGCGTCATGTTTCTTCAGCACGCGCACCGCCGTGGGGGCGCTGAACATCACCGTCACCTGGTACTTCTCGACCAGGCTCCACAGCACGGCGGCGTCCGGGTTGACCGGCGTGCCCTCGTACATCAGCGTCGCCATGCCGTGGATGAGCGGGCCATAGACGATATAGCTGTGACCCACGACCCAACCGATGTCGCTGGTGGAGAAATAGGTCTCGCCGGGCTTGCCGCCGAAGATCCAGTCCATGCTGGCCGCCAGCGCCACCGCATAGCCGCCGACGTCGCGCTGCACGCCCTTCGGTCTTCCCGTCGTACCGCTGGTGTACAGCGTGTAGCTCGGCGTGTTGGACTCCAGCCAGGCGCAGGGCACGCGCTCGCCCCAGTGCTGACGGCGCAGTTCGGCGTAGTCCAGGTCACGCCCCGCCATGCGCTCGAAGGGCACGAGGCCGCGGTCCACCATCAGCACGCTGGCTGGCTTGTGCGCGGACAACTGGATCGCTTCGTCCAGCAGCGGCTTGTAGGCGATGCGCTTGCCGGCGCGGCTGCCGGCATCGGCGCTGACGATGAGCTTCGGCGTCGCGTCCTCGATGCGGCTGGCCAGGCTCACCGACGCAAAGCCACCGAAGACGACCGAGTGGATGGCACCGATGCGCGCGCAGGCCAGCATCGCGAACGCGGCCTCGGGAATCATGGGCATATAGATCAGCACGCGGTCGCCCTGCCCCACGCCTTGCGCCACCAGCATCGCGGCCATCGCCTCTACTTCCACCTGCAACTCGGCAAAGCTGAAGACCAGTTCCTGCCCCACCTCGGTGGACACCCAGATTAGCGCGCGGTCCTCGGGCCGCGTGGCCGCGTGGCGGTCCACCGCGTTGTGGCAGAGGTTGGTCGTGCCACCGACGAACCAGCGAGCGAAAGGCGGCTTGCTCGCATCGCAGATCTGCTGCGGCGGCGTCTGCCAATCGATGCGCTTGGCCTGCTCGCCCCAGAAAGCGTCTCTCTCGGTCAGCGAGCGTTGGTGGAATTCGGCATAGGACTTGGTCATGGGCTGAGTGTGAATCCGCAGCACTGACGACAATCTGACCTTTCGCAACACCTTGGCGTGACGAATTTCAGGGTTTTTACGGGGTTCGTCGTCGGCCAAGCCGGGGTTTGCCCTGAAAATCGCCCGCTTTACGTCCGCTTCGATTGACGGTGCCGGGGTGCCCCCCTAACCTCCGCGCCGCTGTCCCACTCCGCTATCGCGACCGCCTGCGGTCCGCCCCGGTTTCTCTCTCGCGAATGCCCCTGGTTTTCTCCACCGCTCTGCTGAGTCGCATTGCTGCCGCTGGCCTGCTGGTCATCGGTTGCGCTGCCGCGCATGCGCAGGGCGTGGCCCAGGCCGCGACGTTGACGCCGCCGCCGGGCACCATGACGGGCGCCTATGGCCAGAGTCTGCAACAGCAGCAGGCCGCGGCGGACAAGGCCACCGCACAACCGGCAGCCGCCACCAAGCCCGCCACGGCCCAAGACGCCGTCAGCCGCTTCCTCAGCGAACGCGGCCTGCTGGCCAGCGCCGAACATGGCGGGTCATCTCGCTTGCTGGCCAGCGTGCGCGACACCGCGTCGGACCTCGTGCTGTCGGCAATGAACTTCCTCGGCGTGCGCTACACGCGGGGCGGCAATTCGGTCGAGAACGGTTTTGACTGCAGCGGCTTCACCCGCCACATCTTCGAGATGAGCGTGGGCCTGGTGCTGCCGCGGCGTGCCGACGAGCAGGCCAAGGACAGCAGCCTGCTGCCCATAGTCCAGAGCGAACTCAAGCCCGGCGACCTGGTGTTCTTCAACACGATGAAGCGCACCTTCAGCCACGTGGGCATCTACGTCGGCGAAGGCAAGTTCATCCATGCCCCCCGCACCGGCAGCGCCGTGCGCGTGGAGGACATGCGCGACTCCTACTGGGCCAAGCGCTTCACGGGCGCGCGCCGCGCGGACCTGAAGGCCGCGGCGGCCGAAGGACCGGTCACGCGCTGATTCAGGCGTTCTCGCGCCAGGACTGCGCGAGCAGCTCCTTGACCCAGGCCGGCCTGGCCTTCGCGAGCAGCAGCTTCACGCCACAGCGTTTGGCGCCCCAGAACAGCGGCGCGACGACACCGGCCTCGCGCGCAATCCACGCATCCCGCGCCGCCTCGTCCTTGATGAAGACGCGCAGCTCGGCACCGTCGGGCGCCATCGTCGCGAAGATCCTGCCCTTGGCGCCAGGCAGCCGGAAGGACGTCAGCTCGTGATGCGGCTTCTCGACCGCGCCTGGCAGGCCCAAGGCAAGTGCTCGGGCCTGATCAGCGTTCATCCGGCGATGCGTTTGGCAACCAGCGTCAGGATCTCGTAGCTCGCGCAAAGCTCGTCGCGCTGGTTGGTCACGGCCACGTCCCAGCCGATGACGCCCTGGGCGGGCTGGTCGTCACGCGGCGGACGGTCGATCTTGCGCTTGGCGGTCAGGCGCGCCTGGATGGTGTCGCCAATGGCCACCGGCGTGACGAAGCGCAGGTTCTCCAGGCCGTAGTTGGCCAGCACCGGGCCCGGTGCCGGGCTGACGAAGAGGCCCGCCGCCGCCGACAGCACGAAGTAGCCATGGGCGATGCGCTTGCCGAAGGGCGATTCCTTGGCCGCGACCTCGTCGAAGTGCATATAGAAGTAGTCGCCCGACAGGCCGCCAAAGGCCACGATGTCGGCCTCGCCCACCGTGCGGCGGTGCGTCAGCAGGCTCATGCCGACTTCGACGTCCTCGAAGTAGCGACGGAAGGGGTGGATGTCGCTCTCGGTGACGGTGCCACCGCGCTGGTACTCGCCGGTGACGGCGCTCATCATCGTCGGCGAGCCCTGCACCGCGCAGCGCTGCAGATAGTGCTTCACCGCGCGCAAGCCGCCCAGTTCCTCACCGCCGCCCGCGCGGCCGGGGCCGCCATGCTTGAGCTTCGGAAGAGGCGAGCCGTGGCCGGTGTTCTCCAGCGCGGCTTCGCGGTCCAGCACCAGCATGCGGCCATGCCAGGCTGCAAAGGTCGGCACGGCTTGCGCAGCAAGCGCGGGCGTCTTGGTGCAGATGGTGCCGACGAGACTGCCACGGCCCATCGTTGCCAGGTGCAGGGCCTCCTCGAAGTCACCATAGGGCAGCAGCGTCGTCACCGGGCCAAAGGCTTCGAGGTGATGGGCGTCGCTCGATGACGAGTCGCGCGCCAGCAGCAGTGTCGGCGCGAAGAAGGCGCCTTCGCCGACGCCCTCGCCCTTGGGCGCAAAGCCGTCACGCGCGCTCAGCAGCAGTTCGCAGTTCTGGGCCAGTTGGGCCACGCGTTCGCTGACGTCGGCCTGCTGGGCCTTGCTCGCCAGCGCCCCCATGCGCACGCCTTCGACGGCGGGGTCACCCACCACCGTCTTGGACAGGCGCGCCTTCAGCGCCGTCGCGACGGCATCGACGAGCTTCGCAGGCACGATGGTGCGGCGGATGGCCGTGCACTTCTGGCCGGCCTTGGCCGTCATCTCGCGCGCCACCTCCTTGATGAAGAGGTCGAACTCCGGGTCATCCGGTGTCACATCGGGCGCGAGGATGGCGCAGTTCAGGCTGTCGGCCTCGGCGTTGAAGGGGATGCTCTTCTTCAGCAGATTGGGGTGGGCCTTCAGCATCAGCGCTGTGTCGGCGCTGCCGGTGAAGGTGACCACGTCGGCTTCATCGAGGCGCTCGAACAGGTCGCCCGTGCCGCCAATGATGAGCTGCAGCGCGCCGACCGGAACCAGGCCCGACTCGACGATGAGGCGCACGCAGGCCTCGGCGACATAGCTGGTCGCCGTCGCGGGCTTCTGCAGGCAGGGCATGCCGGCCAGGAAGCTGGGCGCGAACTTCTCCAACATGCCCCACATCGGGAAGTTGAAGGCATTGATGTGCAGGGCCACACCTCGCTTCGGGACCATCACATGGCTGCCGATGAAGTGGTTGTTGGGGCCCAGGCGCATGGGCGGGCCCTCGTGCAGCACATTGCTGCTCGGCAGGTCCTTGCCGCCGATGGAGGCGTAGGCGAACAAGGTACCGATGCCGCCTTCGATGTCGATCCAGGAGTCGCTGCGCGTCGCGCCCGTGTGGGCGCTGATCGCGTAGAGCTCTTCCTTGCGCTCCATCAGATAGGCGGCCAGCGCCTTCAGCACGCGGGCGCGGTCCTGGAAGTGGGTGCGCAGCAGCGACGGCAGCGCCGTGCCGCGCGCGAAGGCCATGGCTTCGGCGAAGTCCAGGCCCTCTTCATGCGTGTGAGCGACGACGCGACCATTGATCGCGCTCGTCAGCGGCTTGGCGGCCTTGGCGCCGACCCAGCGCCCGGCGATGTAACTCTGCAGCGTGCTCACTTCAGCAGCACCCATTGGCCGTCCTTGATCTGGACCATCACGCGGGCGCGCTGGTCCAGGCCCAGGTGGTCACCCGAGGACATGTTATAGACGCCATGCGCGCCGGCCAGGTTCTTGACGTTCTCCAGCGCATCGCGCAGGGCTGCGCGGAAGGCGGGCGTGCCCGGCTGGGCCTTCTTCAGTGCCTCCGGGGCAGCGGCAGCGAGCAGCAGGCCGGCATCCCAGGCGTGGCCGCCGAAGGTCGACACCGAGCCCTTGCCGTTGGCTGCTTCGTACTTGGCGATGTAGTCCTGCGCGCTCTTCTTCACCGGGTGGTCGGCCGGTAGCTGGGCCGCGACCAGCACCGGGCCGGCCGGCAGCAGCGTGCCTTCCACGTCCTTGCCGCCGACGCGCAGGAAGTCGTTGTTGGCGATGCCGTGGGTCTGGTAGATCTTGCCGGCGTAGCCACGCTCCTTCAGCGCCTTCTGCGGCAGCGCGGCGGGCGTGCCCGAACCGGCGATGAGGATGGCGTCGGGCTTGGCCGCGACGAGCTTGAGCACCTGGCCGGTGACGGAGGTGTCCGTGCGGTTGTAGCGTTCGCTGGCGACGATGTTGAGCTTCTTGGTTGCGGCGATCTTGTTGAACTCGCCCCACCAGCCCTCGCCATAGGCGTCGGCAAAGCCGATGAAGCCGGCCGTCTTGATGCCGTTGTCCACCATGTGGGTCACGATGGCCAGGGCCATCATGATGTCGTTCTGCGGCGTCTTGAAGACCCAGCGCTTCTTGGCGTCCAGCGGCTCGACGATGCGGGCCGAGGCGGCCATGGAGATCATGGGCGTGCCGGCTTCCGACACCGCGTCGATCATTGCCAGCGAGTTGGGCGTGACGGTGGAGCCGATGACGATGTCGACCTTGCTGTCGGTGATGAGCTTGCGCGTGTTGGCGACGGCCGTCGTCGTGTCGGAGGCGTCGTCCAGCACGATGTAGTTGACCTTCTGGCGGCCAATCGTCTGCGGCATCAGCGCGAAGGTGTTCTTCTCCGGAATCCCGAGCGAAGCGGCCGGGCCGGTGGCCGACAGTGTGACGCCGACATTGATGTCGGCCTGGGCCGCCAGGCTCAGCGTGGCGGCCAGGGCCAGGGCGAGTTGCTTGAATGGCTTCATGGGGTCGTCTCCTCGGGATGTCATCGGGGTTATGGGATGAAAGCGGGCTGGCGCAGTTGCACGGCGCCCAGACCGCCAAAGAACAGATCGCTGACCAGGGCCGCGAGCGCCTCGTGCGACAACTCGCCGTCGGGACGCAGCCACGTGAAAGTCCAGTTGATCATGCCAAAAAGCAGCATGGTCAGCGGCTTGTGCAGATTGGCCTCGCGCAACTCCGGCCGCACCAGGCTGACAGCCGCCGCAAATTCGCTCACGACGCGGCGCTCCACGTCCAGCAGGCGCTCGCGCTCGGCATCGGCCAGGAACTTGATCTCGCTGGTCAGCACGCGATGCTGGGCCTGGGCATCGGCATAGGAGCGCGTGAAGCGCTCGATGAGGGCGCGCAGTTGCGCATCGGGCGGCAATTGCTGGGCCTTGATCTCCTCGACCAGGGCCAGCAGCGCATGCACATGGTTGTCGCAGATCTGCGCGAGCAGCTCCTGCTTGTCCTGGAAGTAGTGGTACAGCGTCGGCTTGGCCACGCCACAGGCCTCGGCGACCTGGTTCATGGACGTGGCGCTGAAGCCCTGCTCGGCAAACAGGCGGGCGGCGGCGGCGAGGATGTCCTCGCGCTGGGCTTCAAAACCGGGGGCTCTTTTTCTGGCCATCAGCGTTCGTCGAAAGAGATCACGACCCGCTCCGTCAAGGGATGGGCCTGGCAGCTGAGGATGAAGCCCGCGGCAACCTCGGCCTTGTCCAGCGCGAAGTTCTTGTCCATGCGCACCTCGCCCTCGATGAGCTTGCAGCGGCAGGTAGAGCAGACGCCACTCTTGCAGGAGAAGGGCACGTCCATGCCTTCGCGCGCGGCGGCGTCGAGCAGGCTGGGGTCGGTGGAGTGGAACTCTATTTCTCGAGACAGGCCGTCGCGGATGACGGTGACGCGGGCCTGGGGCGCATCGCCCGGCTTGACCTCGTGGGGCACGGGTTTGCCGGACAGCGTCTCCGGCGTGCCGAAGCGCTCGATGTGAATGCGCTCGGCCGGGATGCCCGAGCCGAGCAGCGCGGCCTCGGCCTGGTCATTCATCTCGAACGGGCCGCAGATGAAGACCTCGTCCACGCTGCCCGCCGGCACCGGGCCAGCCAGGAAGGCGCTGAGCTTGCCGGCATCGAGTCGACCGCCGTACAGCGGCGCGTCGACCACCTCGCGGCTGAAGACCAGGTGCAGCGACAGCCGCGTCATGAAGCGGTTCTTCAGGTCTTCGAGTTCTTCCTTGAACATCGTCGACGCGGTGCGGCGGTTCGAATAGATCAGCGTCGCGCGGGCCGTCGGCTCGCGCTCCAGCAGCGCGGTCAGGATGGCGATGATGGGCGTGATGCCCGAGCCGCCGGCGATGAAAAGCACATGGCGGCTTTCGCCGGCTTGGGACAGCACGAAGCGGCCCTGCGGCGGATAGGACTCGATGACGTCGCCGGCCTTGAGCTGCTCATGCACCCAGGTCGAGAAGGCGCCGCCATCGACGCGGCGGATGCCGACCTGCAGGCGGCGATCCGAGCAGATGGAATAGCTGCGACGCAGCTCCTGGCCGCCGACGCTGGCGCGCAGTGTCAGGTACTGGCCGGGCTCGAAACCGAAGCCGTCGGCGGGCGCCTCGAAGCCGACGACCATGGCGTCATCGGTGTCGCGCTCGACGGAGGTCACGCGCAGGGGGTGGAAGTGGAGTGCCATCTCAGATCGGCTTGAAGTATTCGAAAGGTTCCAGGCACTCGATGCAGCGCCACGTGGACTTGCAGGCGGTGGAGCCGAAGCGGGAGAGTTGTTCGGTGCGGCCGCTGTCGCAACGCGGGCAGCGCAGCCGCGGCACGATGCGGATCGCCTGCTCGCCACTGCACTGTGGGGGCACGATGCCGTACTGCTGCAGCTTCTCGCGGCCCTCGGGCGTGATCCAGTCGGTGCTCCAGGCCGGCGCACGCTGCATCGTCACGGTCACGTCGCCGAACTCGGCAAGCGCCGCACGCACGTCGTCGGCGATCAGCTCGGTGGCCGGGCAACCGCTGTAGGTCGGCGTCAGCACCACCTCGACGCCCGACGCCGTCTCGCGCAGCTCGCGCACGATGCCCAGCTCCACCAGGCTGACCGCCGGGATCTCCGGGTCGGGCACGGCATTGAGCTTGGCGCGCGCGGCGGTGAGATTCATCACCAGACTCCGCCGGGGTAGCTGCGCTGCAAGTGCTGCATCGTCCCCAGCATGTGGCCCATGTGCTCGCTGTGGATGCCGTCGATGCCGCGCGGCTGCATCGCGCTTTCGCGCGGCAGCGTCAGCGTGGCTTCCGCCATCAGCGTGGCCCAGCGGGCGCGCCATCCGGGCTCCAGCTCGTTCCATGCGGGGCCGACGCCATCGACGCCATCAGCCGCGAACAGCTCGTTGAAATAGGGCCACAGCACGTTGAGCGCGGCCTGCATGCGCGCCTGCGACTCGACCGTGCCGTCGCCCAGGCGCACGACCCAGTCGCCGGAGTGCTGGCGGTGGTAGCGCACTTCCTTGATCGACTTGGCAGCGATGCCCGCCAGCTCGGTGTCGAGGCTGGTCTGCAGGCGCTCGTACAGCAGCTCCAGCCAGATCGCCACGGCCGTGTTGCGCAGCACGGTCAGCGCGAAGTCGCGCCCGCCGCCGCCATCGCTCGGGCTGGCCGCCGCATTGGGCAGTTCGACGAGGATGATGTTGCGGTAGTCGCGCTCCTCGCGCAGGAAGGCGAGCTGGTCTTCATCGCGGCCGGCGCCTTCGAGCTGACCGGCGTAGGTCAGCAGCGCACGCGCCTGGCCCAGCAAGTCCAGCGCGATATTGGGCAGGGCCAGGTCTTCCTCCAGCACCGGCGCGTGGCCGGCCCATTCGGACAGGCGCTGGCTGTGGATGAGGCAGGTGTCCGCCAAGCGGAGCACGTAGGTGAGCTTGGCGTCCATCACATGTGGTTCAGTTCGTCCGGCAGTTCATAGAACGTCGGATGGCGGTAGACCTTGTCGTCGGCCGGGTCGAACAGGCTGCCCTTCTCGGTCGGGTCGCTGGCGACGATCTGCTCGGAGCGCACGACCCAGATGCTGGTGCCTTCCTGGCGGCGCGTGTAGACGTCGCGCGCCATCTGGATGGCCATGGCCGAGTCGGGCGCATGCAGGCTGCCGCAATGCTTGTGGTCCAGGCCCGCCTTGTTGCGGACAAACACTTCCCATAGCGGCCATTCGTTTTTCGGATTGCTCATCACGCTGCCTCTTGTTTAACGGCTTGCTTGCGGGCATGCGCCAGTGCGGCGTCGCGCACCCAGGCGCCGTCGTCCCAGGCCTTGTTGCGGGCGGCCAGGCGCTCGCGGTTGCAGGGGCCTTCGCCGCCGACGACGCGCCAGAACTCGGCCCAGTCGATCTCGCCGAAGTCATACGCGTCGCGTTCGGCATTCCACTTCAGCGCCGGGTCCGGCACGGTCACGCCGAGGATGTCGGCCTGCGGAATCGTCGCGTCGACGAACTTCTGGCGCAGCTGGTCGTTGGTGACGCGCTTGATGCCCCAGCGCATGCTCTGCTCGGAGTTGGGCGAGTCCTTGTCCGCCGGGCCGAACATCATCAGCGACGGCCACCACCAGCGGTTCACAGCGTCCTGCACCATGGCCTTCTGGGCCGCGGTGCCGTGGGTCATCATGGTGAGCAGGCTTTCATAGCCCTGGCGCTGATGGAAGCTCTCCTCGCGGCAGACACGGATCATGGCCCGCGCATAGGGCGCATAGGAGCAGCGGCAAAGCGGCACCTGGTTCATGATGGCCGCGCCGTCCACCAGCCAGCCGATGACGCCGATATCGGCCCAGGTCAGCGTGGGGTAGTTGAAGATGGAGCTGTACTTGGCCTTGCCGGACAGCAGGGCCTCGGTCATCTCGTCGCGGCTGGTGCCCAGGGTCTCGGCGGCGGCGTAGAGATAGAGGCCGTGGCCGCCCTCGTCCTGCACCTTGGCGAGCAGGATGGCCTTGCGCTTGAGAGTTGGTGCGCGCGTGATCCAGTTGCCCTCGGGCAGCATGCCGACGATCTCGCTGTGCGCATGCTGGCTGATCTGCCGCACCAACGTCTTGCGGTAGTGGTCGGGCATCCAGTCCTTGGCTTCGATGAAGTCACCGGCAGCTATGCGGGCTTCAAACGCTTCCTCGCGGGCCAGCTCCTCGGCGGACTTCACGACCTTGGGCTTGGCCTCGCGGGCCATCAGGTCCATGGCTTGGGTGTACATGATTCAGACTCCTTCAGGGCTGCTTCGGTCGAGCAGCGCCCGCTTGCAGGAACGGTGAAAACGAGCCGCCAAACGTCTTTTCGATGGCGGTCAGAACTTGGATTGAAGTCTTTGGAGAACCGGGATCCTCGTCGGGGCCATCTCGAAGACGACGGCCATCCGAATACTGCCGGTAAGCCCAGAACTGGTCGCCGCCGATTTCGTTGAGCAGTGATGCGTGCGCGCAAACATGGTCGCCTGCAGGCGTAGACACCTTCACGAATGCATACCGAACGCTTTTGACGTTGACGGCGACCTGCTTGGGGGTATCGCCGGCGATCACGTTGTTGCCAGCAACCAGGCAGATTGCGCGTTGCTGCAAACATGCCTGGAGGGGTTTGAAGAAACCGGGTTGTCGGGCGCCGGGCTCGTTGTTGTAGCCGGGCACGTTCAGCAGCAGCTCAGAGACATCGACGCCACAAGGCGGGAGCTGCTGCGCGGAAACGGCACAGCATGCCAATCCAAAAGCTGCAGATGCCGCCAGACGGCTCAAGTCCACGGAGTACTTCATGCCTTCGTTCTCTGGTCGACCACACGCCGGGCCTTGCCGACCAGGGTGCGTTCGATGGAATTGTTGGGCTCGACGCTGATGGTGGCCGTGACGCCGATCAGGTTCTTGATGCGTTCCGACAGCCTACGGCCAATGCCGTCATCGGTGGCACCCACGGCCAGCTCGCAGCGGATTAGCAGCTCGTCCAGGTGCCCATCGCGCGTGACGACGAGCTGGTATTGCCCGCCCAGGCCCTTCTCCTGCAGCACCAGCTCCTCGACCTGGGTCGGGAACAGGTTGACGCCGCGGATGATCAGCATGTCGTCGCTGCGGCCGACGATCTTGCCCATGCGGCGCATGCTGCGCGAGGTGGGCGGCAGCAGCCGCGTCAGGTCGCGCGTGCGGTAGCGGATGACGGGCATCGCTTCCTTGGACAGCGACGTGAACACCAGTTCGCCTTCGCTGCCGTCGGGCAGCACTTCGCCGGTGGCCGGGTCGATGATCTCGGGATAGAAATGGTCTTCCCAGATGACCGGGCCGTCCTTGCTTTCGATGCACTCGCTGGCCACGCCCGGGCCCATCACTTCGGACAGGCCGTAGATGTCGACGGCGTCGATGCCGGCGCCGGCCTCGATCTCCTTGCGCATGGCCTCGGTCCAGGGCTCGGCGCCAAAGATGCCGACCTTCAGCGACGAGGCCTTGGCATCCAGCCCCTGGCGGGCGAACTCCTCGATCAGCACCTGCATATAGCTGGGCGTGACCATGATGATGTCGGGCTTGAAGTCGGTGATGAGCTGCACCTGCTTCTCGGTCTGGCCGCCGCTCATCGGGATGACGGTGCAGCCCAGGCGCTCGGCGCCGTAGTGCGCGCCCAGGCCGCCGGTGAAGAGGCCGTAGCCGTAGGCCACGTGCACCAGGTCGCCCGCGCGACCACCCGCGGCGCGGATGGAGCGCGCGACGAGGTTGGCCCAGTTGTCGATGTCCTTCAGCGTGTAGCCCACCACCGTGGGCTTGCCCGTGGTGCCGGATGACGCATGGATGCGCGCCAGCTTCTCGCGCGGCATCGCGAACAGGCCGAAGGGGTATTGGGCGCGCAGGTCGTGCTTGGTCGTGAAGGGGAATTTGGCCAGGTCGGCCAGCGTCTTCAGGTCGGACGGATGCACGCCGGCTTCGCTGAACTTGGCCTTGTAGTGCGGCACGTTGTCATAGGCGTGCTGCAGGCTCCAGCGCAGGCGCTCGAGCTGCAGCGCGGCCAGTTCGTCGCGGCTGGCGGTCTCGATGGCTTCGAGCTCACCGGGGCGTGGGCTTTTGACAGTCATGCTTCGAACACCTTTCTGTCGCCCAGCCGGTAGGAGCGGCCACGGAACATGGCGATCAGGTCGCCGTTCTGGTTCTTCACTGCAATGTCGTACAGGCCGGTGCGAGCCGCCAGCGAGGTTTCCTCGGCCGTGGCGGTCAGCACGTCGCCGAGCTTGGCCGACTTCAGGATGTCGATGCCGAAACCCGACGCCACCGTCAGCGCATTGCGGGCGTTGCAGGCGAAAGCGAAGGCCGAATCCGCCAACGTCGCGATCAGGCCGCCATGGCAGATGGCAAAGCCGTTCAGCATGTCGGCGCGCACCGTCATCGTGGCGACGGCGCGGCCCGGCGCGACCTCGGTGATCTGCATGCCCAGCATCTTGCTCGCCGCATCGTCGGCCAGCATGACGTCACGCACTTTCTCGGCAACGGCTTGCGCATCCATCAGCGATCCTTGAACTCGGGCTTGCGCTTGTCCATGAAGGCCGCCACGCCTTCCTGGTAGTCGTAGGCAAAGCCGAGCTGGCTCTGCAGCGTGGCTTCGCGCTTGAGCGCCGGCTCGAAGTCGAGCTTCAGCGCCTCGTCCAGCGCCCGGCGCGTCTCGACCAGCGCACGGGTCGGCATGCCGGCCAGCTTCTGCGCGGTGGCCATGGCCGTGTCCGGCAACTCGGCATCGGGCACGACGCGCGAGATCAGGCCAAAGCGCTCGGCATCCACGGCCTTCAGCTTGTCGCCCAGCAGGGCCAGCTCCAGCGCCTTGGCACGGCCGACAAGGCGCGGCAGCAGCCAGGTGCCGCCGCAGTCCGGCAGCAGGCCGATCTTGGCAAACGCCTGGATGAAGCTGGCACTCTCGCCGGCCAGCACCAGGTCGCAGCCGAAGGCCATGTTGGCGCCGGCGCCGGCCGCCACGCCGTTGACGGCGGCAACCACCGGCACCGGCATGCTGCGCAGCCGCAGCGCCAGCGGGATGTAGTAGTGGTCCAGCATGTGGCCGATGTCCTTCGGAGCCGCACCGGCCTCGCGACTGGGCGCCACATGCGGGTCGGCCAGGTCCTGGCCGGCGCTGAAGGCGCGGCCGGCGCCCGTGATCAGCACGCAGCGCGTGCCGCCATCCTCGGCCACCGCTTCCAGCGCCTGGCGGAGCTGGCCCAGCATGGCGGCCGTGAACGCATTCAGCGCCTCGGGGCGGTTCAGGCGCAGCAGGCGCACGGCGCCATGCTGTTCAATCTGGATCAGGTGTTCGGACATGGAATTTCTCTACCGACCGGTCGGTTAATCGTAGAAGCGAGCTTGATCCGGATCAAGTCATGCGCGGGAAAACCCTAGTCTTTGATGATTTCGACGTCATCGGCCAGGGCTGCCACCAGGCCCGGCCGCGGCGGCGCGAAGCCGGGCGCGGTGCAGGCCGCGGCCCCGGCGGCCAGGGCCCAGCGCAGATGCACCTCGGCCGGCGCGCCGGCGTCTCGCATCAGGCTGTCCAGCAGGCCCGCGAGGGCGGTGTCGCCGGCACCCACGGTGTCGACCACGTCCACCCGCGGTGGCAGGCCGGTGGCTTCCTCCACCCCGTGATACAGCGTCGCCCCCTCCCCGCCGCGCGTCAGCAGCAGCCAGGCGCCGGGGTTCCAGGCGGCGATCTGGGCCAGGCCGGAGCGGTGGTCGGGCAGGCGGAACAGGCCGCGCAAGTCCTCGTCGGACACCTTGATGACGTCGGCCAGCCGGCACATCTGCTCCAGCGTGTCGTCATAGCTGGCGTCCATGGGCGGCGCGCGGAAGTTGGGGTCATAGCTGATCAGCCGCCCTTCGGCCTTCAGGGCTTCCGCCAGCGACAGCAGCCGCCCCGCCAGCGGCTGGCGCACCAGGCCCAGGCTGCCGAAATGGGCCCAGCGCAGCGAGCGCGTCCAGCCCATGGGCAGGCCCTCGGGGCGGAAATGAAGGTCCGCGCTGTCCTGGCCGATGAAGAAGTAGCGCGGCGGATCGACCTCGTGCACGACCGCCAGCAGCGGCGGCCGCGGCAGTTGCTGGATGAAGCGCAAGTCGAGATTGGCTTCCTGGCTGCACTGCCAGATCTCGGCGCCAAAGGGGTCCTGGCTGATGGCGCCGGCAAAGGCGCTCAACTGGCCCAGGGCCGACATCGCCACCGCCACATTCCAGGGCGAACCGCCACAGGCGCTGCGCCAGCGGTCCGGGCCCGTGCGGATCAAATCGGTCAGGGCCTCGCCAAAGGCGACGAAATGCGGCAGGTCGGGATGCATAACGGCGCTCATATGTTGATTCAACCGGGCCGCACGAGCGCTGGCAAGCCCCAGGGGGAAGAAGCGTCCCGACTGCTTAGGATGGACAAAACAGCCGAGGAGGTTCCATGAAGCTTCGTACCCGCATGATGATGCTGTGCGCCGTCACGCTGCTGGGCATGCTGATCCTCGCCGGCGTGGCCCTGTCGACGCTGCGCAGCTCGATGATGGCCGACCGCGTGGCGCAGCTGTCCACGCTGGTGACGCTGGCCCATGCGGCGGCCGAGAAGGGCCATGCGCTGGAGCAGGCCGGCAAGATGAGCCGGGAAGATGCGCAGGCCGAGGTCAAGCGCGCCATCGCCAGTTTCCACCGCGACGATCTCTACTTCTTCGTGCGCGGCTACACGGACGACGTCAACCTCGTGCATCCCAACCCCAAGCGCGTCGGCATCGTCGACGCCAAGGGCGGCAAGGAGGCTGGCGAGCGCTACCGCGCCGCCCTGCAGGGCAAGACCATCGGCACCGTCGTCGCCAAGGGCACGCGCCCGGGCAGCAAGGACGAGGTCGAGAAGCTCTACGCCGTCATCAAGTTCGCCCCCTGGGACTGGACCATCGGCTTCGGCGACTACATCGACGACATCGAGCAATCCTTCTGGCGCAATACCGCCATCCTGCTGGCCATCGCCGCGGTGCTGATGGCCATCGTGGCCGGCCTGGTCTGGACGACGGTGACGCAGCTGTTTCGCCAACTGGGCGGTGAGCCCCAGTACGCGGCCGAAGTGGTGGGCCGCATCGCCGAGGGCAACCTGGGCACCGAGGTGAACGTGCGGCCGGGCGACCAAGCCAGCGTGCTGCACGCCATCCGCGCCATGCGCGACAACCTGGCCTCGCTCGTCGGCCAGGTTCGCCAGGCCAGCGACTCCATCAGCACCGCGTCGGCGCAGATCGCCGCCGGCAACGGCGACCTGTCTGCCCGCACCGAGGCCCAGGCCGCCTCGCTGGAGGAAACCGCCGCATCCATGGAGGAGCTGACCTCGACGGTGCAGCAGAACGCCCAGAACGCCGCCCAGGCCGATCAGCTGGCGCGCAGCACCTCCGAGGTGGCCCGCAAGGGTGGCGCCGTCGTCGAGCAGGTGGTGGGCACCATGGGCAGCATCGAGGCCTCGTCGCGCAAGATCGTCGACATCATCGGCACCATCGACGGCATCGCCTTCCAGACCAACATCCTGGCCTTGAACGCCGCGGTGGAAGCGGCGCGGGCCGGAGAACAGGGCCGCGGCTTTGCCGTCGTGGCCGCCGAGGTGCGCTCCCTCGCCCAGCGCAGCGCCGCGGCGGCGCGGGAAATCAAGGGCCTGATCGACGACTCCGTCGCCAAGGTCAGCACCGGTTCCGCCCAGGTCGAGCAGGCCGGCATCACGATCCGCGAGGTGGTCAGCAGCGTGCAGCGCGTCAGCACCATGATCGGCGAGATCAGCACCGCCAGCAGCGAACAGGGCGCCGGCATCGCCCAGGTCAACCTGACCGTTGCGGAGATGGACCGCAGCACGCAGCAGAACTCGGCGCTGGTGGAAGAAGCGCTGGCGGCGGCGGAATCGCTGCGCCAGCA
This sequence comes from Roseateles sp. P1_C1_2, assembly GCF_056406535.1. Classification (NCBI taxonomy): domain Bacteria; kingdom Pseudomonadati; phylum Pseudomonadota; class Betaproteobacteria; order Burkholderiales; family Sphaerotilaceae; genus Roseateles; species Roseateles sp. P1_C1_2. The sequence continues at coordinate 31,847 of NZ_JBFUAB010000003.1, forward strand.
GGCGGAAAGCCTGTCCAAAACAGTCAGCCGTTTCCGGCTCTGAGCCCTTGCATGCCTGGGGGTGCTCATAACGGGCCAAAATCCGCCCATGAATGTGCGTGAAGCCCCCCTCGTCTTCAGCCCACCGCTGGCGCGGCTGAAGGTGCCGCATCCGCGGGCGGAGGGGCCGCTGGTGGACACGCTGGGCCGGCCCCTGCGCGATCTGCGCATCTCGGTGACCGATCGCTGCAATTTCCGCTGCAGCTACTGCATGCCCAAGCAGGTCTTCGACAAGCACCACGAATTCCTGCCCCATGCCCAGCTGCTCAGTTTTGAAGAGATCAAGCGTCTGGCCCGGGTCTTCGTCGGCCTGGGCGTCGAGAAGCTGCGCATCACCGGCGGCGAGCCGACGCTGCGCCGCGGGCTGGAAACCCTCATCGCCATGCTGGCCGAGCTGCGCACGCCCGATGGCCGCGAACTGGACCTGACGCTGACGACCAACGGCTCGACCTTGGTGAAAAAGGCGGCCACGCTGAAGGCCGCCGGGCTGAAGCGCCTGACGGTCAGCCTGGATGGCCTGGACGACGCCGTCTTCCAGCGCATGAACGACGTCGGCTTCCCGGTGGCGGATGTGCTGGACGGCATCCACGCCGCGCGGGCGGCGGGCCTGGGGCCGATCAAGGTCAATATGGTGGTGCAGCGCGGCGTCAACGACGACCAGATCCTGCCGATGGCCCGCCACTTCAAGGGCACGGGTGTCGTGCTCCGCTTCATCGAATACATGGATGTCGGCGCCACCAACGGCTGGCGCATGGACCAGGTGCTGCCGAGCAGCGAGGTGCAGCGCCGCATCGCCGCGGAGTTGCCGCTGACGCCRCTGTCGCACAGCGCAGCGGGCGAGACCGCCGAGCGCTGGGCCTATGCCGACGGCAGCGGCGAAGTCGGTTTCATCTCCTCGGTCACCCAGGCCTTCTGCGGCGACTGCAACCGCGCGCGGCTGTCGACCGAGGGGCGGCTCTACACCTGTTTGTTCGCCCACCGTGGGCATGACCTGCGTGGCCTGCTGCGCGGGGCCGAGCCGGTCGACGACGGCCAGCTCGCCAGCGCCGTCGCCGGCGTGTGGACGGGGCGCACGGACCGCTACTCACAGCTGCGCGGCAGCGGCCAGACCACGCCGACTGACGAGCGTCGCGTCGAAATGCACTACATCGGTGGCTGAGCTTCACGCCCTGGTGCTGGCTGGCGGCCGCGGCAGCCGCATGGGGGGCTTGGACAAAGGCTTGCAGATGCTGGACGGCCGGCCTCTCGTGGCCCACGTCCTCGAACGCCTGGCCCCGCAGGCCAGCGTCCTGCGCATCAGTGCCAACCGCAATCTCGACACCTATGCCGCCCTCGGCCACGAGGTGCTGGCCGACCCGCCCGGCCTCGAGTTCGCCGGTCCGCTGGCCGGCATGCTGGCCGGCCTCGACGCCATCCCCGACGACGCCTGGCTGCTGACCTCCCCCTGCGACTGCCCGCGACTGCCGCTGGACCTGGCCGAGCGCCTGCTTGCCGCCGCGGCGCCCCACGGCCTCGCCTTCGCCCGCGCCGCGCGCGAGCACCCCACCCACGCACTGCTGCACGCCCGCCTGCGCCAACCGTTGAGGGCCCATCTGGCCACCGCCGGTCGGGCCGTGCTCGGCTGGATGCGCAGCCAGCCCCACGGCGTCGCACACTTCGGCGACGAGACCGCCTTCGCCAACCTGAACCACCTCGCCGATCTGCATGATTGATGACACTGGCCCCCACGCTCGCGATGCGAGCTGCCCCCCGGGGGGGCGCGCCGGCGGCTACGGGCGGCCGGGCGCCGCCCATATCCGTCCCATGCTCGAGCCCGACCTGCTCGCCTACAAGGCGCTGCGCGACGCGATGCTGGCCGGCCACCCCGAAGCCTTCACGTCGGATGCCGAGACCGAGGGCCAACGCGACCTGTCGAGCTACCGCAACCGCCTGTCCGGTGGCAGCAACGGCGAAACCCTGTTCACCTTGGTGGCCCTGGACGACGCCCGCCTCGTCGGCGCCCTCACCTGCGAGCGCTCGCCGCGCCTGAAGGTGCAGCACATCGCCCACCTGATCGGCATGATGGTGGCTGACACGCATCGCGGCCGCGGCATCGGGCGAACCTTGCTTGTCGCGGCCATCGCCAAGCTCAAGGCCACGCCCGGCCTGGCCCAGGTCACGCTGAGCGTGACGTCCACCAACCGCGGTGCCATCGGCCTCTACGAGAGTCAGGGCTTCGTGCGGTACGGATGTTTGGCGGACGCGATACGCCTGCCCGACGGGCGCAGGCTGGCCAAGGACTTGATGGTTTTACGGCTCGACTAGCTCGAACTGCACCACCAGCGCGTCCTGCACCGCCAGCAGCCCGCCCAGCACCGTGAAGGGCTGGATGCCGAAGTCGCTCTGGCGGATGACGACCTCACCACGCGCCCGTTTGGCCGCCACCTCGGCCACAAACCACTGCCGCCGCGTGACGCCATGCAGCGTGATCTCGACCTCGACGGCGCGCCGGCTGCCCTCGCCCCACTGCTGCAGCGTGCGCACGACGACCTCGGGCCGAGCCGCGCCGTCCAGCGCCTTCAGCAGATTGGCCCGCGTGCCGGCCCGGGCCTCGTCGTCCACGGCGCTCAAGAACGCCGTGCCGAGGGCCGCGCGCAGGGCGGGCGGGTCGATGTCCAGCGCGTCGAGCCGGAAACTCAGCACCGGGCCGGCCGCCGGCCAGTCCACGCGCAGATCCGCGGCGCCCAGCACATGGTTGTGCCCGAGCCGCGCCGCCGTGCCGCCCCGAAAAACCAGGATGCGCAGCGCGCTGCCAGCCGCAGCCGCAGCCTCGGACCGCGCGGCTGGAGGCGGAGCGCTGGCGCAACTGGCCAGGCCGGCAAGTGCCAAGGCCAGCAACAGGCGTCGGCCAGACGTCGTAAGCACGCTCAATTCGGGGGTTTCCTGGAGTGTTTTGTCAACCTGGGCACAGCGCCCGGGCGCCATGCTGGACTAGCATAGCCACCATCCTCCTCAACGGAGCCCCCACATGGCCAGTCTGTTCCGCCCCGCCCTCGACCTGATGGCGCAGTACGCCGCCTACCACCGTGACCGTCGCAACATCGCGACCCACTTCGTCGGCATTCCCCTCATCGTCTTCGCCATCAGCGTGCTGCTGGCGCGCGCCGAGTTCAACGTGGGCAACGCGCCCATGAACGCCGCCATCGTGCTCTGGGCCATCAGCGCGCTCTGGTACCTCACCCGCGGCAACCTCGTGCTCGGCGCCGCGACGGCCATCGTCAACGGCGTGCTGACGGCGCTGGCCATGACGGCCGCCCAGGGCTCGACGGCGAGCTGGCTGCTCATCGGCGTCGGCAGTTTCGTCGTCGGCTGGGTCTTCCAGTTCATCGGCCACTACTACGAAGGCAAGAAGCCCGCCTTTGTCGATGATCTCGTCGGACTGCTCGTCGGCCCGATGTTCGTCGTCGGCGAGGGCATGTTCATGCTCGGCTGGGGCCGCCCGCTGCTGGCCGAGATCGAACGCCGCGTCGGTCCCACCCACCTGCGCGACCTCGCCCACCCCGTTTAGTGAGCCCCTCGTCCAAGGACTACCTTGGCCGGTCCCCCGAGGGGACGGCGATGCATGCGGCATCGAGCCGCACGCACATCGCCAACGGCGGGCCGGCTTGGGAGCGGACCGGCGCTCGGCCCGCAAAACCCACTCGCGGCGCGTTGACGCGATGACCGGCGTTCTCGTCATGGGCGCCGGCTCCGTCGGTTGCTTTGTCGGCGGCCTGACCCAGCTGGCCGGCGTGCCGGTGCACTTCGTCGGTCGCCCGCGCGTGCTGGCCAATCTGCGCAAGCAGGGCCTGCGCCTGACCGACCAGGACGGCATGGACCGTCACATCCGGCCGCTGGACCTGCGCCTGCACGAGGAGCCACCGACCGGCCTCAAGCCCGACCTGGTGCTGCTGTGCGTGAAGTCCGGCGCCACCGTCGAAGCCGCCACGGCGCTGGGCCTGACGCTGCCGCTGGGCACCCCCGTCGTCAGCCTGCAGAACGGCATCGCCAACGCCGACGCGGCCCGCCAGGCCGCACCGCAACTGCACTGGCATGCGGGCATGGTGCCCTACAACATCGCCGAGATTGCCCCCGGCCGCTACCACCGCGGCACCGGCGGCGCGCTCGCGGCGGAAGGGTCTTCGGAAGACCTGGCCCTGGCGGCCTGGCAGACCGCGCTGGCACGCGTGGGCATGCAGCTGGATCTGTACGCCGACCTCGCGCCGGTGCAATGGGGCAAGCTGCTGCTGAATCTGAACAACCCGGTCAACGCGCTGTCCGGCCAACCGCTGCGCGATGAGCTGCTGCAGCGCGGCTACCGGCGCGCGCTGGCGGCGCTGCAGGAAGAAGCCCTGAACCTGCTCGAGGCCGGCCACCGTCCCGTCGCCCAGCTCACGCCGCTGCCACCGCGCCGGCTGCTGATGCTGCTGCGCATGCCGACCTTTGTCTTCCGCCTCGCCGCCGCGCGCATGCTGCGCATCGACGCCAAGGCCCGCTCCAGCATGGCCGACGACCTGACCCAGGGCCGCACGACCGAGATCGACGCCCTCTGCGGCGAAGTGGTTCGCCTGGCCCGCGCCCAGGGCCGCGGTGCGCCGCTCAACCAGCGCATGCAAGGCCTGGTGAACGACTGGCCGCGGCGCCGGCACCCCTACTCGCCGACCGAATTGCTGCGCGCCCTCGGCTTGTCCTGAATTGATCCATCTCCGTCTGCCAGTGCGTGGCGACGGATGCATGATGGCGGAACACTGGAGGCCTCAACAACACCACGAGGCCCCGCATGACCACCGCCCTCATCGTCATCGACGTGCAGCACTCCTTCACCCAGCGTCCCAGCTTCGAAACCGACGGCCTGCCTGCCTATCTCGCCGCGCAGAACCGCCTCATCGAGGGCTTTGAAGCCGCGGGCCAGCCCATCGTGCGCGTCTTCCATGTGCAGCCCGACGCGACCGGCGCCGACCCCTTCAGCCTGGAGAGTGGCCATGTGCGCCCGCTGGCAGGTCTGCGTGACTTCAAGGCCGACCTGACCGTGCACAAGACCCGCCACAGCGCCCTCGTCGCCAGCGGCCTGGACGTCTGGCTGACCAGCCACGGCATCCGCCAGCTCGTCATCAGCGGCATCCGCACCGAGCAATGCTGCGAGACCACGACGCGCCACGCTTCGGACCTGGGCTGGGACGTCATCTACGTGCCCGAGGCGACACTCACCTTCACGATGCAGCACCCCGACGGCTCGCCCCTGACGCCCGCCCAGCTCCGCGCCCGCACGGCCGCCGTGCTGGACGGCCGCTTCGCCCGCGTGATGGATGCCGAAGCCGCGCTGCAGGCCGTCACCGACAAGGAAGCTGCGATTGCCTGAACCTCTACCGGTGCTGTTCGTCCTGCAGGACGACAGCCTCGTCCTCGACTGGGCCGGCCCAGCCGAGGCCCTGCGCCTGGCCAGCCTGGAGATCGTCGCGCTGCAACTGGACGTCGCACCCTTTGCGCTGCGCTTCGCCGGCACGCGCAGCGACTCCATCGGTTCGGTCGGCATCCAGCTGCAGGCCCTCGAGCCGCTGCCGGACGGCCTGCCCGACGGCAGCTGGATCGTGCTGGTGGGCCGCACCTCGGCGGCCGAGGCGAAGTCGCAGGCCTCACGGCGCGAGTTGATCGCCTGGCTGTCCCGTCTCGCGCCGGGCCGGCCGGGCCTGCGCCTGGTCACCGTCTGCTCCGGCGCCCTGCTCGCCGCCCGGGCTGGCCTGCTCGACGGCCGCCGCGCCACCACCCACCACCAGCACCTGGACGACCTGGCCCGCCTCGCGCCCAGCTGCACCGTGCAGCAGGACCGCGTCTTCGTGCAGGACGGCGAGGTTTTCACCAGCGCCGGCGTGACGGCCGGCATCGACCTGGCCCTGCACCTGATCGCCGCGCATGCCGGCGAGCTGGTCGCCGCCCGTGTCGCCGAGCAGATGGCCGTGGCACTGAGGCGCGGCCCGGCCGACCCCGAGCTGTCGCCGCTGCTGGCGCACCGCCAGCACCTGAACGCGCGCCTGCACCGCGTGCAGGATGCGCTGAGCGTCGCCCCCGCCGAGGACTGGCCGCTGGAGCGCATGGCCGACCTCGCCGCGACGACGCCGCGCACGCTGAGCCGCCTGTTCGCCCAGCATGCCGGCACCAGCCCCCAGGCCTATCTGCGCGGCGTGCGCCTGGCGGTGGCCAAGCGCTCGCTGGAGGCCGGCGCCAGCGTGGCCGCGGCCAGCGAGACCGCGGGCTTCAACTCCGAACTGCAGCTGCGCCGCGCCTGGACCGCGGTGGGCTGGCCCGGCACGCCGTCGGATACGCGTCGCGCGAGGCAGCCTGGCTAGAGTGCAGCATCGACATGCCCCTGGCAGGCCCCCGATTGAAAGTGGAACCAGTCTGATGCGCGCCAAACAGTGCTGCTACTTGTTGCTATGCACCCTGCTGTCGGCATGCACGCCCAGCAGCAGCGATTGGCTGGACTACAAAGACCTGCCTGATCGATATCTGTTTCTGGTGTTTCCCAAGGTGCCATGCGCAGCAGAGCTTCATTGCCCCGACAGAGTGTTGCTGGTGGACAAAAAGGAACTCGACACCGGACTCGTCGAGTACACAGACGCATCAGGGGCTTCACAGACCGTCAGCCTTGCGAACCTGAGCCTCACGCCTACCGAGCAGACGAAGTTGCTGCTGCATCGGCCAGAAACGACCTTGTCCATTTCCGGCTATTCACATCTGGAATGGGATCAGAAAGTCGACAAGAGCGGGCAGCGCGAAATCCGGCTTGAACTGAAGGACTCCAAGCACGGCCGGATCGAGGTCTTTTCATACCTGGTTTCTGGTGGAAAGGTAGTTCGAGCCGAGCAGGTGAAGGTCAAGTCTTGGGCGGACCTGTTGTTCCTCTTTACCGCATTCATTGCCGTCTTGATCGGATACCGACTGTTCAGGCCCGCAAGGAATTGATGCCCTGCGAAGCATCGATCGCTCCAGATCCTGGAATGCGTCTCAGGGGCGCCAGACGCTAACGCCGCGCCGCCACGGCCCCGGTTCGTCCCGCGCAATTGCAGTTCATCCGGCCGCGCCGGCAATCCATCGCCTGGTGCTCGCGGTGCCCAGGGTCCCTGACGAAACTGCAATCACTGACACAGCCAACCCCTCACTGGAGCCCACCATGAACACCGCAGCCAAGACCTTCATCGTCGCCATCGCTTCCGTCGCCGCCGCAGCCGCCACCGGCGTGGGCCTGGCCAACCGCACGGCAGCACCGGCCACCGAGATCGTGAAGCTGGAGCGCGTGGTCATCGTGGGCAAGCGTGCGGACACGGCGGTCATCGCCCAGCTGCCGCGCGTCGTCATCGAAGGCCGCCGCGACACCACGACGCTGGCCGCCGCCCAGGCGCCGGTCTTCATCGTCTAAGCCCCGCGCTGCGTCAGTCACCCCACCCGCCGCTGGCGGGTTTTCTTTTGCCAACAACACAGGGAGATCGTCGAATGCATCAATCAAGAACATGGCTGTGGAGCCTGGCCCTGGCCTTGCCGCTGGCGGCGCAGGCCCAGGTCGACCTGAAGCTGGACCACGGCATGACGGGGCCGCGTGCCCAGGTGCTGGTGCTGGGCACGGTGCACCTGAGCGAACTGCCGGACGGTTTTGATCCGGTCCGGCTGCAGGGCGTGATGGACAGGCTGGCCGCCTTCAAACCCGACCTCATCACCATCGAGGCGATGACGGGCGAGGAGTGCGATCTCGCCGCACGCCACCCCACGCGCTACGGCAGCGACTACTGCCCCAGCACCGAGGTGGCCCGCAAGTCCACCGGGCTGGATGTGCCGGCTGCCATCGCCGAAGCCGAGAAACTGCTGGCGGACTGGCCCGCTGCACCCACGGCCGCGCAACGCCGCCACCTGGCTTCGCGCCTGCTGGCGGCCAACGATCGCGCCTCGGCCTATGCCCAGTGGCTGCAACTGCCCGAGGCAGAACGCAAGGCCGGCGACGGCCTGGACGCCGCGCTGGTGGCGTTGCTGGCGCAGATCACCACGCGCCGCAACGAGAACTACATGATCGCCTCGCGCCTGGCCGCCAAGCTGGGCCTGCCGCGCGTCTACGCCACCGACAACCACACCGGCGACAACGTCAGGGTCAAGGACGAGGAAGCCTTCGGCCGCGAAGTGCAGGCCGCCTGGAAGGCTGGCACGGCGGGACTGGACGAACTCGAGAAGCAGACGGCCACGCTCAAGCAGGCCGCCGACCTGCTGCCGCTCTACCGCCATGTGAACGCGCCCGGCTACCAGCAGGCGATGGCGGACGTGAACGTCAAGGCAACGCTGCAGGCCAAGGCCAAGGACGGCTACCCGCAGATGTGGGTGGCCGGCTGGGAGGTCCGCAATCTGCGCATGGTCGCCAATATCCGCGAGACCTTCCGTGAGCGGCCCGGCGCGCGCGTGCTGTCCATCGTGGGCGCCTCCCACAAGTCCTGGTTCGACCACTGGCTGGGCCAGATGCAGGGCGTAGACATCGTCGACACCACCGCGATGCTCAAGTGAGAGCCTGGTCGCAACAGGCGTACAGCGCCTGCACGAGGACGGCCGCGTTCGGCCCGCCGACGACGCCTGGCGCCATGCGGTTCATCATGTAGGCGAGGCAGAGGCGCCGCTCCACGTCCACCAGCACCAGCGACCCGCCCCAGCCGCCCCAGAAGCAGATGCGCTGCTCGGGGATGAAGGGCAGCGTGGCCGGCTCGGGCAGGCCATAGCCCATGCCCATGCACAGCGGCACGCCGAGCACGAGGTCAATGCCGCGCGCCTGCACGTCGAAGATGCGATCCACCGTTTGCGGCTTGAGCCAGCGCCGACCCGCAAGCAAGCCCTCGCAGGCGACGATGGACTGCAAGCGCGCCACCGAGCGCGCGTTGCCATGGCCGTTGGCGGCGCCGATGTCGGCACGGCGCCAGTCCTCGCGGTGGCTGTAGGCCGCATCGGGCGCGGGGTTGCCCAGGGTGCGCAGCATCGGGCTGTCGGGCGGGATGGCCGAGAAGTCGACCGGCGCCGGCGGTGGCGGCACGACGCGGGCCACACGGGCATCGTGTTCGGGCGGCAGGCCGATATGAAAGTCCGCGCCCAGCGGCCCGGCCAGCTCGCTGGCCAGGAAGGCGCCGGTCTTCTGACCCGTGATGCGGCGGATCAACTCGCCGACGAGATGGCCGTAGTTCAGTGCGTGATAGCCCGAGGCGCTGCCCGGCGTCCACCAGGGCGACTGCGCCGCCAGCAAGGCCGTGCTGCGCTCCCAGTCGCACAGGTCGCCCATGCCCATGGGCTGCTCCCAGCCGCTGACACCCGAGGTGTGGCCCAGCACGTCGCGCACCAGGATGCCGCTCTTGCCGTTGGCGGCGAACTCGGGCCAATAGGCGGCCACCGGCGCGTCCAGGTCCAGCTCGCCGCGGTCGGCCAGCAGCAGAGCGCACAGCGAGGTCATGGTCTTGGTGGTGGACCAGACATGGGTCAGCGTGTTGCGGTCCCAAGGCTTGCTGCGCGCCTCGTCGCACCAGCCGCCCCAGTGGTCGAGCACGAGTTCGCCCTCGACGGTCAGGGCCAGCGAAGCACCCAGGTCGTCGCCGCGCTCGAACAGCGCGTCGAAGGCATGGGCGAGCGGTTCCCAGCGGGCCTGGTGATGGCCCAGCAGATGCTTCATGGTGGTCTCCTCAGAAGTCGTAACTGGCGCCGAGGGCGAACTGCCGCGGCGACGTGTAGGTGACCTGGCGCGCCGCGCCGAGCAGCGGCGAGGCGATGCTCATGCTGGTGAAGGCCGTCTTGTCGCTGGCGTTGCGGACGTTGGCCCACAGCTTCCAGGGGCCGGCCGCCGGGCGCAGCGTGGCGCTCAGGTTGAGCAGGCCATAGGCGCCCTGCATGGCATCCGGCGTGTTGAACTCCGTGAAATAGAAGCGGCCGCGCCAGCTGTAGTCGGCGCGCAGCGTCGTGCGCAGTTCGCCGACGCTACCGGCCCATTCGGCGCCGAGGGTGAGTTGCTGCTTGGACGCCTGGGCCAATTGGCGGCCGCGCACATTGACCGGCGTTGTCGGCGCATTGCGCAGGTCGACGTTGGTGAAGTCCGTGTACTTGGGATCCATCAGGCCGAGGCCGATGGACAGCGTCAGCGGCGCGACGGGCTTGACCGCGGCCTCGATCTCGGCGCCATCGATGCGCGCGGCCGACGCATTGGCGAGCAGCGTCGTGGCTTGGCCGACCTGGGACACCTGCATGTCCTTGTAGCGGCTGCTGAAGACGGCCGCGCTGAACACGCCGCGGCGATCCAGGAACTCGGTCTTGAAGCCCAGCTCGATGCTGCTGACCTTCTCGGGCTTGACGAGATCGGGCTGCAGCGCGCCGAGGTTGACCGCGCCCGACTTGAAGCCATGGGCCCAGCGCACATAGGCCAGCGTGCCAGTGGCGGGCTTGTACTCGACGCCGACGCTGCCCGGCGTGCTCGTCCAGCCGTCGCCCGGGTGGCCGGTGCCGGCCAGGCCGAAGGCGGCGATGTTCTGGTACTCGTCGACGCGCTTGCTGTCGTGGTTGACGCGTAGGCCGGCCAGCAGCGACCACTGCGGGTTCAGGGTGTAGCGCAGGTCGGCATAGGCGGCGCTCGAGCGCGTGTGCACGGTGCCACCGAGCAGGAAGCCGACGCCACCGGGCAGGGGCACAGTCATGGGCGCGCCCGGCACGATGAAGCCCAGCGGCACCTGGGTCAGGATGCTGACGTCCTGGCGCTGGTCGAACTGCAGGGCCGTCACGCCAACCAGCCATTGCAGGGGACTGGCTTCGTCGGAGGCGAGGTGAATGTCCAGGCTCTTGTCGGTGCTGCCGGTTGCGAAGCCCGAGGTCGTGACCGCCGCCTCGGTGGTGTCGCTGTCCCACAGCCGGTCCACCTTGCTGCGGCGCCAGTTCAGGCTGGCGCTCAGCGTGTTGCCTCCGAGGGGCAGCTCCAGCAAGGCCTGTGCCGTGTTGACCTCGACGCGGTTGCTCGAGCCCTGGCTCTTGACGAGGCGCGGGTCGCTGCTCTGCGTGACGCCGTAGAGCAGCACCGGGATGGACACGGGGTCGGGCAGCACCGGCACGCTCATGCCGGCATCGCGCTCGCGGTAGTGGCCGGCCACGAAGCGCAGCGTGCCGCTGCCGCCCAGGCCCGATTGCAGCTGAGCGCGGAAAGCACGGCTGGACTGGTCGTCCAGGCGCCGCGGCCCCTCGGCCAGCGGGTTGCGGGTGTAGCCGTCGGCTTCCTTGACCTGGTAGGACAGCCGGCCCTCCAAGCCTTGTGTCAGCGGCCCGGAGACGAAGCCCTCGCTCTCGCGCCGCCTGTCGCTGCCCAGCAGCAGGCCCAGGCGCGCCTGGAAGCTGGAGGTCGGCAGCGCCGAGATGACGTTGACGGCGCCGCCGGTGGCATTGCGGCCATAGAGGGCGCCCTGCGGCCCGCGCAGGATCTCGACGCGCTGGGTGTCGAACAGGGCCGTGTTGGAACTGGTCTGGTCGGACACATAGGCACCGTCCTGGTAGAGGGCCACGCCGGGGTCGCCGCCCGCCAGGATGAAGACATTGCCGATGCCGCGCACAAAGATCTGGCTGGCACCTTGCCCATTGGTGAACGAGGTGTTGGGGCTGAACATGACGAGGTCGGCCAGCCCGGTGTCGCCGCGCTCGGCGAGGCGGGCGCCGTTCAAGGCGGTGATGGCCGCGGGCGTCGTGTCCAGCACCGTCACACGGCGCTCGGCGGTAATGACGACGCGTTCGATCTGGGTGGTCTCGGGTGGGGTCTGGGCGGAGGCCAAGGTGGACGCCACGGCCAGCGCGATGGGGCTGAGTCTCATGCTCTGTCTCCGGTCGCCGCGTCTGGGTGGCGGCGTGGGAGCATGGTCGCGAGCCCGGCTTCAGCAGGCTATGGCGAATCGGCAGCCGGACGTGCCGAATCGGAACCTCAGCGGAACTTCTCAGCTTTTGAGCGTCTGGCTCGGAGACTCGCCAAAGCGCTCGCGGTAGCGTGCGGCAAAGCTGCCGAGTTGCCAGAAGCCCCATTGCGCGGCGACCGAGGTCACCGTGACGCCGGGGGCCGCCGAGCGCAGCTCCTCGCGCACGCGGTCCAGCCGGTACTGCTGCAGATAGCGCTGCGGCGACAGGCCGAAGTGGCGCTCGAAACCGCTGGCCAGGGCGCGCACGCCGACGCCGGCGGCCCGGGCGATGTCGGCCACCGAGGGCACCTCGGCCGCATGGGCGTGGATGTAGTCGCGGGCGCGCCGCGTGGAGGCTGGCAGCGCGGCCGGCGCGTCCAGGCCGCGGGTGTAGTTGTTGGGCCAGGCCAGCAGCAGCTCGAACAGGGCCGCGTCGCGCAGGCCGTCCTCCAGTCGCGCGGTGGCCGCGTGCGGGTAGGCCGGCGTGGCGGCCAGATGCCCCAGCACGCGCAGCAGCGCCGCTACAGGGGCGCCGCCGGCCTGGGCGCGGTCCTCGAAGCGCAGCGCATGGGCCATGTCCGAGCCCAGCAGCGCGCGGCAGGCACTGCCCATGTCGGCGTCGGCCACGCGCAGGTTCAGCAGCTCCATGTCGCCCGACATCTCCAGGCCCTGCACCTCGTCGGGCGCGATGACGCCGGCGTCGCCCGCGCCGTACAGGTCGCGCTGGCCGCCGCGCCACACCTCGCCCTGGCGCAGATAGGAGAACACCCAGTGACCGTGCGAATGGGGCATGGCCATGCGCGTGGAGGTGCCGTAGCGAACTTCGCCGAGATGCAGGCGCGCGAACTCGGCGCCGCGCAGCCGCAGAGCCAGGTTGTTTTCGTTGCCAACGCGCAGCGCATGCGGGCCGTAAAGACCGCTGAGCACGGCATGGGCTTCGTCAGGGTTGCTCGTCTCGCAGAGAGCCACCAGGCGGGAATTACCTAAAGCGGCCTCGACCTCGGCGCCCTGCAGCGGGTGCTCGGCACTGACGGCGGCGGCAGTTGTCATGGCCTCGTTGTAGGCCAATTCCGGCGCAACCGCCATCGGTGCACATGCGCGGACGCGACAGTCACCCCCGGGACAGGCGCCGGTGCTGAAATAACTTGATCGCGCTCCGAAACCCGCAGAAAAACCGAAGCTTCGTTCAACCTGAAGCTGTCCGTGATCCGTCGGGCGGTGGAGACAATCGCCGGCTGACCACGGACGCCTGCCATGCTCGAACTGCTTTCCGACCCGCAGACCTGGATCGCCCTCGCCACGCTGACCGCGCTGGAGTTGGTGCTGGGCATCGACAACATCATCTTCATCAGCATCCTGGTGGACAAGCTGCCCAAGGAACGCCAGGAAGTGGCGCGCCGCCTGGGCCTGTTCGCGGCGATGTTCATGCGCATCGGCCTGCTGATGGTGCTGGCCTGGATCGTCGGCATGGTGGAGCCGCTGTTCAACGTGCCCTTCCTGGAGCGGGGCATCTCGGGGCGTGACCTCATCCTGATCGGCGGCGGCCTGTTCCTGATCTGGAAGAGCACCGGCGAGATCCACGGCTCCCTCGAAGGCGAGGAAGAGGCCCATGGCGGCGGCAAGGCCAAGGCGGCCTTCGGCGCCGTCATCCTGCAGATCATGATCATCGACCTGGTGTTCTCGCTGGACTCCATCATCACGGCCGTCGGCATGGTCGACGACGTGCGCATCATGATCGGCGCCGTCATCGCGTCGGTCGGCCTGATGATGCTGTTCGCCGGCCCCATCGGCCGCTTCGTGTCCAACCACCCCACCATCAAGATGCTGGCCCTGAGCTTCCTCGTCGTCGTCGGCGTCGTGCTCGTCGCCGAAGGCTTCGGCCACCATGTGCCCAAGGGCTATATCTACTTCGCGATGGCCTTCTCGCTGGGTGTCGAAATGATGAACATCAAGATGCGCCGCAAGTCGGCCAGCAAGGTCAAGCTGCGCCAGCAGATTCCGGGCAGCTCGGGCGACTAGGTGATGATCGGCGGTCATGGAGAAACTGTTCCGTTTCCCAGCCGCCGTCCACCACGATGCCGGCGTCGCGGCCTGGATGGACGCACACGCCGGTGAGCTGGGCGACATCGCCCGCAAGTGGTTCGACGTCATGCGCGGCTGCGGCGCTGACGTGCGCGAGCTGCTGCACGACGGCCACCCCACCGCCTGCGCCGGCGACGCGGCCTTCGGCTATGTCAATGCCTTCACGTCCCACGTCAATGTCGGCTTCTTCAAGGGTGCCGAACTGCCCGACCCCGCCGGCCTGTTGCAAGGCACCGGCAAGGCCATGCGCCACGTCAAGCTGAAGCCCGGCGCGCCCGTCGACGCAGCGGCCCTGGCCGCATTGATAGCAGCAGCCTTTGCCGACATGCGCCGGCGCTCACTATGACGACACTGCGGCTGGAGCCCTTTGTCGCCTTCGACGACATCCCCTTCAGCCTCAGCGTCGAAGCGCTGCTCGCCCGCCTCGGGCCGCCAGCGCAGCAGTCGCGCAACGCGGCCGAGTTGAACGCCTACGACTACGGCCACAGCGTGCTGCGCTTCCAGCACAACGGCCGGCTGGAAGAGATCACCAAGCGCGCGCCGGTGCTGCAGCTGGACACCGTGGCCATCCCCTTCAGCGCCCTCGCCGGCTTTGTGCTCGCCCAGGACGCCGACGCCTTCGAGCGCGCCGGCTTCCTCGTTAGCCCCGCCTTCGGCATCGCCTTCGTGCCGGGCGGGCCCGATTGGGTTACGGCGCTGGCGCGTCACTGCATCCCGACATGGCGGGCGCTGTGACGCGCTGAGCCTGATTCAGGTGGCCCAGATGCGTGGATCACTGGCCGACAGCGCCCACAGCTGCTCGCGCCACAGGGCCCGCACCCGCCGCAGCGCCACCGTCACGGTCTCGACTTCGTCACCGACGACGCGGGTCAGCAGGACGCCGCCGCGCGGGCCGGCCAGATGGGTGACGCCGCTGCGCGCCACCCCGTCCAGCAGGGCGCGGCTGTGGGTCAGCAGCGCGTCCACATCCCCCAGCGCGCCGGTCTGCGCATAGACCAGCGTGCCCAGCACGCGATGGCCGGCCAAGCCGCAGGGGCCGTCGAGCAGGGCCTTGTCCGTCGCATCGAGCCAGCCGCGGTCCAGCCATTGGCCGGCGATCTCCAGGTGCTGCAGCAACCGGCCATGCTCAAAGGGTTGCGACGCGGCGGGCAAGCCCAGGCCCAGCACCTCGGTCGCGAACAGGCTCGCGCCAGGCGCCAGGCTCAACTTCACCTCGTTGCGGGCGAGGCAGCCGGGGTAGGCCAAAGTCTCCTGCGGCAGCCACTCCAGCCGCCCGCCCTCGCCCACCGCGGCCTGCACGACCTGGGCAGCCTCGCCCGCGTTGGAGCGGTAGAAGCGCGTCGCGGCCGGTGTCGTCACGAGCAGATGGGCACCGGCCTGCACGTCGATGTGGATGTCGAGGCGATCACCGCCGACGAGACCACCGGGCGGGTGCACGAGCACCGCATGTGCGATGGCGCTGCCCTCGGGGTAGAGCGTCTTCAGCAGGCGCAGCGGGCCGTCGTGGCGCGCATGCACGCGGGTGGCACCACCGCCATCGCGCGCCGCGCTCAGCGTCAGCCGCGCGGGCCAGCGGATGGGATCAGCCGACAAGCAGGCCCTTGGTCTCGATGAAGGCGACGACGTCGGCCAGGCCGTCCCGGGTCTTGAGGTTGGTCATGACCCAGGGCTTCACCGGCCGCATGCGCGCGGTGTCGCTGCGCATGACGTCCAGGTCGGCGCCCACATGCGGCGCGAGGTCGGTCTTGTTGATGACGAAGAGATCGCTCTTGGTGATGCCCGGGCCGCCCTTGCGCGGGATCTTCTCGCCGGCGGCCACGTCGATGACGTAGATGGTCAGGTCGGAGAGCTCGGGGCTGAAGGTGGCCGCGAGGTTGTCGCCACCGCTTTCGACAAACACGATGTCGGCCTCGGGGAACTTCTCCAGCATGCGGTCCACGGCCTCGAGGTTGATGGAGCAGTCCTCACGGATGGCGGTGTGCGGGCAGCCGCCTGTCTCCACGCCCATGATGCGTTCGGGCGCCAGCGCGCCGGCCACGGTCAGCAAGCGCTGGTCTTCCTTGGTGTAGATGTCGTTGGTGACGACGACGAGGTCCCAGCGCTCGCGCATGGTCTTGCACAGCATCTCGACAAGGGTGGTCTTGCCCGAGCCCACCGGGCCGCCGACGCCGACTCTCAGCGGCGGCAGCTTCTTGGTGCGATTGGGGATGGCGTGCAAGGGAGCTGAAGTCATGAGCGGAACAGTCGTGAGTACTGGGTTTCGTGGCGGGCGCCAAAGACGCCGAGCAGGGGCGCAAAGGCCATGGGCTCGGGCGCGGCCATGGCTGTCGCCACGGCCTGCGGAATGGCTTGCACGAGACGTGCCAGCAGCCGCTGGCCCGAGGTCTGGCCCAAGGGCACGCAGCGTACGGCAGCCTGCATCAGGTTCTCGGCCCAGCCGAAGGCGATGGCCTGCAGGGCCGGCTCCAGCGCGGCACCCCGCGACGCGGCAGCGGCGCCCATGACGACGGGCCAGCTGGGCGCCGGTTTCAGCGTACGCAGCAGCGGCAGGACGGGTGCGTCCGGCATCAGCCCTTGCATCCAGGCCAGCAGGCTGCGGCCCATCTGGCTGGCCTGTTGCAGGCTCTCGCTGGTCTCGCGGGTCTGCAGCACCCAGGCATTGAGTTCGGCCAGCCGCGCGCCGTCGAGCGCCAGCGTGGCCGCATGGGCCGCGGCCGCGACGGGCAGCTCGGCACGGGCCTGCACGAGTTCGAGCTGGTTCAGCAGCCAGTCACCGACGCTGGCCTCGTCATGCCCGACGCCGGCATCGACCACCGCCTCCAGGCCTTCGGAATAGCTGAAGCCGCCGACCGGCAGCGCGGGGCTGGCCAGCCAGAGCAGATGCAGCAGCGCAGGATCAGTGCTTGTGGTCATGGCCGTGGTCATGCCCGCAGCCGGGGCCGTGCACGTGGCCGTCGTCATGCGCCTTGACGGGGATGGCCAGCGGCTTGCGAGCCGGCGCGGGCGCAGCTGCGTGCTCATGCGCATGGCCATGGTCGTGACCATGTGCATCGTGGTCATGCCCATGGTGATGATGACCATGACCGGCGCCTTCGCCGTAAGCCCCACCCTCGGGCTCGAAGGCCGCCTGGGCCTCGGTGACGATCAGGTGCTGGCGGCGCAGCATGTCGGCCAGCACGGCGTCAGGCTCGAACTGCAACAGCTCGGGCTGCAGCTCCAGCGGCACATGGCGGTTGCCCAGGTGGTAGGCGGCGCGCAGCAGATCGAAGGGCGAGCCATGCTCGGCGCAATGGCGCACCTGCAGTACGGGCTGGGGGGCGGCGATGACGCGCACCAGCGTGCCGTCCTCCGCGACCAGCACGTCACCGCCACGCAGGCTGGTGCCACGGGGCAGCACGACGCCGATCTCGCGGCCGGTGGAGTCGGTGGCCGAGAAGCGGCTCTTGCTGCGTGTGTCCCAGTCGAGTTCGAGGGTGGCGGCGCGCTTGACGAGCACAGCGGCCAGGCCGGCACCGCCGGCAATGCGTTTGGAGGCGTGGATCATGGGCTTGTAAAAGGGCAGAGGCGTCGGATAGTATTACAAACGTTATAACCAAAGGGGTCGCAATGAGTGCGCTCAAGGTAACTCAAATCGGCAATTCGCTCGGCGTGATCTTGCCCAAGGAAGTGTTGGCGCGCTTGAAAGTGGAGAAGGGTGACGTGCTCTACCTCTCCGACGCCGTCAACGGCGTGCTGATCTCTCCCTACAGCCCCGAGTTCGAGCAGCAGATGGACGCGGCGCGCAGCATCATGAAGAAGCGGCGTGCCGTGCTGAGGGAACTGGCCAAGTGACCGCAAGCGCCTGGCGTTGGCTGAACGCCGACGTGCTCAGGGCCATCCACCACGAGCAACTGGCCGAGCACGGCGGCGCCACAGGGGTGCGTGACGAGGGCCTGTTCGAATCCGCCGTGATGCGGCCGCAGAACCTGGCGGCCTACGAACAGCCCGACGTATTCGAGCTGGCGGCCGCCTACGCCGTGGGCCTGGCCAAGAACCACCCCTTCATCGACGGCAACAAGCGCACGGCCTATGTGGCGATGGAGCTGTTCCTCTGGCTCAACGGACTGGAGCTGCTGGCCACCGATGCCGACTGCGTCATCACCATGCTCGGCGTTGCCGCCAGCCAGATCAGCGAAGCCGAGCTGGCCGACTGGCTGCGCCAGCAAACCGAACCGATTGCCTGACCTCACGAGACCGCATATGACTGCCCCTCAACTCGAAACCCTCACCATCTCCCTGCAAGACCACATCGCCACCGTCCGCCTGAACCGCCCCGACAAGGCCAATGCGATGAACGCGGCCATGTGGCAGGACATCCGCCGCGCTTTCGATTGGGTCGACGCCCAGCCCGAAGCCCGCGTGGCGGTGCTGGAAGGCGAAGGCAGGCATTTCACCGCCGGCATCGACCTGCAGATGATGATGGGCATCGCCCCACAGATCCAGGACCCCTGCGACGGCCGCATGCGCGAGAGCCTGCGCCGCGTCATCCTGGACATGCAGGACACCCTTACCAGCCTGGAGCGCTGCCGCAAGCCTGTGCTGGCGGCCATCCATGGCGCCTGCGTGGGCGGCGGCATCGACCTGGTCTGCGCCGCCGACATGCGCTATTGCAGCACCGACGCCTACTTCTCCATCAAGGAGATCGACATCGGCATGGTGGCCGACGTCGGCACGCTGCAGCGCCTGCCCAAGATCGTCGGCTCGCAAGGCCTGGTGCGCGAACTGGCCTACACGGGCCGGCGCGTTGAAGCGGCCGAGGCGCGCGAGATCGGCCTCGTCAACCGCGTGTTCGACAGCCGCGAGGCATTGCAAGCCGGCGTGCGCGAGATCGCCGCGGCGATCGCCTCCAAGTCACCGCTGTCCATCCGTGGCACCAAGGAGCAGCTGAACTACGCGCGTGACCACTCGGTGGCCGATGGCCTCAACTACATCGCGACATGGAACGCGGCGATGTTGATGAGCGAGGACCTGACCACGGCCATGATGGCCGGCAAGGGCACGCCAACCTTCCGCGACTGAGCACCGGGCCAGTTCCTGGTGCTGACTGGCCGCGCTACTCGATCTGGTCGATGGCCCAGTCGAAGGACGGATCACCCACATCGTTGTGCGCGATGTTGAAGTCCTTGCGCTGGATCTGCAGGTCCACATAGCCCCGGCCCTTGTAGCGCGCCTCATAGGCGACCACATCGTTCACGTTGCCGGGCGCGTTGGCGCTCGTCAGGATCAGGTGCACGGGCAGGCGGTTGCTGGCCGTGAAGCGGGCTTGCTCGTCCTKGATGTTCTGGGCCGTCAGCGCCCAGAAGGAGCCATCGAACAGCAGATAGTTCCTGAAGAAGGGCGTCGCCACGGCTTCATTGCTCAGCATCAGGGAACCCAGCAGCCCGCCATAGGACGTGCCCGTGAAGCTGCGGACCGCCGTCGTGCGGTAGCTGGCCTCGATCAGCGGCGTCAGCTCCTCCTTCAGGAAGCGGGCATAGGCCGGCGCACCGTTGACGGTGTAGTCGATGGCCCGCCGGTCACCGGGGCCCTGCTCGATGCTCACCAGGATCATCGGCTTGCGGCGCTTGTCCAGCATCTGCGAGAACGAGTTGAAACTCCACTGCCCGTCGGTCGCGTACATCACGGCGTAGCTATTGCCTGACGCTGCGTAGTTCTGCGGCAGGTAGACGTGAAAGGGGTAGGTGATGCCGGTGATCTTGGACGTGATGGACTTGTTGCGCTCCACCATGCCCACGTAGACATAGTCGGGCGTGATCACCACCGGCGGCGTCGGCGTCGGCGTCGGTTCGCTGGCCCCGCCGCCACCGCCGCAGGCCGACAGCAGACAGACGAGACTCAGAAGCAGCAGAGGCAAGCGCATGGACATGAGAGGCCTTCTGGTTCTCGTCCGCTGCCCGCTTCAGTATCAGGACTGCTGGCTGGCCAGGCGGCGCGGTGACGGGTCGCGGCAGCATACGCAGACAGGACCCGGATGGCGCGCTGGAGAACCCGGGTGGGCGCCAGCTATGAAACGCCACGCCCATTTGCGACGATGCCCCCGTGCTCGCCCGCGCCCTTGTCTGCGCCGCGCCGGCCCATCCGAGGTCCACGCCATGAAGAACTCCACCACCACCACGCAGCGCCTTTCAGCCTTGGAGGACAGGCCCATGCTGCCGTGGGCGCGGGCAGCCGCCATCGCCGCGCTGCTGGCATCGCTCTTCCAGCCAGCGCAGTCTGCGGACACCAGCGCTGCGCCAGCGGCCGCCGCCACGGCCCCTGCACCTGCCGGCAGCAGCGTGTTGTTCTGGACTTTCGAGCAGCAGAAGGCCGGCTACCCCCACATGGAGGACCAGTTCCCCACCCGGCTCGTCAAGCGCGGCACGACAGTGGCGCCGTTGCCGGTGGCGGAAAAGCCGCTGGACGTGACGTTCAAGGTCGCGGGCCAGACCTGGACCGTCGACGACTACATGACGCGCAACCGTGCCGCAGGCCTGCTGGTGCTGAAGGACGGCGAGGTGGTGCTGGAGCGTTACGGCCTGGGCCAGACCCCGCAGATGCGCTGGACCAGCTTCTCCGTCGCCAAGTCCTTCTCATCGACGCTCGTCGGCGCCGCCATCCGGGACGGGCGGATCAAGAGTCTCGACGACCCCATCACCACCTACCTGGCCGGCCTCAAGGGCTCAGCCTACGAGGGCGTCACCGTCCGGCAGATCCTCAACATGACGTCCGGCGTCCGCTGGAACGAAGACTATGGCGACCCCAACTCCGACGTCGCCCGCTTCGCCAACGAGCCCAGCGTCAAAGGCTCAGATCCCGTCGTGACCTATATGGCCCGGCTGCCGCGCGAAGCCGCGCCGGGCAGCAAGTGGGTCTACAAGACGGGCGAGACCAACCTGGTCGGTTCGCTGGTGCGAGCGGCGACGGACAGGACCCTGTCCGACTACCTGTCCGAGAAGCTGTGGCAGCCGCTGGGCATGGAAGGCGACGCCTACTGGATGCTCGACAGGTCCGGCGCAGAGATCGCAGGCTGCTGTCTGTCGGCCACGCTGCGCGACTATGGCCGCTTCGCGCTGTTTTTCATGCGCGGGGCCCGCCTGGCCAATGGGCAACAGGTGGTGCCGGACGGCTGGGTGGAGCAGGCCACCACCACGACGCACGAAGCCACCGAGGGCCTGCAGGGCCGCGGCGGCTACGGGCTCCAGTGGTGGACGACGCGCGGCAGGGCTTACCGGGCTTCGGGCATCTTCGGCCAGGGCATCTGGATCGATCCCGAGCTCCATCTCGTCGTGGTCACGCACAGCGCCTGGCCCGGTGCCACCGACCCCCAGTCGGCCATGACCCGACAGGCTCTGATCGACGCCATCACGGCGCAATATCGGAAGAACTGAGCGAGGCTTAGCCGGCTGTCACACGATTCTTTCTAGCCTGGCGGTCTTCGAGGTCAAGCCAAGTTGCCAGAGGGAGGGCGATTTGCCTTCAGGCGCAGCAAGCCAGCCTGCTGCTTATGGCTCGCGGGGCTCAGGTGGAGAAGGCGGAAACAACCTTCCAAGCGCTACCCTGGCTAATGCTCGCAGTAGCACCAGACATAGTACGGCTGGAATACACAGCAATACCGTTGCGCCAAATAGGCGCCATGAACTCCCGCCGTAAAAGCCCGTCCATGCGAGCCATACACCGATGACCGAGGAAGCGAGCAGCCCGAGGATGCCGAAAAATATCCAGCTTACAAGGCCTTCTGTTGATCCAGACATATTTCCTCCAGAGCGGGCGATGGGGTAGATTTCGGATGCCGCGGAAGCAAATCGGACGTAACCCTGTATCTAATTAAGCCAAACAACTCTCGCGAATAGACAAGCAAAAAGATGCGATGGTCTCGGTCTGCTTGCAAGTCAAGCGCAGCTACAGCGACGGAGAACTTCAATTTCTCGTTCCCTACTTGGGCGTTGTCAATGTAGAAAAACGGCAGCGGGACCAGATGCGATTCTTTTTCAGGGAGCGACAGTATTGTGTGGCTACGAAGTTTGTGCAACGAGAGAATATTGTTTGCAGTGCTTGGGGACCGGGTTGTTATACCTTTGGAAAGGGCCAGGGTCAGATCGGGGAGAGGTTGAGTTGCAGGACCAATCAAAAGCGCCGCGTACGTTATTCTTTTCGGAGTTATTGCCTGATTTTCAATTGTCACGCTGACAGTGGCGTTTCTTGGACTATCGAGCGGCAGATCGTTGACGGGTGCGACGGAAAGATCTAGCTTGACATGGGAAATCAACGCATCCCACACACGCCAGACGAAGGCAATTGCTCCGAGGACGCCGCCAGTGATTGTTAGTAGATCTTTGATTTCGCTTTGGCTTGGCACTATTGGTTCTTCTCTACTACCGATCGGGGAAGTAGGCTCGTGTTCCAGGAAGGGTTCGAAAAAGTAGCAATGTGGCGTCGATTCTGAGCTTCCGCAATATGTGCAGCAAGGCCTCTGTACCTGTTTACTAGTCTCAATTGAGGATCTGAGTTCACCGCACGTTGGCATCCTGCTCTTGTGAAGTTGACACGACGGGGAGGTTCCGCCCTCAGCAGGGTGCGGGTTGCGAAGCCCAGCGCTTCAGCCCCCCACGTCCTCGCCACGTCGCTCACGCTTGCCCACAAGGCATCGATGACGGCTTCAAATGATCGGGCAGCGCGCAGCGCGTCCACAAAGAACGAGCGTGCCTCGCGTACGGTGCGGAAGCTGTCCGCAGTGCGTCAACGTGCTCGGTCAGCAGATCTTCGGCCAGGGCATCTGGATCGATCCCGAGCTCAATCTGTCGTGGTCACGCACACCGCCTGGGTCGGTGCGACCGACCAACCGTCGGCCATGGTCCGACAGGCCTTGATCGATGCCATTACCGCGCAATATCGGAAGAACTGGCAAGGCTTGRGAACTGAACTGCCGGCAGGCGGTCGCTCTACCTCTGGATGGCGAGGGTCAAGCGTTCGCAAGCTCGCGTCCAAGCAGACTCTCGAGAATGCGCAGCGGCGCCCTGGTCGGGTCCTGCATGGCGTTGATCGGCAGGTGATAGGTCTGTTCCAGCGCGTATTGCCCGCTGGTTGCTGCATGCGACACGACGTCGGTGAAGACCATCCACGTGCTCCCGGCCGGAAAGGCGTAGGTGCGCTGAGCGGCATGCGCCTGGTAGGCCAGGTCCGCCTTCATCCGGTCATGCAGTTGCAGCATGTAGTGGTCATAGGCAGAGCGTCGGCTTTTCGTGATGCCGAGCAGGTGCAGCATGCGGCTGGAGCCCCATACCGGGCCCGGCAGCGAAGGCAGGTAGTGGCGCGCCACGTTTTCAAACGAATCCCCGAGGCGCCAATTGCGGCTCCCACCCTGCGGATTGATATTGGTGAAGACGCGCAGCACTCGCCTTCCCTGGGTGGGCGAGGACGGGAAGCTGTCGACGTGCAGACGCGTATCGTCCTTTCGCCATGAGGTCTGCCGCCCAGCGATCTCCATGGGCCGATAGCTGGTGCGGGCCTGCTGCAAGCCGGTTTCGTAACCGGGCAACAAATTGCGGACCAAGCTTCTGCTCGAGGTGGCAAAGCGCGCCATCACGTTCTTCAGCCGCTGCAGATCGGCGTCGACGGCGCTGCTGCCGCGAAGCGATCCCGTGATGGGATCCAGACTCACATTCTTGCCATCCCCGGCGACTGCCGGTGACAGAAGCTGCTTTTCGTCGTCTTGCAACGCGAAGCTGAGCTGAGGGAAGAACAGCACGCCGCCTCGTTCGAGCGCATCGACTGCAAGTTCCTGCTCGCTTGCTGCGATGTCTTGATCCCAGACGGTGATTGACGAAGTGATGATGTCTGTCATAGACCTCAATGATGTTCAGGCAAGGGCGACTCAAACCGGCAGCGACCTTACCTGAAAGACGCCCTCGATGCTCGCACCCGGGCATGGCACCGCATCTGGGCCGCGGCGCCTTGGGCGGCCGGCTGTCACCTGTCGCCAGCACCCGTCGGGCACACCACGCCATCCCAGGAAAGTACGGAGCTCGGCGAGGCGCGCCGGGCCCAAGAATCCCGCCGCGCGTGGATGCGCAACGGAGATTCTCATGACGACGACGCGAATTCCTTCCGCTGCCGCCCTGCGCGCCACGCTGGCCCTGGCACTGGCGCTGCAACTGTTGAGCGGCTGCGGCGGTGGTGGCGACATCAACGACTCGCCCGACATGGCCGGCCGGCTGGAGGCCGAGCACGGCGGCGCCGATGGGCTGAGGCAGTTCTTCGACAGCCACAGCGAGCCCGAGATCACCGCCGAGCTGGCGCGCTACGGCATCGGCTACGAGGTGCACGGGCCCGAGCTGGCCAAGATCCAGCAAGCCCACCCGCAGGCCATCACCGACTGCGCCAAGTTCTTCCCCACCGCCGACCGCACCAAGTGGCACAACTTCAACGGGGAGTACTACTACATCGACAGCTCCGGCCGCCCCAACAAGGCCTACGCCGACCTGCCGCCCATCAAGGCCGAGGCCCGCCAGGACAGCTGCCAGACCAGCATCGGGCAGTGGGGCGACGCCGAGAACCCCAGCAACGACTACGACGGCGGCCATCTGATCGGCTCGCAGCTCGGCGGCTGGGGCGGCCGCGCCAACATCGTGCCGCAGGACGCCAACTTCAACCGCGGCAACTGGGCCCAGCTCGAGAACAAGATGGCCAAGTGCGGTGTGCTGGCCACCGGCGCCATGCGCTACAGCATCGACGTCGGCTACCCCAGCAGCTCCACCCTCATCCCATCGTCCTTCACGATGACGATCACCCGCCAGAGCAACGGCGCCAAGGTCACGCTGCACTTCACCAACGTGGACGGCGGCGGCACGAGCGGCACCAGCGAACGCCTGCGCGGTACGGATTTCCTGACGGCCAACGGCTGCAACTGAGGAGCAACCCCGGCGGTCGCAAAGCGCATGGGGCCATCGGCATGGGATGCCCCAGGCGCCCTCAGCGGCGCAGCAGCGTCAACCCGATCAGCCGCGACACCACGGCCGCCAGGTAGCCCACGCCGACGAACATCTCCAGGCTGGTCAGCGCGCGCGCCAGCGGCCGCACCGGGATGACGTCGCCGATGCCCGTGCTGGACAGCAGCGCAAAGCTCAGGAACATCAGCTCCGACCAGGTGCGCGGCTGCTCGGCGTTGACGGCAGCCGAGAAGCTGCCCGGCTGCACGGCCTGCAGCACCACGAAGGTGTAGGCGAAGCCCCAGGCCAGCAGCGTGAAGGTGGCACCGGCCGCGAACAACTCGTCGCTCGTCGCATGCATGTCGCTCATCATGTAGGCGACCAGGCTGCCTGCGGCGTAGAAATAGAACAGCGCTTCCAGCGCGGCGGACCAGGGCTGCAGCCAGTGCAGCTCCCACACTGCCTGCAGCACCAGCATGGCAATGGCCGGCAGGGCCAGGCAGACGCTCAGCCAGGTCAGGCCAGGCGTGCGGCGCACCATGCCGGTCGTGAAGATC
This sequence comes from Roseateles sp. P1_C1_2, assembly GCF_056406535.1. Lineage (NCBI taxonomy): Bacteria > Pseudomonadati > Pseudomonadota > Betaproteobacteria > Burkholderiales > Sphaerotilaceae > Roseateles > Roseateles sp. P1_C1_2. The sequence goes on from NZ_JBFUAB010000003.1 coordinate 57,413, forward strand.
AGCACCGTGATGCCGAAGGCACTCAGCGCCACCGGACCGGCGCGTGACGCCTCGAGGACGGGATAGAGCAGCAGGCCGACCAGCTGCACGACCAGCAGGATGGCGGAAGGGTGGCGCCGCGTGAGGGCGAGAAGTCTGAGTTGGCGGACTTGCATGGCGCGATTCTGGCCGCGCCCGACGCCGACGCTGCTCCGGCGGAGGTGCTGGCCCCTCAGGGTTTCGCCAGCAGCGCCTCCATCTCGTCCATGATGCTGTCCATGCGCTTGACCACGGCCTGGTAGGGCGCCGGGGTCGCCATGTCGAGGCCCGCGTTCTTCAGCGCCTGGTAAGGCGCCACCGAGCCGCCGCCGGCAAGCAGCTTCAGGTAGTTGTCGCGGGCGCCCGGCTTGGCCGCCAGGATGTCCTCGGCGAAGTGCAGGGCCGCAGTGACCGACGTCGCGTACTGGTACACATAGAACGGCCGGTAGAAGTGCGGGATGAAGGCCCACTCCTGGCAATACGCCGGGTCGATCTTCATCACGCCGGCGGCGTCGCCGTGATAGTCCTTCAGCAGCTTGCAGTAGATCTCCGTCATGCGCTTGCCGTTGAGCGCCTCGCCCTTGGCAGCGGCGTCGTGGGTGTTGAGCTCGAACTCGCCGAACATGGCCTGGCGGAAGAAGGTGCCACGCAGACGTTCCAGCGCGTAGCCCAGTTGGTAGAGCTTCTCTTCCTTGCTGGCGGCCTGGCCGCGCATGTAGTTGCTGAGCAGCACCTCGTTGGCAGTGGACGCGATCTCGGCGATGAAGAGCGAATAGTTCGCCGTCTCGTAGGGCTGAGCGCGGTTGGCCATGGCCGTGTGCATGGCGTGGCCCCACTCGTGCGCGAAGGTGCTGACCGACTCGAACTCACCCTGGTGGTTCAGGAACACAAAGGGCGGCGCGCCGTAGACGCCATCCTGGTAGGCGCCGCCGCGCTTGCCGGGCGCCGGCAGGGCATGCATGGTGTTGGCCTTGAAGCCGGTCTTCAGCAGGGCCTGGTAGTCGTCGCCAAGCGGCTTTGTCGCCGCGAGCGTCAGCGCGGCGGCATCATCCAGGCTGTACTGCTTGTTCTGCGTGACCAGGGCCGGGTAGATGTCGTAGTAGTGCAGGTCCGGCAGACCCAGCATCTTCTGGCGCAGCTTGAAGTAGCGGTGCAGCGTGGGCAGGCCCTTGTGCACCTCGGCCACCAGCGTGCGGTAGACGGCTTCGGGGACTTCCTCAGCGCCCAGGCTCATGGCCACGGCGCTGGGGTGGTGGCGCAGCTTGGCCATGGTGGTGTCGTCCTGCACCACATTGCCCAGCGTCACGCCGTAGGTGTCCTCATACTGGCCGATGGCACCGAAGAAGGTGTCGAACACCTGCTTGCGCACCGCGCGGTCCGGGTGCTGGCGCAGCAGCCCGTATCGGGTGTCGGTCACCTTCTCGGTCTTGCCGTCGACCATCAGCTCGGGCCACTTGGTGTTGGCGTTGAACAGCAGCGTGCGCACCTCGCCCGTGGCGCTGCGCACAGGCCCCAGCGCCGCGATGACGGCTTCGCTTTCGGCGCTCAACGTGTGCCTGGCCTGGCGCAGGCTGTTGCGCAGGTGTTCGGCATGCTTCTTCAGCCCCGGCTCGGCCTTCAGGAAGGCCTTGACCTTGGCCTCGCCCAGCGACTGGATCTCGGGCTCCAGCCAGGCAATGGTGCTGCCGTACTCGCCGTCCAGTTGCGCCGTCAGGCCGCTGCGCTCCTGGTTCTTGGAATCGCGGTTGTCCGTGGACTGCTTCATGCTGGCGTAGACGCGCAAGCGGTCCATGCGCAGGTTGGCGGCGCTGATGGTGTCGAGCCCGGCGCGCAGGCTCTTGGCGCTCTTGCCCAGCGTGCCCTTCAGGGCCGCCAGCTTGGGCAGGTCGGCCTGTACCGCCTTGCGGGCGGCTTCCCAGTCGCTGTCGCTGGCGAAGAGAGGACTCAGGTCCCAGACGGCGGGCAGGGGCTCGGCATGCAGAGCCTGGCCGCCCAGGGCCAGGCCGAGGCCGAGGCAGAGGACGAGGGCGCGGGGAAGGGGCAGACGCTTCATGGGAGCAAGGGTTGGGGTGTACGGAATCGCGCAGTGTCGTTCCGGATGGGCGTACTGACCGAAGTGACGTCGGGCAAACCCGGAGCGCGGATGGGTGGCGAACGCTTGCACGCCTCAGGGCACCGCCTCGGCCTCGCACGTCCAGCCGCGGATTCCCTCCAGCCCTTTGGCCGAGCTCACCGTCGTGTACTCGGCTCAAGTTCCGCGCCTTAGCGCCGACAAGCCAGGGTCAAGCATCGCCAGCGTTCGGCCGTTCGCCTAATTGCTCGATGAAGTGGAGGGTGACGTGATCACAACAGTCTCGCAGGCGCCCCTGGCGCTCACAACAGGGCAGCGCCCAACGATCGACTCAGAGGAAGTCCTCGCGACCCGCCTGGCGAAAGCCCGTGAGAACGGCGGCACGTACGAAGACCCGGCCTTGGGTGCCGCGACGATCGTCCAGATTCCTGAGCCGCTGACAAGCCAGCGTGCCTTCAGGGAAACGCAGATTGCTCACAACGATGCCGCTGGGCGCAGCATGAACGTCATCGAGAAGGAGCTGGACAAGGTTGGCGCCATGCTTGCCAGGCGTCGACCCGAAATTGCCGCTGCCCATTGGGACTTCAAGCTGGTCGACGGCCGGTTTGAAGTCTCGGGCCTCGACGAAGACGATGCCAAGTGGCTGGAGAGCAAGTTGAACGCAAACCACAAGCTCGTTGATGCGGCCAAGTCGTTCATTTCGACGGCCGTCGCCGCGCTGGAAACAACCGAGTTGACGCCGGCGCATGTCGACTACAACTACCTGTCACGACGCATGGAGACCTACGATTTCTCCAACGTCGCCGAGCAGCTTTCGGACAAGCTCTCCTTTCGCGCGCTGCTGCAAGACTCGGATCTCATCTTTGATTCCAAGCGCATCACTTTGGACGACAACAGCCGAGGCATGAGCGGTCTCAACGTCGTGGCGAACCGACTGACCGTCAACAACCCGCCCATCGAGCGCATGGGGGCGTTTTTCGCGAACCGCTACCAGACGGCGACCAGTTGATCCGAACCCTGCCCGAGAGGCCTGAACCGATCCGATCAACGAGCAGAACAACGACCGGTCGCGCGCCGTCAGCAGCGCCGACGCAGTGCCAGCGCGAGCAGGCCGCCACCCAGCAGCAATGCCACCGAGGGCTCGGGCACCGGTGCATAGGGGGTGTTCCAGTCGATACCGCTCTGGCTGCTGAGCGTGTAGGCAATCGCATTGCCGGCCACGCTGACGCCGCTGACGCCTTGCCAGGTCAGCGTGCTGGCGAAGTCGCTGCTGGCCTCGCTGAACCAGTTCGGCCCGGCGCCGGCCGTGCCCGCGGACGCGCGCGAGAAGATGCCCAGCTCGAAAGGCGTGCCCAGCTTGACCGTGACGCTGAAGCTGACGTCCTGGTCGATCACCTGGTGGAAGGGAAAGCCGCCCTGGCCTTGCCCCTGGCGGCGAAAACTCTGCCCCGCAACCGCCGCGTTGTTGAGCCAGACCTGGTTGCCGATCCGGGTATAGCTGTTGCCGATGGGCAGGCCGTCGAGCACGCCGTCGAGATGGATGCTGAAGCTCAGCACGGCGTTCTGGCCGATCTGGGCCGAGTTGGCCGGCATCAGTGTCCAGGTGTCGGTCCATCCGACCGTGCTCTCGGCCGCCGCGAAGCCGGCACTGGCATTGGCGCGGAAATGTGCGTACATCCCGACCGAACCGTAGGTGGCACTGCCATGCGAGTCCGCCTGAATGGCAGGCGTCGCCTGGTCGTAGGTGGCGCTGGTTGCCAGCTGCTGACCCGGTGTGGTGGTCGAGGCAGCGTTGCAACTGGACAGGCCCGGCCGCCAATCGAACAGATTGCCCTCGGTCGGGAAGGCGCCGGTGGCCAGGCCGGCGCAACTGGACACGAGAACGCCTGTGGCACCGAGATTCTGTTGGCTCAGTTCGGCGGCGAAGGCAGGCAGGCAAGCCAGGGCGAGGGGCAGCAGGGCGGCGAGGCGATGGCGCATGTCGGGCTCCTTGTGCGGTGACCCAACGCTACGCGCCCACCCCGCGGACGTCAGCCCCTAAAACCGGCTGATCCCTGGCGGGTTCGAAATACGTCAGTACGACGAAGGCGTCGCATTTGCGGCGTACGGCCAATCGGCCAATCGGCCGCCCGAACGCTTCTATGCCTCAGGACTCTTTCCCGGCGTCGYGTGTCCAGCCGCGGATTCCCGCAATCACCAGGCCCACCAGGGCAAAGTTGGGCAGGATCAGGTATTCGATATGGTCGCCGGCGTTGACAAAGAAGGCCAGCGGCAGCGTGCTGAGGATGGCCACCAGTGCCCCGAGGATGCCGATCAGCGTACCGAGGGCGAAATCGCCGCCCTCGCTGATGACGCTGCTCGGCAGAGCCCGAAAGCCCATGACCACCAGCGTCAGCGCCACGCCCACGCCCAGCGCGACCAGCCAGGTAAGGAGCGCCCGCTCCAATGAGAACCTCAATGGGCCAGGCGGCGCCTGCTGACCTTGCCGTGCATTGCGCGGTGGCGGCGATTCAGTCCTTGGCTGCGGCACCCTGGTCTCCCTGAACTGTTGGCAGGGAATGTAACGCCACAAGTCCATGGACTGCAGCGGAGCCAGGTGCAGCTTTTCACGGCCTGAACCGACGTCCGCGAGAAACAGGGACTGCCCCCTTCAACCCCAGGTGGGGACACCGTCAATCGACAGCCGCAGACTCGTTCTCCGTGTGCCGGTCAGGCTCGGTGGTGCGGAGGATTTCGTTCAGAACGGAAGTGGCGTAATTCCCGGCGGGCAAAGAGAACGTGAGCACCAGTTGATGGGCTTGCGGCCATTCCCATGCCATGTCCGCCGGGCTCGCCACCAGGGTGCGGCGCTCCTGCTCCAGACCGGCATGTTCCATGCCGTCGCACAAGGTGGCGTGACGTTCAGCCACGCCGTTTTCGAGGGTCTGCGCTTGATCGGTGGTGAGCACGCGGCCCCGTCCCCAGAGCGGCCCGGTGGGCCGGCCCGCCTCGTCCATCACGTCACCGGGCAGGGTCTTGCCCCAGAGCCCCTGCTGAATTCGCAGCGCCAGCACTTCATTGAAGACGAAGGAGCGCACCGCCGACAGGTAGATGCCCTTCTTCTTCGGGTTGCGAACGCGGATTTCGCGCGCCAGCATGGCGCGGCCCTGTTCGACGTTGCCGCCCTCAAAGCCAAAACGCTGAGCACCGAAGTAGTTGGGCGCGCCATATGACGCCACGGCCTTGAGATTGGCCTCGATGGCGTCGCGGTCGCCGGTCACGTCACGCAGCACGATGCGGAATCGGTTGCCCTGCAGATCACCGCGGCGCAGCTTTTTCACGTGGCGGCTCTGGCTCAGCACCTTGAATTCCGGGTGCTGAAGCCCGGTCAGGTCGGGCGTCTCTCCCTTGGGCAGGTAGATGCTGAACCACTGACGGGTGATGGCGTAGCGGTCCTTGAGGCCGGCATAGCCCACGTCCCTTTCCTGCACGCCGGCGGCCTCGGCCAGCTGCTGGGCGACGAAGACGGTGTTGGCGCCGTTCTTTTCGATGTCCAGCCAGATGTGTTCGCCCTCACCGGAGGGCAGCTGCAGCGGCAGCTCGGTCACGATGAAGTCTTCGTTGAGGAATTTCAGCGTGGCGTTGGCGCCGCTGGCCGGACAAGCGTTGGGCCACTGCGGCAAGTTCGTGTATTGAGCGTCGGTCATGAGCGGTCTGACGGCACCAGCTGTAGAGAGGGACAGGCTGCCCAGCCGACCAGGGGCAGTCCAGACAGCGATTCTCTCCCGACCTGTATGCCTGCTGTCAGCGGTGCTCGCCGGGACGTCAATGACCGATCGCTGTGGTCCTGAAGCAGAAGATGAGCACTCGCCTGGCAAACAGCGCAAACCAGCGTCAATGCCTCTTTTCCAATGCCTTGCCTGGCCTCTCGAGACGTGGCGTTTCTAGAACAGGAAATACCGCTGCGCCATCGGCAACTCCTTGGCCGGCTCGCAGGTCAGCAGCACGCCGTCCGCCCTCACCTCATAGGTCTGCGCATCGATCTCCATCGTCGGCAGGTAGTTGTTCAGCAGCATGTCGGCCTTCTTGACCGAGCGGCAGCCCTTCACGGGCACCAGGGTCTTGGCCAGGCCCAGCTTCTCGACGTTGCCCTGCCCTGCCTGGCTGACGAAGGTCAGCGAGCCCTGGGCCAGCGCAGCGCCGAAGGAACCGAACATCGGCCGGTAGTGCACCGGCTGCGGCGTCGGGATGGAGGCATTGGGGTCGCCCATCGCAGCGGCAGCGATGAAGCCGCCCTTCAGGATCAGCGCGGGCTTCACGCCAAAGAAGGCGGGCTTCCACAGCACCAGGTCGGCCCATTTGCCGACCTCGATCGACCCCACCTCGTGGCTGATGCCGTGGGCCAGCGCAGGGTTGATGGCGAGCTTGGCGAGGTAGCGCTTCACGCGGGCGTTGTCGTTGCCGGCGCCGTCCCCAGGCAGCGCACCACGCTGCACCTTCATCTTGTGCGCCGTCTGCCAGCAGCGTAAGGAAACCTCGCCCACGCGGCCCATGGCCTGGGAGTCGGACGAGAACATGCTGATGGCGCCGAGGTCGTGCAGGATGTCTTCGGCGGCGATGGTCTCGCGGCGGATGCGACTCTCGGCAAAGGCGAGGTCCTCGGCGATGCCGGCGTCCAGGTGATGGCAGACCATCAGCATGTCGAGGTGCTCGTCCAGCGTGTTGACGGTGAACGGCCGCGTCGGGTTGGTGGAACTGGGCAGCACATTGGCCTCGCCCACCACCTTCATGATGTCCGGCGCATGGCCGCCGCCCGCGCCCTCGGTGTGGAAGCTGTGGATGGTGCGGCCCTTGAAAGCGGCAATCGTGTCTTCGACGAAGCCGCTTTCGTTGAGCGTGTCCGTGTGGATGGCGACCTGGGTGTCGGTCAGCTCGGCCACGTTCAGGCAGTTGCCGATGGCCGCGGGCGTGGTGCCCCAGTCCTCGTGCAGCTTCAGGCCGATGGCGCCGGCGTCGATCTGCTGCATCAGGCCTTCGGGGCGCGAGGCATTGCCCTTGCCCATGAAGCCGAGGTTCATCGGAAAGGCCTCGGCGGCCTTCAGCATCGTCGCGATGTGGTGGGGGCCGGGCGTGCAGGTGGTGGCCAACGTGCCGGTGGCGGGGCCGGTGCCGCCGCCGATCATGGTGGTCACGCCGCTCATCAGCGCCTCTTCGATCTGCTGAGGGCAGATGAAGTGGATGTGGGTGTCGATGGCGCCAGGCGTGACGATGAAGCCCTCGCCGGCGATGATTTCGGTGCCGGGGCCGATGACGATGTCCACGCCCGGCTGCACGTCGGGGTTGCCGGCCTTGCCGATGGCGGCGATGCGGCAGCCGCGCAAGCCGATGTCGGCCTTGACGATGCCCCAGTGGTCGAGGATGACGACGTTGGTGATGACGGTGTCGACCGCGTCACCCGGGCCGGGGCCGTTGATGCGCTGGGACTGGCCCATGCCGTCGCGCACGGTCTTGCCGCCGCCGAATTTCACTTCCTCGCCGTAGCCGCCGGAGCGCAGCGTCAGGTCCTGCTCGATCTCGATGACGAGGGCGGTGTCGGCCAGGCGCAGCCTGTCGCCGACGGTGGGGCCGAGCATCTCGGCATAGGCGCGTCGACTGATCTTCATAGCTTGCCCTGCACCAGGCCACGAAAGCCCCAGACGGTGCGGTCACCGGCGAGATCCACCAGCTCGACGGTGCGCGTCTGTCCCGGCTCGAAGCGCACGGCCGTGCCGCTGCAGATGTTGAGCCGCATGCCGCGCGCGGCCTCGCGGTCGAAACCGAGGGCCGCATTGGTCTCGGCGAAGTGGTAGTGCGAGCCGACCTGGATGGGCCGGGTGCCGGTGTTGGCGACCTTCAGCGTCAGCGTGCGGCGGCCGGGGTTGAGTTCGTGTTCGCCGTCAGCGGTGATCAGTTCGCCGGGCACCATCACTTGCGGCCCTTGGTCAACCACCAGACCGCGACGCCGGCCGCGGCGATGAGGGCCGTCATGCCGACGCCGTCCCAACCGTGCAGATGGGCGGACGGCGCGCCATGGCCGTCGTGGGCAAGCGCCGGGGCGCTCAGCAGGGCAAGCAGGAGTGCGCGCATGGGGTTCAGACGATGGGTTGGTGAACGGTGACGAGCTTGGTGCCGTCCGGGAAGGTGGCCTCGACCTGGATCTCGGGAATCATCTCGGCGATGCCGTCCATGACATCGTCCCGGGTCAGGATCTCGCGGCCCTCGCTCATCAGCTGGGCGACCGTCTTGCCGTCGCGTGCACCTTCGAGGATGGCGGCGCTGATGAAGGCGACGGCCTCCGGGTAGTTGAGCTTGAGCCCGCGCGCGCGGCGCCGCTCGGCCAGCAGCGCCGCGGTGAAGAGCAATAACTTGTCTTTCTCACGTGGAGTCAATTCCATCTTGCTTCGCTCGATCCTTGTCAGTCAGCACGTGCGGCCGCAGATGCCGGCCGAACTCGGGGAGTGAGCTCCATCTCTCTTCACTTGTTGGTCAGCTTGGTCGCCAAGCATGGGAAGTCAGCTCCATGTTGGCCTGCCGACAGCTTCAGGGCAATGGGCGCTACCTAACCCCTAGCTTGAAGCATGCCAGAGGTGATTTTTCCGCAAGCCTGGGGATTCACCTGCGCTGCCACAGGTCCACGATGCCTTTCCGCTTGGCGCATTCAGGAGACTGCCATGACTACCCCCAACAACGGCCACGGCCTGCTCGGCACGCGCGAACAGAAGTTCACCCGCCTGCTGCCCGAGAACCACAAGCCCTTCAGCGACGCCAGCCTCGACGCCCTGGCCGCGCTGATGATCGTCCCGGACGACGAGCTCAACGACGGGGCCGACGCCGAGGAGAACCTGAAGGTCCCTGCCGGCTACACCTACTTCGGCCAGTTCATCGACCATGACCTGACGCTGGACACGACTTCGTCCTTCTCCAGGCCCACGGACGCCGCCTCCAACCTGCGCACGCCGGCCATGGACCTGGACTGCGTCTACGGCGCCGGGCCCCAGGACCAGCCCTATATGTACGCCGCCGACGGCGCCACGCTGCTGATCGACGCCAGCGGCAAGGACCTGATGCGCCAGCCGGTGAACGGCCGCGCCATCATTGGCGACAAGCGCAACGACGAGAACTCCATCGTCTGCCAGATCCAGCTGGCGATGATCAAGTTCCACAACGCCGTCGTGGCCAAGCTGACCGCCAGCGGCGATACCGGCAACCTCTTCGAGCGCGCCCGCGCCGAGGTCACCTGGACCTACCAACGCGTCGTGCTGGAAGACTATCTGCTGCGCATCGTCAACACCCACACCTACGACTTCTTCACCCAGCGCCGCGCGGCCCTCGGCGATGCCGCCTACGACCTCTACGTGCCGACGCTGCGCACCCAGCTGCCCAAGGAATTCGTTGGTGCGGCCTACCGCTACGGCCATTCGATGGTGAGGCGCGGCTACCGCCTCAACACCGCGACCAAGAAGCTCATCTTCGACGGCGGCGACCTGACCGCCGACAGCCTGATCGGCTTCCAGCCACTGCCGGAAAACCATGTCATCGACGACTGGGGCCGCTTCTTCACGCCGAGCTTCGGCATCCCCGTCAAAAACGGCCCCGAGCCGGTGGAGAACAACCCGGCCGTGCGCCTGCAATGGGCCTACAAGATCGACCCCTCGCTGGTGGACCCGCTCGCCAAGTTGCCGCCCAGCGTGGGCAACGGCGCCTCGCTGGCGAGCCTGAACCTCAAGCGCGGCAACCTGCCCAGCTATGCCATCGCCACCGGCCAGGCCTTTGCCGCCAAGCTGCGCGAAAAGCCGCTGGGCGAGGACGAGCTGATGGTGCGTGCCGAAGGCGCCAACGGCTTCACCTTCAAGAGCATCGCCAGCGCCGATCAGCGCTTCCTGACCGAAACGCCGCTGTGGTTCTACATCCTGGCCGAAGCTCAGGTGCCGGTGCTGACCTATTGGCGCGAGGCGGGCAAGCGTGATTTGAACGATGACGACTTTGCCACCGGCCCCTGCTCGGTCTCGCAGCTCGGCCCGGTGGGCGGGCGCATCCTGATGGAGGTATTCAACGGCATCGTCGACGCCGACCCACGCTCCTTCCGCAATGCCGCGCCGGCGGGCTGGGTGCCGATGATCGGCAAGGAGATCAGCTTCTGGAACGTGTTGAAGTTCACCGGTCTGGTGTGAGCGGCTGCCACTCCACGAGCACCTGATCGGCGGCCGGCTTGCGCGCCGGCCCCGCAGGGCGGCGCGCGGGCGTGCCCAGCGCGATCCAGCCGACCAGCGTCTCGCCCGGCTCGCAGAAGGCCGCAGCGATGGCCGGGTTGCGCACCTTGGCGCCGCTGAGCATCTTGCCGCCAAAGCCCAGGGCGTGGGCCGCCGTCAGGAAGTTGGCGATGGCGCCGCCCACGGCCGCCCACTGCTCGTGCGCGGGCACCTGCGGGTGGCCGAGGTCGATGCGGGCGACGACGGCGACCGTCAGCGGCGGCTTCAGCGCGCGCTCGGCGTCCAGCGCCGCGCCCTCCTCACCCTTGCCGGCAGCCAGGGCCGCGTCGGCAAACAGGGCGGCCATGCTCTCTTTTGCGGCGCCACGCACCAGCCTGAAGCGATAAGGCACCAATTCGGCGTGATCGGGTGCGCGCAGCGCGGCCTGCACCATCAGCACGAGTTGCGCGTCGCTCGGCCCGGGCTCGACGAGGTGCTTGGGGCCGACCGAATAGCGGGTCAGCAGGGCCTGCAGCAGGGTCTCTTCCATCATTGCGTCAACATCCTTCGGGCGGCCCAGGACAGCGCGTCCACCAAGCCCACCAACGCGATCATCGCCATCAGCACCGTGCAGGTCTCGTGCATCTGGAAGAGTCCCAGGTGGTAGCTCAGCATCTGGCCCAGGCCGCCGGCGCCGACGACACCCAGCACGCTGGCCGCGCGGATATTGTTCTCCCAACGGTAGAGGGTGTAGCTGACGAGCTGGGGCAGGGTCTGCGGCAAGGTGGCGAACAGCCACACGCGACCTGCGCCCACGCCGCGCTGGCGCAGTGCCAGGGCCACCTCGGGCGAAGCGTTCTCGAAGCTCTCGGCAAACAACCGGCCCAGCACGCCGCTGGTGTGCAAGGCCAGGGCCAGCGTGCCCGGCAGCGGCCCGAGGCCCGCTAGGATGAGCAGCAGCGAGGCCCAGACCAGCTCCGGCACGCTGCGCAATGCGTTCAGCACCAACCGGGCCGCCACACGCGCCGCGCCCGAACCGGCCGCCGGCAAGGCCAGCAGCAGGCCGCCGACCACGGCCAGAGCCGTGCCGATGGCCGACATCGCCAGCGTCTCCAGCAGCGCCCAGCCGGTCCTGGCCAGGAAGGCCGGCGCGGTCTCGGGCGGGAAGAAGCTCAGCCCGAAGCGGCCCATGCTGGCCAGGGCCTCGGGCCCGAGGAAGGCGGCCCATTGCAGGTCCAGCGACCAGAAGCTGGCGATGACGAGAGCCAGCAGCCCGGCGACCACGGCGGCGGTGGACAACCTCATGCGAGTCTGCTCCTCAGCCAGCGGCTGAACGCATCGCTGGCCATCACCAGCGCGATGAACACCAGCAGGATGGCGCTGACCTCGTTGCCGGCAAACATCTTGGAGGCGTTGTCCAGCTGCTGGCCCAGGCCGCCGGCGCCGACGAAGCCGAGCACGACGGACGAGCGCACCGCGCATTCCCAGCGGTAGACCGTGTAGCTGAGCAGCTCGGGCAGGCAGCTCGGCAGCGCGCCGAACAGCAGGGCCTGCAGCCGGCCGCTGCCCGAGCGCAGCAGGGCCTGGGTGGGCGCGGCGTCGGCGCTCTCCAGGATCTCCGCATAGACCTTGCCCAGCATGCCGCCGTAGGCAATCGCAATGGCCAGCACGCCGGCCGTGGCACCGAGGCCGACGACGCGGACAAAGACCAGGGCCCAGACCAGCTCCGGGATGGAGCGCAGCAGCACCAGCAGCGCACGCACCGCGCGGCGCAGCCAGCGCGCCGGGCCGGGGCGGCCCTCCAGCGTGCTGGCCGACAGCCGCGCCGTCGACACCAGGGCCAGCGGCAAGGCCAGCAGCAGCGCCAGGCTCATGCCCGCCGTCGCGATGGCCACCGTGCGCCAGGTGTCGCGCCCCAGCAGGCCCAGGAACTCGGCATCGGCGCGCGGCGTGATGAACTGGGCCAGGAAACGCCCGGTCGCGCGCAGGCTGCGCTCATCGAACAGCGCCCAGGGCTTGAACTCGGCCAGCACCAGCAGCGGCCAGGCCAGCACCAGGGCGATCAGCAGCGTGGCCCAGCGCTGGCCGACGGCGGGGTCACGCAGCGTCATCGGCACATGGCCTGCGGCAACGGTACGGCCTGAGGCAGCGGCGCGATCTCGGGCGGTGCCTCGTTCTGGCTGCGGTAGAGCTCGTCCAGCAGCTCTTCATCGAGGCCGCCCGGCGCGCCGTCGTAGACGACCCGGCCGGCGCGCAGCGCGACGACGCGGGGGAAGTGCTTCAGCGCCAGATCGACCTGGTGCAGGCTGCAGACCAGGGCCGCGCCGCGCTCGCTGGCGTTGCGCTGCAGCGTTGCGAGGGCCAGCCCGGCACGGGTCGGGTCCAGCGCGGCCAGGGGCTCGTCGGCCAGCCACAGGCGGGCATCGGACACCAGCAAGCGCGCCAGGCCAACGCGTTGGCGCTCGCCGCCGGAGAGCCGGTCCACACGCAGCCAGAGCTTGTCGGCCAGATCCAGCTGCGCCAGCGCGGCCTGGGCCAGTGGCGCATCCGGCGGGCTCCACAGCGTGCGCAGGCTGCGCGCCAGCGACATGCGCGGCAGGCGCGCGGCCAGCACGGCCACCGCTACGCGCTGGCGTGGCGGCAAAGGCGGCTGCTGCGGCGCCAGCGCGATGTCCGCCCGCAAGCGCTGACGCTCTGCGCGGCCCAGCGCCCAGGGGTCAGCGCTGTTCAACGTGAAGCGCCCACTCAGCGGGCATTGCATCAGCGCCAGCAGGTTCAGCAGCGTCGTCTTGCCCGCGCCCGAGGCACCGATGACAGCGACCTGCTCGCCCGCGGCCAGCGCGAAGCTGACGCCGCGCAGCACGGGCGTTGTTCCACCGAGCGCCGCGGCGTCGATGCCGCTGATTGCAATCACTTCAGCAGGCCAGCGTTCTCGGCTGCAGCCTTGATGCCGACATAGTTCTCCGGCTTGGTCGCCACGAACTTCGTCGCGCGCTGCAGGCCGAGGATCTCCTTGCCTTGCGGCGTGTTCGGGTCCAGCGCGAGGAAGGCGGCCTTGATCTTGTCCTGCAGGGCCTGCGGCATGTCGGCGTGGACCGACCAGTTGTAGTCGTAGTAGGCCGGCGTCGTGTAGAAGACCTTGACCTGCATCGGGTCGACCTTCTTGTCGGCGACGAACTTCTCCCAGACCGAGATGTTCAGCGCACCGGCGTCCACCTTGCCGCTCGCGACGGCGGCGATGGTCGCGTCATGCGCGCCGCTGAAGGCCACACGCTTCAAGTCCACGTCGGGGTTGATCTTGGCGGCCAGCAGATAGCTGCGCGGCATCAGGTGGCCGGAGGTGCTGCTCTGCGAACCGAAGCTCAGCGTCTTGCCCTTCAGGTCTTCCAGCTTGGCGATGCCGCTCTTGGCATCGGTGATGAAGACAGAGCGGAACTTCTCGTCCTCCTCGCGTTGCACCAGCGGGACGATCTTGCCGTTGCTGCGCACATTGGCCTGCACGAAGGTGAAGCCGCCGAACCAGGCCAGGTCGATCTTCTTGTTGACCACCGTCTCGACGGCCGCGGCGTAGTCGGTCACCGGCGTCCACTCGACCTTCATGCCGAGCTTGCTCTCCAGGTAGGCCCCCAGCGGCGCGAACTTGCGCGCCAGTTCGGTGGGTGACTCGTCGGGGATGGCGGTCACGCGCAGTACCTGCTGGGCCTGGGCGGCCACGCCGGCCAGCGCCAAGGACATCACCACACCGCGCGCCAGACTGGCGACGACACGAGAGAGGGCCATATTGAATCTCCTGAGAGGGTTAGAACACGAGGGTGGCCCACGCGGAGTGGGCGGCGCGGGAGGCGTATTGGACAGCACCGCCGTGATGGCGGCCGGCGGGGATCAGGTCGGCATGCGTCAGGCCATGGGCCGCGAGGGCGTCGGAGCAGGCGTAGAAGCGCGCGCCGTGGTCCAGCGCGTCCTTCATCCAGTCGGCGATGGTCTTGTCGAAACGCTCCGAGGCGCGCAGCTGCTCGGCCACGCCGGTCTTGAGCAGCAACACGGCTCGCGCCGAGAAATAGACCTCGACCTGCAGCTCCAGCGCGGCGGCAGCGGCGGCGTGGGCGAAGGGCGTGGCGAGCCGCACCGGATCGTCGGGGTCCGCGGCCCAGAGCAGGATGGCCAGGCCGGCGCGCTTCATGGGCCAGTCTCCAGCTGGTTGAGCCACGCCCAGTGCTGCAGGGCCGCGCGGATGGCGTCCGCGCCGATGGCGAGGCTGCCCTTCTCCTCGGCGAGCCGAGAGGGCGCCAGCTCGACCAGCCAGCCCTGGTCGTAGGGCGATTGGTGGATGAGCTCGGGGCGCTCATCCAGTGCCTCGTTCACACGGGTGACGACACCGGACAGCGGCGACTTCACCGACAAAATGGACTTGGCCAGTTCGACGACGGCGATGGAGCGACCCTGCTCGATCTCGCTGCCAGCCGGCTTGGGCCGGCACATATAGATCTCGCCCGAGGCCTTGAGGCCCAGCGCCGTGATGCCGATGCGGACATGGCCGCCGGGCAGCGGCTCGGCCCAGGTCTGGTCTGCCGCCCAGTACCAGAACGCCTCGGGCATCTCGGTGCCGGCGATCAGCATGGCCAGGCCCAATGGCGGAAAGAGGAGGGAGTCGAACCCACCCGGCGGCGCGTGGCGCCACCCACCGGGTTTGAAGCCCGGCCGACACACCGGTGTCGTTCTCTTTCCATGTTCATGTGTGCGTCGCCTCGGCGAACAGCCCGCTGTCCGCCCGGAGCCGATGCTCGTCACCCACGCGGCGCAGCAGGCCGACGCGATCGAAATGTTCCAGATGCTGGATGGCCCGCTTGCGGCCCAGGCCGGTCGCGTCGCGGAAGGCCGCGGCGGTGACCGTGCCCTGCCCGGCGCCGAGGGTGCGCGCAATGCCGGCGAGCTGTGTCATCGTCGCGGTGTCGCAGTAGAGGTCCTTCACCACCTGATGCAACTCGCCCTGCTGGGCAAGGCGGGCAAGGGTGGCGCGCATCAGCGGCTCGGGCTCGGCGCAGTCCTTGGCCAGGTCGCGGGCCCAGGCGCCTTCCGCGCCGGCGGCGGCCAGGCGAGGCGCGATCTTCTGCGCGATGCGCTCCTCGATAGCGGATAGCTGCACGCCGTGCTCGGGCAAATGCACAAAGGCGCCCCGCAGGGCGATGCGGCCGCCGGCGCGCAGCTCGGCCAGCAGCTGGCGCCACAGGGGCTCGGCGAGGCGCGGCGCGACGAGGCGGCGCAGGCGGGCTGCGTCGGGGCCGAGTTCGTCGGGCGACTTCAAATGGAAGTCGGCCAGCGTGGTGAGCAGCCTGCTCGTCAGCGCCGCGCTGGCCTCGCTGCCCAGGGCCCAGCCGTCCAGCGGCTCGGCCAGGCCTTCAGCCTGCGCAAAGCGGGCCAGGTCCAGCCCGAGGGACGACAACGCCAGCAGCCGTTCGCGGCGTTGCCCGGCGGTAGGCAGCTCGCAGGCCCCGAGTTCGGCAAGCCGCTCGGGCGTGCGGCGGTAGCGCACGGGCGCAAAAGGATCGAGCACGATGCCACCGGCGATGGTGCGGCTGGCGCCGGCGTCGCGCAGCACCAGGCGGTCGCCGCGCCAGGCGCCGACGGGCGCATGGCAGATGAGTTGCACGCGGGCCGAGCCGCCCGGCGCCATGGCTTCACCGTCCAGCACAGCCACGCTGGCCATGACGGCCTGAGCGCCGAGGTGCAGGTGGACGCGCGTGCCCGAGCGCAACGGCTTGGCCTCGCCGGGCCACAGCGTCAGCCGCGCGTCGAGGCGTTCGGTGGCCAGCGCCACGGCCGGCGCGGTCAGCCACTGGCCACGCGGCGCATCTTCCTTGGCCAGTCCGGCAAGGGCGACGGCGCAGCGCTGGCCGGCCTGGGCGCGCTCGACGGCCTGGTTCTGCGCATGCAGGCTGCGCACGCGGGCGCGGTGACCCTGGATGACGAGCTCGTCGCCGACAGCGATCTCGCCGGCGTGCAGCATGCCGGTGACGACGGTGCCGACGCCGTCGAGGCTGAAGGCGCGGTCCACGGCGAGGCGGGAAGCGAGGTGTTGCGAGGCGCGCGCCGGCAGTTGGCGGGCGGCGCTGAACAGCAGCTCGCGCAGTTCAGCCAGGCCCTGGCCCGTGGGCGCGGACAGGGCCAGGATGGGCGCGGCGTCCAGGCCCGTGCCGGCAAGCAACGTCCTCACCTCCTCCTGCAGCACCGCGATGCGGGCAGGCTCGGCGCGGTCGGCCTTGGTGATGACGACGGCGCCGCGGGTCAGGCCGAGCAGGCTCAACACGGCCAGGTGCTCACGCGTCTGCGGCATGACACCGTCATCGGCCGCGACCAGCAGCAAAGCGAAGTCGATGCCGCTGGCGCCGGCCAGCATGGTGTGCACCAGCTTCTCGTGTCCGGGCACGTCGATGAAGCCAATCCGTTCATCGTGGTTCGGCACATCGAGATAGGCATAACCCAGCTCGATGCTGATGCCACGCGCCTTTTCCTCGGGCAGGCGGTCCGTGTCCACGCCCGTCAGCGCACGCACGAGCGTGGTCTTGCCGTGGTCGATATGGCCGGCGGTTCCGACAATCAAGCCAAGGCCTCCTTCAACACGGCCAGCTGCGAGGTCAGCAGCGCGGGTTCTTCGAGGCAGCGCAGGTCCAGCACCAAGCGGTTGTCTTGCACGCGGCCGATGACCGGGCGGGGCAGCTCGCGCAGCGCGGTGGCCAGCGCTTCAAGCGTGCGGCCGCGGCCGTCGACCGCGCTGATTGCCAGGCCGGCCGAGGGCAGACGCTCGACAGGGAGTGAGCCGGAGCCGATCTGGCTTTGCAGCGCCATGGTCTCGACAGTGAAGCGCGGCGCCACGGCGGCGGCGACCTCGGGCAGCAGGCGTTGGGCCAGCATGGCAATCTGTTCCCGGGACCTCGTCAACAGGCGCAGTGTGGGCAGGTCCTGCGCCAGCCTTTCGGGCCGCAGATAGAGCCGCAGCGTGGCCTCCAGCGCCGCGAAGGGCAGCTTGGACAGGCGCAGCGCGCGCTTCATCGGGAACTTGCGGATCCTGCCGACCGCCGCGCGGCTGCCGACGATGAGGCCGGCCTGCGGGCCGCCCAGCAGCTTGTCGCCGCTGAAGGTCACGACATCGCAGCCGGCCGCGAGCATGGCCTGGGGCAGCGGCTCGGCGGGCAGGCCGTAGGCGGCCAGGTCCACCAGCGCGCCGCTGCCGAGGTCGGTCATCAGCGGCAGGCCGGCCGCGTGCGCAATGGGTGCCAGCGTCGCCTCATCCACCGACGCCGTGAAACCCTGCACCTGGTAGTTGCTGGTGTGCACCTTGACGATGAGACCGGTGCGCGGCGTGATGGCCTGCTCGTAGTCGCGTGGATGGGTGCGGTTGGTGGTGCCCACTTCCACGAGCGTCACGCCGGCCGCACTCATGACGTCGGGCATGCGGAAGGCGCCGCCAATCTCGACCAGTTCGCCGCGCGACACGATGGCCTCCTTGCCGCCAGCCAGCGCCGCAATGCCCAGCAGCACTGCGGCCGCGTTGTTGTTGACGACGGTGGCGGCCTCGGCGCCGGTCAACTCGCACAGCAGGCCTTCGATCAGCTCGTCGCGGTCACCGCGGGCACCCGCGGCGAGGTCGAATTCGAGGTTGTTGGGCGAACCCATCAGCGCCAGCACCTGCTGCAGCGCAGCGTCGGCCAGCAGGGAGCGGCCGAGGTTGGTGTGGATGACGGTGCCGGTCAGGTTGAGCACGGCGCGCATGGCGGGCTGCATGCGCGCCTGCACGCGGGCGGCGAGTGCGGCGGGCAGGCCGTCCAGGTCTGAGCGGGTCAACGCGCCGGCCAGGGCCTGGGTGCRCAGCGCGTCAAGCAGCGCCCTCGCCTCCTTGGCCACCAGCGTGTGGCCATGCTCGGCCACCAGCGGCGCGGCTTCGCGCAGCAATCTGTCCAGGGCCGGGAGGTCTTTGGGACTTGCCTTGGAACCGTGGACCACGGATTCGTCGGGCGCAGTCATCAGTGGCTTCTTCCGGGAGGTGGTGGCGCTTCTTCCGGCTCGCCGAACAGCAGCAGCAGGTTGACACCGTGAGGGTGCAGGCCTGCCTCGCCGACCAGCAGATCCAGCGTCAGCGTGGCGAGATCGTCGGCCACGCATTCGACGCCGTTGTCGCGCGCCGGGTGCATCAGCTTGAGGTAGTGGCCGCACTCGCTGCAGCACTCGGCCTGCACGACGGCGTCGGCGGTGGTCGAGGCGTCGTCGGCCGCGACCAGGCTTTGCAGCGAGATGCCCTTGGTGCTCTGGCAGTGCGTGCACTTGATGCGCACGTAATGCCATTGCGTCGCGCACAGGCCGCAGGCGAGGTAGCGGGCACCCTCGGCGCCCAGGCGCTCCAGCGACGCGACCGGGTGGGAGCCGCAGCAGGGGCAGAGCGTGGGGTCGTCGGTGCGGCCGAAGGGCGGCACCGGCGCATCGGCGTGCTCGGCATAGGTCTGCCGCACCAGACGCGTGAAGTGCAATTGCAGTCCGGCGGCGATCAGCGGTGCGCTGGCCAGATCCAGCCCCAGCATGACACCGGACAGCAGCCGCCCGGCCTGGGTCTCCAGGTGTTCATCGCTGGCGGCGGCGAGTTGCAGTGCGGTGGCCTTGGCGGGGCCCTCAGGCAGGCGGCGGGCCAGATCGTTCAGCAGGGCGCGCAGCGATTCGCGCCAGATGGCGGCACGTGGCCAGGTTTCAGCCGGCAGCAGCGGCGCGCCGGCGCGGGCGGCAGCGTCGATGTCGTCCGGCGTGGGCAGGGGCACGGCGACCTTGGCCGACAGCGCGCGGTGCTGGGCGTCGGCCAGCTCGGCGACGAAGCGCAGGAAGTCGCCCATCGCATGCCCGTCGGCCAGCGCACGCAGGCGCAGCGCACGCTCGGCGAACACGCCAGGCTCGGGCAGGTGCAGAAAGCTCAGTTGCTCGCCGGCGCGAACGGCGATCTCTTCCGGGCTGAGGATCTTCTGGGTGCTACTGACGGTCATTGGTCATTTCGCGGTGCCACAGCGGGTGATTCTGACGCGCCCAGCCCTCGGTGACCGTGCCGCGCGTCATCGCCCGCAGCGTGCCCCTGACCCAGATGGCCGCGTAGACGTGCACGATGACGGTCAGGATCAGCACGGTAGCCGACAGCGCATGCAGCACGACGGCGATGCGCCGCGCAATGATGGGGAAGCTGTCGGCGAACCACGGCTGCCAGAAGATGAAGCCGGTCAGCACCAGCACGAACAGGCTGGTGGCCATGACCCAGAACACCGCCTTCTGGCCCGCGTTGTACCGGCCCACCGGGGGCATGCGGCTCTTGTCGCCGCGCAGCATGTCGCCGCTGTGCCTCATCCATTCCCTGTCCAGGTCCGTCATGCGGTTGTGACGCCACAGCTTCATGAACATGACGACGAAGCACAGCGCCATCACCAGGCCCATGAAGGGGTGCAGGATGCGCGCCCAGGTGCCGCCACCGAACAGCGCGGTCAGGAAGTAGAAGGCCGGGTGAAAGAAGGCCAGGCCCGACAGGCCGGCACCGAGGAAGAACAGCACGATCAACCAGTGGTTGGTGCGCTCGCCAGCGTTGTAGCGCTGCAGAAGGCGGGTTCCCATGGTGCGCTCCTGTCAGGCGGTGGGGTGGTCCGCATCGTCGCGAGCGGCGTTGCGGTCGGCGTTGATGTCCGATTCAGGATCGTCCGGGTCCTCGATGGGCCCGACCCGCGTGTAGTGGAAGAAGCCGGCCACCGCCGCGCCGATCATGGCCGCCACAGCCAGCGGCTTGGCCACGCCCTTCCACAGCGACACCAGCGGGCTGATCTTGGGGTCGGCCGGCAGGCCGTGATACAGCTCGGGCTTGTCGGCATGCTGCAGCACGTAGACGACATGGGTGCCGCCCACGCCCGGCGGGTCGTAGACGCCCGCGTTCGCGTAGCCGCGCTCCTTGAGGTCGACGATTCGCTCGGCGCCGTAGTCCAGCATGTCTTCCTTGGTGCCGAAGCGGATGGCGCCGGTCGGGCAGGCCTTGGCGCAGGCCGGTTCCAGGCCCACGCCGACGCGGTCGGAGCACAAGCTGCACTTGTAGGCCTTGCTGTCGACCTGGCTGATGCGCGGCACGTCGAAGGGGCAGCCGGTCACGCAGTTGCCGCAGCCGATGCAGTGCTCGGAGATGAAGTCGACGATGCCATTGGTGTACTTGACGATGGCGCCGGGCGCCGGGCAGCTCTTCAGGCAGCCCGGGTCCTCGCAGTGCATGCAGCCGTCCTTGCGGATCAGCCATTCCAGCTTGTCTTTCTCGACCTCCACCTCGGAGAAACGCATGACCGTCCAGCTCTGGGGCGTCAGGTCGCGCGGGTTGTCGTAGGTGCCGTGGTTGTCGCCGACGTCGTCGCGCAGGTCGTTCCACTGCATGCAGGCCACCTGGCAGGCCTTGCAGCCTATGCAGGAGGAGACGTCGATGAGCTTGGCGACCTCGGCGACGTGCTTGCGGGCCTGGGTCGACGGCGTCGTCGTCGCGGAGCGCTTGGCGATGTCGAGGGATTGCAATGAAGACATTGTTCAGGCCCTCTCGATGTTGACCGTGAAGCTCTTGAACTCCGGCGTCTGCGTGTTCGCATCGCCCACGAAGGGGGTCAGCGTGTTGACGAGATAGCCGGGCTTGGCCACGCCGACAAAGCCCCAGTGGTTGGGCAGGCCCACGGTGTGGATGCGCTTGCCGTCCACGTCCAGAGACGCGATGCGCTTGGTGACGACGGCCACGGCCTTGATGAAGCCGCGGTTGCTGCTCACCTTGACCCAGTCGCCGTTGGCGATGCCCTTCTCCTTGCCGAGTTCCTCGCCGATCTCGACGAACTGCTGCGGCTGCAGCACGGCCGAGGTCAGCACGTTCTTGGTCCAGTAGTGGAAGTGCTCGGTCAGTCGGTAGCTGGTGGCCACGTACGGGAAGTCCTTGGGCGTGCCGAAGGCCTCCATGTCGCCCTTGAAGACACGCGCGGCCGGGTTGGACTTGGCCTTGGCGTTGCCCGGGTGCATGGGGTTGGCGGCCAGCGGCGTCTCGAAGGGCTCGTAGTGCTCGGGCAGCGGCCCGTCCACCATGCCGGTGGGCGCGAAGAGGCGGGCCACGCCCTCGGAGGTCATGATGAAAGGCCGCACCGCGTCGGCGTCCGTCGGGTTGGCGTCGGGCCGGATGTCGGGCACATCGGAGCCACCCCAACGCTCGCCGTTCCACGCGACAAGGCGGCGCTTGGGGTTCCACGGCTTGCCCGTTGGGTCACAGGAGGCCGCGTTGTAGAGCACGCGCCGGTTGGCGGGCCAGGCCCAGGCCCAGTTCAGCGTCTGGCCGATGCCGTAGGGGTCGGCGTTGTCGCGCCGGGCCATCTGGTTGCCGGCCTGCGTCCAGGCGCCGGCGTAGATCCAGCAGCCGCTGGACGTGCTGCCGTCATCGCGCAGCAGGCCGAAGCCGCTGAGCTGCTCGCCCGCCTTGGCCAACACCTTGGTCGCGTCCTTGGCGTCGGTGACGTCGGCCAGGGCCTTGCCGTTGTACTCCTTGGCCAGTTCCTCGGCTGAGGGGTTGGTGGGCTGCAGATAGGGCCAGGTCAGATTGACGATGGCGTCAGGGAAGGCGCCGCCCTCCTTCACATACGCCGCCTTCATGCGCGTGTAGAGCTGGGCAATGATCTCGGGGTCGCCCTTGGCCTCGCCCGGGGGCTCGGCGCCCTTCCAGTGCCATTGCAGCCAGCGGCCGGAGTTGGTCAGCGACCCGTCCTCCTCGGCGAAGCAGGTGCTGGGGAAGCGGAACACCGTTGTCTGGATGTCCTCGCTCTTCACGTCGTTGTGCTCGCCGTAGTTCTTCCAGAACTCGGCCGTCTCGGTGTTGAGCGGGTCGATGACGACGAGGTACTTCAGCTTGGACAGGCCACCGACGATCTTCTTCTTGTTCGGGAAGGAGCCGACCGGGTTGAAGCCCTGGCAGATATAGCCATTGAGCTTGCCCTGGGCCATCAGCTCGAAGGCCTGCAGCACGTCATAGGCCTTGTCCCACTTGGGCAGGTAGTGGAAGGCCCATTCGTTGTCGGCCGTGGCGGCCTTGCCCCACCAGGCCTTTTGCTGGCTGACGAAGAACTTGGGGTAGTTCTGCCAGAAGCTCATCTGGCCTGGCCGCAGGGGCTTCAGCGCCCGGGTCTTGTAGTAGGTCTCGAGGTCCTGCTCGCTGTCGCGGGCCAGGCTCATATAGCCGGTCAGCGAGGTGGAGAGCAGGCCCAGGTCGGTCAGGCCCTGGATGTTGGAGTGGCCGCGCAGCGCATTCATGCCGCCGCCCGGCAGGCCGATATTGCCCAGCAGCAGCTGCACGAGGGCGCCGGTGCGGATCATCTGCGAGCCCTGGCTGTGCTGTGTCCAGCCCAGGGCGTACATGATGGTCATGACCTTGTTGGGCTTGGAGGTCTCCGCGATCATTTCGCAGACCTTGAGGAACTTGTCCTTGGGCGTGCCGGTGATCTTGCTGACCTGCTCGGGCGAATAGCGCGAGTAATGCGCCTTCATCACGTTGAGCACGCAGCGCGGATGTTCCAGTGTCGGGTCGACCTTGGCAAAGCCCTTGTCGTCGAGCTCGTAGCCCCAGCTCTTGTTGTCGTAGCGGCGCTTGGCCTCGTCGTAGCCGCTGAAGATGCCGGCCTCGAACTTGTAGTCCTCGCCGACGATGAAGCTGGCGTTGGTGTAGGCCTTGACGTACTCGGTCTGGATCTTGTTGTTGGTCAGCAAATAGTTGATGACGCCGCCCAGGAAGGCGATGTCAGCGCCGGCGCGGATGGGCGCGTAGTAGTCGCTCATGGCGGCCGAGCGCGTGAAGCGCGGATCCACGACGATGAGCTTGGCCTTGTTGTGGTGCTTGGCCTCGATGACCCATTTGAAGCCGCAGGGGTGGGCCTCGGCGGCATTGCCGCCCATGATGAGCACGAGGTCGGCGTTCTTGATGTCCACCCAGTGGTTGGTCATCGCACCGCGCCCAAACGTCGGGGCCAGACTGGCCACCGTCGGGGCGTGTCAAACGCGCGCCTGGTTGTCGAAGACCAGCATCCCCATCGAGCGCATCGCCTTGTGGGTGATGTAGCCCGATTCGTTGGAGGAGGCTGATGCACACAGCATGCCGGTGGTCAGCCAGCGGTTCACCGTCTTGCCGTCGGCGTTCTGGGCGACGAAGTTGGCATCGCGGTCGGCCTTCATCAACTTGACGAGGCGGTCCATGGCCTCGTCCCAGCCGACGCGCTTCCATTCCTTGCTGCCGGGCTCGCGGATCTCGKGGTGCTTGAGCCGGTTGGGGCTGTGCACGAAGTCCAGCAGGCCGGCGCCCTTGGGGCACAGCGTGCCGCGGTTGACCGGGTGGTCGGGGTCGCCCTCGATGTGGATGATGGACGACGTGACGTTCTTCGCCTTATCGCCCAGGGAATACATGATGACGCCGCAGCCCACCGAGCAGTAGGGGCAGGTGTTGCGGGTCTCGGTTGCCCGGGCGAGCTTGAAGTTGCGCGCCTCGGCCAGGGCGGCCGTCGGCGAGAACCCCAGGGCCACCAGGCTGGACGCTGCCAGCCCCGCGCCGCTCACCCGGAAGAACTGCCTCCGGTTCATGTCCATTCGGCTGTCTCCTGCGGGCACCGCCCGCTCTTGTGCAGGAACGAATCACACGGGCAGCCATCGTTGGCCACCGCACTGTGATTTCTTCACAAAGGAGAGCCCTTGTCCAGGGAGGGCAACCCTGGGGGACTGGATCAGTCGGGTATCAGGTTGTCTTGGAAATGGAGATGCTCGGGAACTTGGCCGAGTAGTCCTTGCCCTGGGCGGYGATCTTGGCCGCGACCTTGCGGGCCAGCGCCTTGTAAAGCCCGGCCACTTCGCCGTCCGGCTCGGCGGCGACGGTCGGCGTGCCGGAGTCAGCCTGGGCGCGGATGCTCATGGCCAGCGGCAGCGCGGCGAGCAGCTCGGTGCCGTACTGCGCCGCCATCTTCTGGCCACCGTCGACCCCGAAGATATGTTCGGCATGGCCGCAGTTCGAGCAGATATGCACGGCCATGTTCTCGACGATGCCGAGGATGGGAATGCCCACCTTCTCGAACATCTTCAGGCCCTTCTTGGCGTCGATCAGCGCGATGTCCTGGGGCGTCGTGACGATGACGGCGCCGGTGACGGGCACGCGCTGCGACAGCGTCAGCTGGATGTCGCCGGTGCCGGGCGGCAGGTCGATGACGAGGTAGTCCAGCTCCTGCCAGCGGGTCTGGCGCAGCAGCTGCTCCAGCGCCTGCGTGGCCATGGGGCCGCGCCAGATCATGGCCTGATCGTCCTCGACAAGGAAGCCGATGGAGTTGACCTGCAGGCCGTGGGCGATATGCGGCTCCATGTTCTTGCCGTCGAGCGTCTCGGGGCGGCCGCTGACGCCCAGCATCAGCGGCTGGCTGGGGCCGTAGACGTCGGCATCCAGCACGCCGACGCGGGCGCCTTCGGCATGCAGGGCCAGGGCCAGGTTGGCGGCCGTCGTGCTCTTGCCCACCCCGCCCTTGCCGGAGGCGACGGCAATGATGTTCTTGACGCCCGGCAGCAGCTGCACGCCGCGCTGCACCGCATGGGCAACGACCTGGGTCGTGATGGCGACGCTGACATTGCCGACGCCTGGCAGGCTCTTGGCCGCTGCCACCAGGGCCGCACGTAACGCCGGGTGCTGGCTGGCCGCCGGATAGCCCAGTTCGACTTCGACGGCGACGTCGCTGCCCTGTACCTGAACGGCCCTGAKGGCTTTGGCCGCGCCCAGGTCGCGGCCGGTTCCGGGGTCGACGACGGCTTGCAACAGGGGTCGCAGCGTGGCTTCGGAGATCGCGGTCATGGGCGGCAGGAGTTCACTGAAACAGGGCGCGCAGTCTAGCTGCCGGCGCTTTTGCATCCAGTTGGCGGGGTTTGTGCGTAGAGTGAAGCGGCCTCGCACTGCCGTTGGAGATTTCATGCGCCGTCCCGTTCTTTTGCTTGCCACTGTCCTGCTCAGCGCCCCTGCCCTGGCCCAGTCCAATGGCAAGCTGCTGCTGACCGGCGGCGTGTCCAGCATCGACGGCGCGGCCGGCGGTGGCCTGACGCCCTGGGCGGTGACCGGCAGCTACGCCACGGCGGGCGAGGTCGGCGCCACCGCCTTCATCACCCGCGCCAAGACCGGCAACTACGGCCTGCTGACCTATGGCGCGGCCGTCGCCTTCCATGACCGCGTCGAGATCTCGCTGGCCAAGCAGGACTTCGACACCGAGAGCAACCTCGCCCCCCTGGGGCTGGACGGCCTGCACCTGAAACAGGACATCCTGGGCGTCAAGGTCCGCATCGCCGGCGACGCCGTGCTGGACAGCGACACGCTGATGCCTCAGATCGCCATTGGCCTGGAACACAAGAAGACCCATGCCGGCAACCTCGGCCCCACCCTCTTCGGCCCGCTGGGCGCCAAAGACTCGGGCACCGATTTCTACGCCAGCGCCACCAAGCTGTTCCTGGCGGACGGCGTGCTCGTCAACCTGACGCTGCGCGCCACCAAGGCCAACCAGAATGGCCTGCTCGGCTTTGGCGGCGCCCAGGGCAAGGGCTTGCGGCTGCAGCCGGAGTTCTCGATTGCCAAGCTGCTGCGCAAGGACCTCGCCATCGGGGTCGAGTTCCGCGCCAAGCCCGACAACCTGAACAACTCCATCCTCGGCGCCGGCGCGCTGAAGGAGGACGACTGGAAGGACGTCTTCATCGCCTGGGCACCGAGCAAGCACTTCTCGCTGACCGCGGCCTGGGTGGACCTGGGCCGCATCGCGCCGGCCGTGCAGCCCAGGCGCCAGACGGGCAGCTATCTGTCGGCGCAATTTGCGCTCTGAAGGAATCACCATGCGCCCTGTCGCCCTTGCCTTCCTGCTGCTTGCCAGCGTTTGCGCCTTTGCGCAGACGCCGCCAGCCAACGACAGCATCTACCAGGCCTGGGGCGGCAAGGCCGGCATCCGCGCCGTCATGGACGACTTCGTGCCGCGACTGGTCGCCGACCCGCGCACGGCCCCCTTCTTCAAGACCACCAACCGCGAGAACCTGGCCACGCAACTCACCGAGCAGCTCTGCCAGGAAGCCGGTGGCCCCTGTGTCTACAAGGGCGCACCGATGAAGCTGGTGCACCAGGACCTGGACATCGCCCGGCGCGACTTCAATGCGCTGGTGGAAATCCTGCAGCAGGCCATGGACGCCAAGGGCATTCCCTTCAGCGCGCAGAACGGCATGCTGGCGCGCCTGGCGCCCATGCACCGCGAAATCGTCACGTCGGTGAGTGATTCGCAGCAGTCTCGGTAAAGAAAGCTTTCGTTAACGACTCGGCCACAAGCCAGCCCGGGTGGCGCGGCAAACTGCCGGCCATGCAACTCACCCGTGTTTCCGCGGCCGCCATGCTGGTGGCCTGCGGCAGCTTCGCCGCCGTCGCCCAGACTCGCCCCGCCCCGCCCGAAGCAGCAGCCTCCGCGCCTGCGACCAAACCTGCCGCCAAGTCCGAGCAGCTCAAGCGCGTCGAGATCAGCGGCACCGCCAGTGATGAATCCATCCGCAAGGCCTCGACGGCCAGCAAGATCGTCATCACGCGCGAGGAGATCGAAAAATACGGTGACTCGACGCTGGGCGAGATGATCAAGCGCCTGCCCGGCGTGACGACCGGCGGCCGCCCCGGCCGCGGTGGCGACATCCGCATGCGCGGCATGGGCGGCGGCTACACGCAGATCCTCGTCAACGGCGAGCGCATGCCGCCCGGCTTCTCGCTGGACCAGCTTCCGCCCGAGCAGGTCGAGCGCATCGAGGTGCTGCGCGCACCCACCGCCGAATACGGCACGCGCGCCGTGGCCGGCACCATCAACGTCGTGCTGCGCGAGGCGCTCAAAAAACGCCTCAACGAGTTCCGCGCCGGCTTCGCGACCGAGCGCGGCAAGATCAGCCCCGGCATCAGCTGGACGCGCAACGACAACTTCGGCGAGGGTCACGCCTACAACCTGACCGTCAATGCCCTGCATGGCGAGCGCATCGACAACATCATCAACGACACGCTGACGCACACGGTCGCCACCAACAGCGACAGCCTGCTGACCTCGCGCGGGCGTACTTCAGATGAGCGCACGGCGCTGAACCTGACCGGCCGAGTGCAGTTCAAGCTCAACGCGACCGACAGCCTGGCCATCCAGCCCTTCATCGTGTCGACCAAGTCCAGCAGCAACTCCCAGCTGCTGCAGACGACGACGCCCACGCCCGCCGTCAAGCCGCCCGGCTTTTTCGATCAGGCCGACACCGACGGCGACAACCGCTTCACGATGGCGCGGCTGAACGCCCAGTGGCAGAGCAAGCTCAGCGCCGACACCCGCGTCGAAGCGCGCGGTGGCCTCGGCCGTGCCCGTGGCGAGAGCCACAGCCTGCGCCAGGAAAGTCTGGCCGGCGCGGCCTCGCGGCTGCAGCAGGACGACAACACCAGCCGCGACAGCAGCTGGAGCGCACTGGCCAAGCTGTCGCACAACCTCGGCGGCGACCACAGCCTGGTCTCCGGCATCGAGGGCGAAGGCACGACGCGGCACACCAACCGCGTCACGCTGGTCAACGGCTTGCCTCAACCTGGGCTGGACGATTTCGGCGACGACCTCGATGCCTCGTCCACGCGCGTCGCCGCCTATGCCCAGGACGAGTGGAATGTCGGCAAGCAATGGGACTTCTACGCCGGCCTGCGCTGGGAAGGCATCACCACCAAGTCCAGCGCGGCGAGCTATGACGCGCGCAACAAGTCCAGCGTCTTCACGCCGCTGGCGCATGCCCGCTACAAGCTCGACGACAAGGGCCGCGACATGATCCGCGCGAGTCTCACGCGCAGCTATCGCAGCCCGCAGCTGCAGGACCTGATCGCGCGGCCGACGATCAACAGCCAGGTGYCCCACCAGGCCAACACGCCCGACCGCGCCGGCAACCCCGACCTCAAGCCCGAACTGGCGACCGGCTTCGAGATTGGCTATGAGCACTACCTGGTCAAGGGCGGCCTGCTCAGCGCCAATTTCTTCGCCCGTCGCATCAGCAACCTGATGCGCACCGTGACGGCGCTGGAGACCGTGCCCTGGGCCGCCACCCAACGCTGGGTGGCGCGGCCGCAGAACATCGGCAAGGCCTCCACCGCCGGCGTCGAGCTGGAAGCGCGCTTCCGCCTGGATGAGTATTTCGAGGACGCGCTGCCCATCAATGTGCGCAGCAACTTCAGCGTCTTCACGTCGAAGGTGGAA
Source organism: Roseateles sp. P1_C1_2 (assembly GCF_056406535.1). Classification (NCBI taxonomy): domain Bacteria; kingdom Pseudomonadati; phylum Pseudomonadota; class Betaproteobacteria; order Burkholderiales; family Sphaerotilaceae; genus Roseateles; species Roseateles sp. P1_C1_2. Next base: position 86,011 of record NZ_JBFUAB010000003.1, read on the forward strand.
GGCATTCCGGGGCCGAACAACCACATCGACGGCCAGCCCAAAGGGACGGCCAACCTGGGGGCTGACTACCGGCTGCGGTCTTTGCCACTGACGCTGGGCGCCTCGTTGAACTGGACGCCATCGACCACCATCCAGCAGACGCTGATCACCGAGACCACGGCCAGCCGCAAGGCGGTGGTGGACGCCTTCGCACTGTGGGCCATCAACACCGAGCAGTCACTGCGACTGTCGGCGACGAATCTGTCGGCGATGGACTACTTCAATGGCACGGTCATCGCGACTGGGGATCAGGTGATCACGTCGCGCAGTGGGGGGCCGAGCTATACGCAGTGGCAACTGCGGTGGGAGATGAAGATTTGAGGCTGGGTTGCTTTTGCCGCGGTCCTCATGACTCGCGTGCAGTGCCGCGGGAATCCGCCCCGCGAGGGCGGGTAACTTTTCTCTGACGCGCCAGAGAAAAGTCACCAAAAGAGGAGCGCTAATGCAATCCGCACTCGAGCGGGATCAGGCGCTCGCAAGCTCGGAGTAGCCGCGGGCCTACAAGCGAACCGCTGCGCTCTCGCACACGACTTGTGAAGAACGCCAGCGATCGGACCTTCAGGCCAGTTAACGCCGGCTGCACGCCGGGCTCATCAGAACAGCCCAATGCAGCGTCGCCCGAGCGACGCGGCTGTTCGGTATTTCCTGATGAGCCCGGCGTGCAGCCGCGCGTCGAACGGGGTGCTGGTGCGATACATCGGGCTCGTCACAAGTCGTGTGCGAGAGCGCAGCGGTTCGCTTCTTGTCGCAATGCCGCTGGCTGTTTTCGCGAGCCGCTCTTCGCGGCGTCGCGGTCGTGTGCGGTTCAGGGCCTCTTCTTTGGTGACTTTCTTCTGGCCCCGCAGAAGAAAGTTACCCGGCCGCCGGGACGGACTCCCGGCAATGCATCGAGCAGACACGCTCTACGCAAAGGCAACCAACCCAATCACCAATCAGCCCAAACTCGAAGTCACCCACGGCCCCGTCAGCCCATCCAGCTCACAGTCCCACAACGCCTGCGCATCCATCTCGTCGACCACGCCCTCGCCGTAGACCTTCAGCGCCAGGCTCCTCAGCATGATCACCATGCCCCGCACAAACGCCGCCCGCCCCGCCTCGCCGGCCACGCCCAGCAGCACCGAGGCGTCCAGCTTCACGTAGTCCAGCCCGGCCTGATAGAGCTTCTCGACCTGCGCCAACCCAGCCCCGGCATGCTCCAGCCCCAGCTTGACGCCGAGCGGCCTCAGCTGACGCCCAAACTCCAGCAGCCGCTCGAAATGCTCGGTCGCCGCCGCCTCGGCCAGGTCCAGCAGCAGGGCACGCGCAGGCTGCGGCCATTGCGCCAGCAGCTCACGCAACTGCGGCAGAAACGCAGCATCGGCCAGCGACACGGGCGCCACATTGATGCAGCGCGCCTGGCCATCGGCCGCGATCGCCCGCAGGGCCAGATCCACGGCGAGCAAGTCGACCTGGGCCGTCATGCGTGCACGCACCGCGAAAGGCAGCCAGGCCGCGGCCGGCTGGAAGTCTTCATCGAGCTTAAGCTGCAACGGACATTCCAGATGCAGCACACGGCCGCCCCGGTCGCGCACCGGGAATTCGATCAAGCGACCACGCTGCTGGCTGACAGCCTCCTGCAGCTGGGCCCGCCACAGGCCTTCGCCCTGCTCGCGACCGACGCCAGGGTCGGCCACGATCTCGACGACGAAGCCGCCACGCGCCTCGCTCTGGTGTTCGGCGCGGGCCAGGGCCGCATCGGCCTCGCCCAGCCAGACGCTGCTCGGCCGTTCGCGCGGCAGCTCGATGGCACCCAGGGCCACCTGCACGCCGGGCCCGAAGGCCGGCAGGCTGGCGCGCAGCGCGTCAGCCAAGGCGTGGGCCGTCTCGGCGGCCACGCCCTCGGCCGGCAGCCACAAGGCGAAGTCGCCACCGTTCATTCGGCCAACGCGGCAGCCAGCGACAGACTCCGGATAGGCCTGCAAGGCCGACACAACGGTCAACAGCACGTCGTCGACGGCGCCACGGCCCAGGCGGGCGTTCAGGCCGGACAGATCACGCAGGCGCACGAGCACAAGCCCGGCCACGGCCGGGCCATCGTCGCGGCGCAGCGCCGCGTCCAGCTCGGCCAGGAAATGCTTGCGGGTGGACACGCCCGTCAGCGGGTCGTGGTGGACCTGCTCGCGCAGCACCAGCAACTGGCCGGCCTGGGCTTCGAAGAGATCGCGCACGCGCTGCACCATCGCGTTCATGGCGCGGGTGAGGCGCTGCAGCTCGGGCACGCGCGGCTCGACGACCTGGCCATAGCTGCCCGACAGCACGCCCTCGGCCTGGGCCACGGCGGCGTCCAGCGGGCGACGGATGCGCCTGAGGCCCGCCCAGGCCAGCACGGCCGCCACGATGCCGACGATGAGCAACCACGCCAGCAGCCGACGCGAGGTGATCCACAGCGTGTCATGGGCATAGCTGGAATGGCTCTTCAGCTCGACGGCGCCGATGGCATTCCAGCCGTTGGACAGCTGGGCCACGCCGGCCGCGGCCTCGATGGGCAGCATGGCGCGGAACCAGGCCGGCGCCTGGCCGGGGCGCGGCGCCTCGGCGCGCTCGAACAGGGTCTCGCCTGTGGCACTGCGCCAGCGCACGAACTCGTAGGCGCCGGTGTCGAACTGGGCCGACACCAGCAGCTTGATGAGCTCACGGTCACCCCGCTGTTGAGACAGCGCCAGAGCCAGCGCCTGCGCGTTGTCGGCGTTCTTCAGCTCCAGCTGGGTGAGCATCAGCTGGCGCGCCGAGACCGCGGACAGGCCGACCGCGCCCACCAGCGCGGCCAGCACCACGCCCAGCACCAGCCAGGCGATCTGCCGCATCAACGACATGTCTCACTCCCCATTACAGAAACCCTTCTGCCCTGACCTTGGCCACCAGTTCACGCCACAGCGACAGCCGTGCCAGCGGGTCGCCCGCCGTCACCTGGCCCACGCCCTGCCACAAGCCCTCGGTATTGAAACTGAACACTGGCGTCAGGTCGGTCCGCTGCGACGCGGGCAGCACCTCGGGCCGCAGGTTGTCCAGGATCAGCGGCTCGGCGCCCGGCTGGGCATAGTAGGCCAGCACCATGTGCGCCAGCGACTGGCCCTGCAGCCGCGCCCGCACATAGACCATGCGCAGCTTGGCCGTCGGCACGCCCGTGGCCGCCAGGCCGAAGTATTTGGCGATGGCGTAGTCCTCGCAGTCGCCGGCGCGCTTTTCCAGGCTTTCCAGCGGCGAAGCCCAATAGTCCGGCAGGTTCCAGACGACAGCATCGTCCTTGAAGGCCAGGCGCCGGTTGAAGAAATCGTTGATGTCCTTGAGCCGCTGCAGCTCCTCGGCCGTGCCGCTGCGCTCGATCTGCTGCACCAGGGCCTGGGCCTGCTCGACGACGCGGGGGCCACGCGTGGCGGCGGCTTCCAGCACGCGGGACGCGTCATAGGCCGCCAAGGCCAGCACCGGGCCCGCCACCAGGGCGGCCAGCCACCACCGGCGCGGGCGGGGGGCAAAAGCGACACGGGGCGGGGAAGTGGGCAAGATTGACGGCGGGCTGCGATTGAATTCACTGTACCCGGCCGGCACGCGCCCGAAGCGCCTCTAAGATTTTTGGCTATGCAGAACCCGGCACCTTCCCACGCCCCGCGCGCCCCCGTCGCACGGGCGCAGCAGATCCGCGACGACCTCGACCAGTCGCGCTGCCGTGGTCCCCTGCAGCAGATCCAGATCCCGCCCTGCCCCGAACTGCTGGCCCAGCTCCAGCAGGCCATGAGCCAGCCCGAGCCCGACCTCAACCTCGTCGGCCGCATCGCCTCCAGCGACGTGGCCATGGCTGCCACGCTGCTGCGCATCGCCAACGGCCCCTTGTTCAAGCCCGTCGGCCTGCCCTGCACCACCGTCGGCCAGGCCATGACACGCATCGGCCTGCGCGAGAGCGTGGCCGTCATGACGGGCTTCCTGGCCCAGCACGCCATCCCCGTCAACGCGCCGCAGCTGGCGCGCTTCTGGGAACGCAGCACCAAGCGCGCCACCGCCATGGCCATCATTGCCCAGCAGTTGCCTGGGCTGTCGCCCGACCTGGCCCACAGCTTCGGCCTCTTCCTGCACGTCGGCATGCCGGTGCTGATGCAAAGCGTGCGCGGCTATGCGGCCACCATGGTGGAGGCCGGCGCGCGCATCGACCGACCCTATATCGCCACCGAGAACGCCAATCACAAGACCGACCATGCCGTCGTCGGCGCCCTGGTCGTGCGGGTCTGGAACCTGCCGGCGCCGCTGATGGCCGCCATCCGCCTGCACCACGACTTCACGGCCCTGGGCCACGACGGCATCGAGCCCGAGATCCACACACTGATGGCGGCTGGTCTCATTGCCGAGCACTTGATGCGCCGCCACGAGGGCCTGCCCGAGGACGCCGACTGGGCCGGCCACCACCAGGCCGCGATGGCTTGGCTGCACATCGGCTGGGACGAGCTGGCCCAGTGGGAAGAGGCCATCACCGCGCAGTTCGACGCCGCGTGAAAGCCCTCCGCCTGCGCGTCGTCGTCCTCGCCATCATGGTGGTGGGGACGGCGCTGACGCTGGCCTGGTGGGTGTTCGGCCCCTCCGGCGTCGCCGTCGAGCTGACCAAGCGCAGCTGGCGCATGGAAATCATCGTCGAGCGGCTGCGCTCCGAGAGCGGCTCCGACTGGTGCGACGAGCTGCCCGAGGGCGCCTTCGACATCAGCCGCCGCACCATCGCCGACCCGACCGGCAAGCGCGCAGAGCCCAGCGAGCATTGCCGCTACAACCTGCTCGCCTGGCGCCGCAGCTGGATCATCAAGAACGAGGGCGGCCCGGACGACCGCCCCGACTGGCCGCGGCCGCCGCTGCGCATGGCCCCACCCGGCCAGCCCGGCAGCGAGCGCCTGGGCCAGCGCGAGGCCTACTTCGAGATCGAACTGCGCGACCGCGAGGACCACGCCTGGGTCTGCCGCCTCGACCCCGAGCACTGGAAGCAGTTGCGCGTGGGCATGCGTTTTCGCATGCCGGTGGACCGCTTCGGCACGGCCAACTGCCCGGGCATGTATCCGTCGCGCTTCTGACGGGCCGCGACTGCGGGCGTCAGTGGAACAGCTGCCAGGCCGCGACGACGACGTGGCCCCAGAGCATCAGGTTGAAGCCCAGCAGCGTGAAGAGGCGCAGGAAGGTCCAGAACTTGCGCGCGCGATGCAGGGCCTCGTCGGCCCCGGTAAAGACGTAGATGCCCATGTAGAGGGCCGAAGGGAACAGGGTGGCAGCCATCACGAGCGCCATGAACCAGTAGAAAAAGGTCATGCCGCCATTGTCGCGACAGCCTCCACCCGCAAGGATTGACGTTAGCCCGCAGGCCGTCAGCCGGCCTTGGCCGCCTTCCAGCGCTTCAGCATCTCGGCTTCCTGCTCGGGCGTGAAGGCCATGCGGGTGCGGCCCTTCTCCTCCTTCAACTGGCCCTGGTACCAGGCCAGGGTCTCTGCCACCGTCTGCTCGACGGGCCGGAAGCGCAGGCCGGCCTTCACGGCGCGGCCGTTCTGCCAGGTGTGGAAGCCCTTGGTGTCACCCGCATAGGGCGCCCAGATCGGGAAATCGATGCCCTCCTGCTTGGCGACGAACTCACCCGGGATCCAGGTGATGGTGCTGGGATTGGGCGTGGCCTTCTGGCAAGCGGCGATGACCCGCCCCCAGGTCATCGCCTTCTCGGGCCCGAGGCCGTTGAAGCTGCCGATGGTGCGGTTCTCCACCATCAGCACCAGCCACTCGGCCAGGTCGCGCACGTCGATGAGCTGCAGCGGGTCGGTCGGCGCGCCGGGCACGGCGACCTCGCCGCCCTTGTCGAAGCGCGCTGGCCAGTAGGTGAAGCGGCCCGTCGGGTCGTCGGGGCCGACGATGAAGCCCGGGCGCACGACCGTCGTACGCCCGGGCAGCGCGGCTTCGGCGGCGGCTTCGCAGGCGGCCTTGAGCCCGCCGTAGTTCTCGAAGTTCTTGCCCATCTCCTCGACCTTGGGGTCGGCCAGAACGGCCAGCGGCGCGCTCTCGTCGCCGTTGATCGGGCTGGGTTCCTTGTAGGCGCTGATGCTGGAGATGTAGATGTACTGCTTGACCCGCGGCGCCAGCAGCTGGGCCGAGGCGCCGACCATGCGCGGGTAGTAGCCCGAGTCGTCGATGACGGCGTCCCATTCGCCGGTCTCCAGCGACTTGATGCCTTCACCCTTCAGCGGGTCGCGGTCGCCCTGGCGCTTCTCGATGTGCGGGAAGAGGCCGGGCCGCGTCTTGCCGCGGTTGAACAGCGTCAGCGTGTGGCCGCGCTTCTCGGCCGCCTCGACGATGGCCGGGCCGAGGAAGCCGGTGCCGCCGAGGATGAGGATGCGCTTGGGCGCGGGCGCGGCCGCCGCGAAGGCGGCGCCGGGAAGCAGGGTGGTGCTCATCTGCAGGACCTGTCGGCGTGAGACGGTGATCTTCATGTGAGAGTCTCCTTGTGATGGAAGGGCAGCGGCGCGGCTTCGGCGTGCTCGCGATGACGACGGTTGACGAGCCGGCCCAGCCAGCCCGCGATGGCGACCCAGGCGCCGGCACAGCCCAGCGCCGCGAGCGAGACCGGCACCAGCAGCGCGGCAAACAGCGTCGGCGCCCAGACGCCGAGGAAGTCGCCGCCGCGGAAGACGAAGGTGTCGATGAAGGCCTTGGACTTGTAGCGTTCCTCCGGCCCCAGCGGGATGTAGAGGATCTCGCGCGCCGGCCGGTCCACGGCGTAGTGGATGCCGCGGCGCAGCACCTGCACCAGGGCCAGCGCCAGGAAGCTGGGCCACAGCGCCAGCGCGCCGAAGCCCACGGTCGTCAGCAGCGGCAGCACCAGCAGCACGCCGGACACGCCGATGCCGCGCAGCAGCCGGCTCGTCAGCAGCAGCTGCACGGTCAGTGTCAGCACATTGGTCCAGAAGTCCAGCTTGGCAAAGGCTGCCGTGCGCTCGGCTGGGCTCGCAAAGCTCTTGGCCACGATGTCGCCTTGCATCAGATAGAGGAAGGTCGAGGCGATGGTGAACAGCAGCATGTAGGCGCAGATCAGCTGCAGATAGCGTGAACCGGCAATGGCGCTCAGCCCGGCCTTGAAGTCCGGGCCCGGTTCACGCGCCTGCTGGCCTTCGCCCGACGACAGCTTGAAGTGCCGGGCCAGGCGCAGCATGAAGAACACCGCCAGCTCCAGGCCCAGCACGGCCAGCAGCATCAGGCCGGCGACCGGCAGCTTGAAACCCCAGCTGCCACTGCTGGCCACCTCGGTCACCGCAGCACCGACGACCGCTCCCAGCGTGCCGCCCATGGAGATCATGCCGAACAGGCGCTTGCCCTGGTCCTCGGTGAACACGTCGGCCATCAGGCTCCAGAACACCGACACCACAAAGAGGTTGAACACGCTCAGCCACACGTAGAACGCGTATCCCAGCAGGCTGCCCCCATGCGCTGGCAGCGCCTGGAAGAGCGCGGCGAACACCAGCAGGTTGACCGCGAAGAAATGCGCCACCAAGGGGATGAAGCGTCTGCGCGGCAGGCGCGACACCAGGGCCGCATAGATCGGGTTGACGACGAGCATGACGACCAGCGTCGTCGTCATCAGCCAGGGCAGCCAGTCGGCGCCGCGCGCAATGCCCATGGCCTCGCGCACCGGCCGCAGCAGATACAGGCTCAGCAGCAGGAAGAAGAAGTAGCCGGCCGCCCACAGCAGCGCGCGGCCCTCGCCAGGGCGCAGCAGCACCAGTCGTTGCAGTCTCGAGGTCAGCGCCGTCATGGCGCGATTGGCGCACCGCTGGACTCCCGCGGCGATTCGTCACGGCGGGAAAACCCATGCAGGCAAAACCCGTCCGTGACACACGGCATGGGTGGCGTCAGCCAGGTTGCGGGTTGCGCCCCTCGATCAACGGCACCAGGGCGCGCGTGCCTTGGTAAAGATGCTCGAACAGCTGCTTGACGCGCGGCACCTGGCGCAGCTCGACGCGAGTCAGCAGCCACAGCTCGCTGCGCCAGTCGCGCGGGGGGGCGAACAGGCGCTTCAGCTCGGGGTCGGCATCGCCGAGATAGCAGGGCAAGGCGCCCAGGCCCATGCCGGCGCGCACCAGCTGGCGCACCTGGGCCAGGCTGTTGGTGCGCACCGCCACCTGGCGGCCCAGGCCCTGGCTTTCCAGCCAGCGCGCCGAGGCCAGGTGGGCCAGCTCATCGTCGACGCCCACCCAGGGCTGCAGGTCCAGCGTGTCGGCGCTGACCCCGCCCAGCCTGCGGGACGCATAGACCGTCGCCTCGACCTTCGCCAGGCGCCGCCCCACCAGCGACTCCGGCGGCGGCCCACCGGAGCGCAGCGCGACATCGGTCTCGCCCTGCTGCACGTCCAGCAGCGCATTGCCGCTGCGCACCTGCAGCTGGACCTGATGCCGGGCCTGGTAGCTGGCCAGCAGCGGCGGCAGCAGGTCCTGCATCCAGGTGTCGGCCGCGCTCACCCTCAAGAGCCCGCCCGGCCAGGCCTGGCGCCCGCGCAGGCTCTCGGTCACGACATGCAGCTCACGCCCCATGCGGCGCGACAGCTCGACCAGCTCGGCGCCGGCCCGCGTGGCCACATAGCCACCGCGCAGGCGCTCGAACAGCCGCAGGTCCAGCTTCTGCTCTAGCGCGCGCAGCCGCCGGAACAGCGTGGCATGGCTCAAGCCGCCGGCGCCGGCCGCCTTGGCCAGGCCGCCGTGCTGGGCAATCAGCTGCAACAGGCGCAGGTCGTCCCAGTTCAGGTCGTTGATGGCGGAGGCTGTCATGGCCAGCAATTTTGCAATGAAGATTTGCAAATTCGCTCATTTTCACGGCTCGGCCACTTCCTAGACTGAAGGCCTTCCCAGCACCACAAGAAAACCCGCCATGTCGATGTACGAACAGCTGCCCTTCCAGCCCGCCAACCCGGGCGAGATCGACCGCGTGGTGGCCGACTTTCCGCTGGCCACCCTGGTCAGCGCCGATGAAGGCCGCATGCTGGCCACGCCGCTGCCGCTGATCCTGCAGCGCGATGCGGCCAGCGGCGAAGCCCATCTGATCGGCCATCTGTCCCGCCGCAACCCGCAGTTCGCCATGCTGCAGCGCCAGCCGCGCGCACTCGCCAGCTTCACCGGCGCCCAGGGCTACATCTCCAGCAGTTGGATGCGCAATCGTCGCTATGCGCCGACCTGGAACTACGAATTCGTCCAGTTCGAACTCGACGTCCAGATCGAGGACAGCCCGGAGCAACTGCTGCGGGCGCTGGACCTGTTGAGCGCCCATGTCGAAGCGCCCTTCCCCAAGCCCTGGCAACCCGGCGAGATGGGCCCGCGGCTGGCGCAGCTGGCCCAGTACATCGTTCCCTTCAGCGCCCGCGTCCTGGAAACCCGCGCTCAGTTCAAGCTCGGCCAGGGCGACCCGGCCGACGCGAGGGCCGATGCCTATGCCGGCCTGTCCCGCTACTGCAACCACGAGCTGGCCGCGGCGATGCGGCGACACGAGGAGTTGCTGCGAGAGGCCAGCTGAGCGCAAGCCGGAGATCGCAACCATCCGCTGCTAATCGATCGCCGTATCGAGCGCCACTTTCGTGTCCAGCGCGCTTCGCCTAGGCCGCCTGCAGCCTCTCCGTCGCCACGGCCACGACAAGGACTTCGGCCTGCGCGCAGACCTGGCCTGCGCTCTCGACCGTGCAGACGACGGCGTACTTGCGGCCTGAGGCCTCGCGCACCGAGGCGCGCAGCTCAAGCGCCTGACTGCTGCGCGCCGGCTTCAGGAAGCTGACGGACAGCGAGGCCGTGACAAAGGTCTGGGTCGGCGGGCCCGCAGCGAGGTCATGGCCGTTGTCGCGGCAATACCGGGCCAATGCCGCCCAGACGGCATGGCAATCGACGACGGAGGCGATGGTGCCGCCAAAGACATAGCCCGGATAGCCGATGTGCTGGGGCCCGGGCTGCCAACGGCAGACCAGTTCGTCCCCCAGCCAGCGGCTCTTGATCTGCAGGCCACGCGCATTTAGCGCGCCGCAGCCATAGCAATGCACCTGCAGCACATCCTGCAGCGCGGGACCGTCGTCGAGATCGGCTTCCATCGTGGGCTCCCCAAAAAGCGATGGCCCAGTCTGGCCCGCCAGGCCGCGCGGCGCATCTCGGCCAACTACGGCCCGGGGCAGCGGCGAACACGGTAGTGGGACCGTGCCGTCTCAGTGCAACAGCCGCTGCTGGCCTGCGTGATGCACGGCCTCGGCCCGCGTCTTGCAGCCCAGGGCGCGCAGCGCGCCCGACACATGCATCTCGACGGTGCGCGGACTCAGCTGTAGGGCCTGGGCGATCTGCTTGTCGGTCTGGCCACCGGCCACGGCACGCAGCACGGTGAGCTGGCGGGGCGTCAGCGTCGGCCGCGGCAGCGGCGTGCCGATGAAGCCCTGGATGCGGTCCACCATCTGCGTGAAGGCAGGCTCGGAGGCGAAGGGCACGTGGTTGTCGCTGTCCAGCGGCGCGAAAACCGCACCGGGAATCAAGGCCGCCAGCCGGCGCCCCTGCTCGAAGCGGACCATCTGGTCACCACGGGCATGCAGCACCAGCGTCGGGCAGCGCACGCGCGCCGCGGCGGCCTTGACGTTGAGCCAATACATCGCCCTCAGGTAGCGCGCCGCGACTTCCGGCGTGGCCGAATCGCGCTGCAACTGGCCGAAAACGCGCTGCTGCTCGGGCGTTGCGCCGGGCATGAATTTGGAAACGAAGACCTGACGGAACACCGGGCTCGCCGCACCCCAGCCGACCTCGGCGACCTGCGCGAGCATGTCCCCCTCGCGGCGCACGCCCGGGTCGGGGTGGCTGGTGCTGTAGTAGGAGGTCGCGTAGCCGCCGTAGAGAATCAGGTGGCTGACGCGCTCGGGATGGCGAGCGGCGTATTCCACGGCGACGCCGGCTGCGCAGGTGAAGGCCAGCAGCACGAAGCGTTCGAGCCCGTGGGCGTCCGCGACGGCCTCCAGATCACTCACCCAGGCGTCGAAGGAGATGTCGTCGACGCGGCGCTGCGACAGGCCGCTGCCGCGGGTGTCGTATTCGATGTAGCGATGGCTGGCCGAGAAGACCTCGGTCAACGCCGGATACAACATGCCGGCGGGAGCACGATCCAAATGCGACAACCAGGTGGCCGCACGCAGCAGTGGAGGCCCGTCACCCTGGGCGGCCGTGGCGATCTGGACGCCATCGGCGCTGGTGCAAAAACGGATCTCGCGGCTGGGCGGCACGACGCACTCCCGGCGGATGGGAAGGGGCCAGTCTAGGCTTTGTCCCTCATCGCCATGAAAAAGGGCCGGCAATGCCGGCCCATCTGCTGGTCGCGCTGCGCTTACTTCTTGCGCACCGGCGGCACGTCCGTGCAGGAGCCGTGCGCCACTTCCGCAGCCATGCCCAGGGACTCGCCAAGCGTCGGGTGCGGGTGGATGGTCTTGCCGATGTCCACCGCGTCCGCGCCCATCTCGATGGCCAGCGCGATCTCGCCGATCATGTCGCCAGCATGCGTGCCGACGATGCCGCCGCCGATGATGCGGTGGCTCTCGTCGTCGAAGATGAGCTTGGTGAAGCCCTCGTCGCGGCCATTGGCGATGGCGCGGCCCGAAGCCGTCCAAGGGAACAGCCCCTTGGTGAACTTGATGCCCTTGGCCTTGGCCTCGTCTTCGGTGATGCCCACCCAGGCCACCTCGGGGTCGGTGTAGGCCACGCTCGGGATCACGCGGGCGTCGAACTGGCTCTTCTTGAGCTTGTCGTCGCCCAGCAGTTCGCCGGCAATGACTTCCGCCGCCACATGGCCTTCATGCACCGCCTTGTGGGCCAGCATGGGCTGGCCGACGATGTCGCCGATGGCGAACACGCTGGGCACATTGGTGCGCATCTGCACGTCGACCGGGATGAAGCCGCGGTCGCCGACGATGACGCCCGCGTTCTCGGCGCCGATCTTCTTGCCGTTGGGCGTGCGGCCCACGGCCTGCAGCACCAGGTCGTAGCGCTGCGGCTCCTTCGGCGCGCCCTCGCCTTCGAAGGTGACCCAGATGCCATCGGGCTTGGCCTCGGCACCGACCGTCTTCGTGTTCAACATGATGTTGTCGAAGCGGTGGGCGTTGAACTTCTGCCAGACCTTGACGAGGTCGCGGTCGGCGCCTGTCATCAGCGTGGGCAGCATTTCGACGACGTCCAGGCGTGAGCCCAGCGTGGAGTACACCGTGCCCATTTCCAGGCCGATGATGCCGCCGCCAACGATGAGCATCTTCTCGGCCTCGACCTGCATCTCCAGCGCGCCGGTCGAGTCGACGATGCGCGGGTCTTCGGGCAGGAAGGGCAGGCGCACAGCCTGCGAGCCGGCCGCGATGATGAGGCGCTTGAAGGCGACGGTTTGCGACGAACCCGTCTTGGCCTGGCCGACAGCGCCCTCGGTGGCTTCAACCTTCAGGTTCTGCGCATCCAGCAGCGTGCCGACGCCACGCAGCACGGTCACCTTGCGCATCTTGGCCATGGCCGCGAGGCCGCCGGTCAGCTTGCCGGTGACCTTGTTCTTGTGGGCGCGCAGCTTGTCGATGTCGACCTCCGGCTCGCCGAAGGCCACACCCAGGTCGGCCATGTGGCTGACCTCGTCCATGACGGCCGCGACGTGCAGCAGCGCCTTGGAAGGGATGCAGCCCACGTTCAGGCAGACGCCGCCCAGCGTTGCGTAACGCTCGACGATGGCAACCTTCAGACCCAGGTCAGCGGCGCGGAAGGCAGCCGAATAGCCACCGGGGCCGCCGCCGAGAACGACGAGGTCGAAGGCCTGGTCGGCGCTACCCGAGTAGGTCGCGGCGGCAGGGGCCGGCGCGGCGGCGACCACAGGTGCCGGTGCAGGCGCTGCGGCAGCCGGCGCGGGGGCCGCAGCTTCAGCGGACTCCAGCGTCAGCACGACCGAGCCCTTGGCGACCTTGTCGCCGATCTTGACGCGCAGCTCCTTGACCACGCCAGCGGCGGACGAAGGGATCTCCATCGACGCCTTGTCGCTCTCGACGGTGATGAGGCTCTGCTCAACCTTGACTGCGTCGCCGGCCTTGACCAGCACCTCGATGACGCCGACTTCGTCGAAGTCGCCAATATCCGGAACTTGAACTTCCACGATTGCCATTGCAATTTTCCAGTTTGATCAGTTGGGGACAGAGCTCGCTATGCGAGGTCTGTCCCGCAAGGTCTTACAGGGCAATCCGACGGAAGTCGGACAGCAGTGACGCGAAGTAGACGTTGAAGCGCGCAGCCGACGCGCCGTCGATGACGCGGTGGTCCCACGACAGCGACAGCGGCAGGATCAGGCGCGGCTGGAAGGCCTTGCCGTCCCACACCGGCTCGATCGAGCTCTTGCAGACGCCCATGATGGCCACTTCCGGTGCGTTGATGATGGGCGTGAAGTACTTGCCGCCGATACCGCCCAGGGACGAGATCGAGAAGCAGCCGCCGCTCATGTCGGCCGGGCCCAGCTTGCCGTCGCGGGCCTTCTTGGCCAGTTCGCCCATCTCGGCGCCGATCTGGAAGATGCCCTTCTTGTCGGCGTCCTTGATGACGGGCACGACCAAGCCGTTGGGCGTGTCGGCCGCGAAGCCGATGTGGAAGTAGTTCTTCAGCACCAGCGTGTCACCGTCCAGCGACGCGTTGAACTCGGGGAACTTCTTCAGCGCCGCGACGGCCGCCTTGATCATGAAGGCGAGCATCGTGACCTTGATGCCGGCCTTCTCGTTTTCCTTGTTCAGCTGGACGCGGAAGGCTTCGAGCTCGGTGATGTCGGCATCGTCGTGGTTGGTGACGTGCGGGATGACGACCCAGTTGCGATGCAGGTTGGCGCCCGAGATCTTCTTGATGCGGGACAGCTCCTTGCGCTCCACGGGGCCGAACTTCTCGAAGTCGACCTTGGGCCAGGCCAGCAGGTTCAGACCCGTACCGCCGCCAGCGGCAGCAGCAGGCGCAACGGCCTTTTGCGCGGCGGTCTGCACCGTGCCACTCATGACGGCCTTGACGAAGCCCTGCACGTCGCTCTCGACGATGCGGCCCTTGGCGCCACTGCCCTTCACTTCTGCCAGCGGCACACCGAGCTCGCGGGCGAGCTTACGGATGCTGGGCGAGGCGTGCGGCAGTTGGCCTGTCGGGGCGGTCGGCTGGTGGGCCGGCAGCGCGGCAGCGGGTGCCGCGGCMTTGGCTTCGGCGGGTGCGGCTGCAGGTGCGGCCGCGGCAGGCGCCGGCGCCTGAGCGGGCGCCGCGGCGGGCGCGGGTGCACCACCGGTGGCGGCCACGCGGGCCAGCGGCGAACCCTTGGCGACCTTGTCGCCGACCTTGACCAGCAGCTCCTGGACGACGCCGGCATGCGACGACGGGATTTCCATCGAGGCCTTGTCGCTCTCGACGGTGACCAGGCTCTGCTCGACCTTGACGGTGTCGCCGACCTTCACGAGCAGCTCGATGACGGCCACCTCGTCGAAGTCGCCAATGTCCGGGACTTCGATGGTGACCGGGCCGCTGCTCTGGGCCGGGGCCGGAGCAGCCTGAGCAGGCGCTGCTGGTGCCGGCGCAGCGGCAACGGGCGCGGGGGCGGCGGCCGCAGGCGCCGGCGCAGCAGCGCCCTCGCCCTCGACGATCACCAGCACGCTGCCTTCCTTGACCTTGTCGCCGACGGCGACCTTGATCTCCTTGACGACGCCGGCCTGCGACGACGGAATCTCCATCGATGCCTTGTCGCTCTCGACGGTGATCAGGCTTTGCTCCACCTTGACGGTGTCGCCGACCTTGACCAGCACCTCGATGACGCCGACCTCGTCGAAATCGCCAATGTCGGGAACCTTGACTTCAACCAATGCCATGTTTGTGTCTCCCCCGGGGCTCAGGCGTAGAGCGGGTTGATCTTGTTGACGTCGATGCCGTATTTGGCAATCGCCTCGGCCACGCGCTCGATCGGCACCGCGCCGTCATCGGCCAGCGCCTTCAGCGCGGCCACGACGATGTAGTGGCGGTTGATCTCGAAGTGCTGGCGCAGCTTGGAGCGGAAGTCACTGCGGCCGAAGCCGTCGGTGCCCAGCACCTTGTAGGAACGGCCCTTGGGGATGAAGGCGCGGATCTGCTCCGCGTAGTTCTTCATGTAGTCGGTGGACGCGATGACCGGGCCCTTGGTGTGGCCGAGCTGCTGCGTGACGAAGGGCACGCAGGCGAGTTCGGTCGGGTGCAGCAGGTTCCAGCGCTCGGCGTTCTGGCCGTCGCGGGCCAGCTCGTTGAAGCTCGGGCAGCTCCACACATTGGCGCCCACGCCCCAGTCCTCCTCCAGCAGCATCTTGGCGACCTGGCTTTCGCGCAGGATGGTGCCCGAGCCCAGCAGGTTGACGCTGATGGGCTTGGACGCATCCGCCTCTTCCAGCAGATACATGCCCTTGAGGATCTGCTCCTCGGTGCCGGCCTTGAGCCCGGGCATCGGGTAGTTCTCGTTCAGCAGGGTGATGTAGTAGAAGACGTTTTCCTGGTCTTCGACCATGCGCTTGAGGCCGCGCTGCATGATGACCGCCACTTCGTGGGCGAAGGTCGGGTCGTAGCTGATGCAGTTGGGGATGGTGCCGGCCAGGATGTGGCTGTGGCCGTCCTCGTGCTGCAGGCCTTCGCCGTTCAGCGTCGTGCGGCCGGATGTGCCGCCCAGCAGGAAGCCACGGGCCTGCATGTCACCCGCCGCCCAGGCCAGGTCGCCGATGCGCTGGAAGCCGAACATCGAGTAGTAGACGTAGAACGGAATCATGACGCGGTTGTTCGTCGAGTACGACGTCGCCGCGGCGATCCAGCTGGCCATGCCGCCCGCTTCGTTGATGCCTTCCTGCAGGATCTGCCCGGCCTTGTCCTCGCGGTAGTACATGACCTGGTCCTTGTCGACCGGCGTGTACAGCTGACCCTTGGGGTTGTAGATGCCGATCTGGCGGAACAGGCCTTCCATGCCGAAGGTGCGGGCCTCGTCGACGAGGATGGGCACGACGCGCGGGCCGATTTCCTTGTCACGCAGCAGCTGCGTCAGGAAGCGCACATAGGCCTGGGTCGTCGAGATCTCGCGGCCTTCGGCGGTCGGGTCCAGCACGGCCTGGAAGGTGGCCAGCTCGGGCGCCTTGAACTGCTCGTCGGCCTTGGGGCGGCGGCTGGGCAGATAGCCGCCCAGCGCCTGGCGACGCTCGTGCAGATAGCGCATCTCCGGCGTGTCGTCGGCCGGCTTGTAGTAGGGGATCTTGGCCAGCTCGCTGTCGGGAATGGGGATGTTGAAGCGGTCGCGGATGTACTTGATGTCCTCGTCCGTCAGCTTCTTGGTCTGGTGGACGGTGTTCTTGCCTTCGCCGGCCTTGCCCATGCCATAGCCCTTGACGGTCTTGACCAGCAGCACGGTGGGCTGGCCCGTCTTGTTGTTGTGGGCCTTCTCAAACGCGGCGTAGACCTTCTCGGGTTCGTGGCCGCCGCGGCGCAACTCGAAGATCTCCTCGTCGCTCATGTGGGCGACGAGCTTGGCCGTCTCGGGGTATTTGCCGAAGAAGTTCTTGCGGACGAAGGCGCCGTCGTTGGCCTTCATGGCCTGGTAGTCGCCGTCCAGCGTCTCCATCATCAGCTGCTTCAACTTGCCGCTCTTGTCGCGCGCCAGCAGCTCGTCCCAGCCCTTGCCCCAGATCAGCTTGATGACGTTCCAGCCCGCGCCGCGGAACTCGCCTTCCAGCTCCTGGATGATCTTGCCGTTGCCGCGCACCGGACCGTCCAGACGCTGCAGATTGC
Organism: Roseateles sp. P1_C1_2; assembly: GCF_056406535.1. Taxonomy (NCBI): domain Bacteria; kingdom Pseudomonadati; phylum Pseudomonadota; class Betaproteobacteria; order Burkholderiales; family Sphaerotilaceae; genus Roseateles; species Roseateles sp. P1_C1_2. Next base: position 102,861 of record NZ_JBFUAB010000003.1, read on the forward strand.
AGTTGACGACGAAGACGAGGTTGTCGAGGTTCTCGCGCACGGCCAGGCCGATGGCGCCCAGGCTTTCCGGCTCGTCCATCTCGCCGTCGCCCATGAAGGCCCAGACCTTGCGGTTCTCGGTGTTGGCGATGCCGCGGGCGTGCAGATACTTCAGGAAGCGCGCCTGGTAGATCGCCATCAGCGGGCCGAGGCCCATGCTGACGGTCGGGAACTGCCAGAAGTTGGGCATCAGCTTCGGGTGGGGGTAGCTCGACAGGCCCTTGCCGTCGACTTCCTGGCGGAAGTTGTCCAGCTGCTCCTCGCTGAGCCGGCCTTCCAGGTAGGCGCGGGCATAGATGCCGGGCGCGCTGTGGCCCTGGATGTAGAGGCAGTCGCCGCCGTGGTCTTCGCTGGCGGCATGCCAGAAGTGGTTGAAGCCGGCACCGAACATGCTGGCCACCGACGCGAAGGAGCCGATGTGGCCACCCAGGTCGCCGCCATCGGCGGGGTGCAGGCGGTTGGCCCGCACCACCATGGCCATCGCGTTCCAGCGCATATAGGCGCGCAGGCGCTTCTCGATCTGGATGTTGCCGGGGCAACGGGCTTCGGCGTCAGACTCGATGGTGTTGACGTAGCCCGTCGTGGCCGAGAACGGCAGATCGATGCTGTGGTGGCGGGCGTGCTCCAGCATCTCCTCGATCAGGAAGTGCGCGCGTTCGGCACCTTCGCGATCGATGACGGCCGAGAGGGCATCCAGCCACTCACGGGTTTCCTGCGGGTCTTGGTCGTTCGCGGCGGCGCCGAGAAACTCTTGCGGCTGGGCTGACATGGCCGTGTCTCCTGGTAAATCCGCCTCTGGCGGGCGGAAGTGGCTGTTCTAACAGGTGCAAAGCGCAGGCGCTGGCCCGCGAGCGGCGGCAGTGTCTCACAAGCCCAGTCAATTCCCAAATGGTGCGAATCGATTTCTTAATATGAAATATTCGACTTCCGTCCGACCCGGATAATTTGCCGATGTCCGCCGATTCCCCTGCTCCCGAGATCCGCTCCCGCGGCCAACGCATGCTGGCGCCGCTGCGCCGCCTGGTCGCGACCTGGTGGTTCCGGCAATCGCCGTCGCGCCAGGACCGCCTGGCCACGCTGGGGCCGCTGATCTCGGTGCTGCTCTTCCTGGCGGCCATCATTTCGGCCTTCTGGTACCTGCGCAACGAAGAAATCGAGCGCGAGACCGAGTCCGTCAAGCGCGACACCGAGATCGCCCAGCAGCAGATCCGCCTGCGCCTGATCGAGAACCAGGAGCAGCTGGTGCGCATCGCGCGAGAGGTCGTCACGCGGCAGATCGACGCCCACGAGTTCTCCGCCCAGGCCCAGGCCTTCGCCCGCGAGCGGCCCGAGCTGACGCATGTGACCTGGCTCAGCGCCAAGCGCGAGCGCCGCAGCAGCGTGGGCGCCGCCGGCTTCCAGGCCGACGGCCTGATGTCGGCCGACGGTGACGATCCGTCCATGCCCATGGTCAACCAGTCCAACGCGGCGGCCATCGCCTTCGAGGCCGCCAAGGAAAGGCGCCAGCCGGTCTACTCGCCGCCCTTCTCCGACGCCAACGGCGTCACCGTCTTCCAGCTGCACATCCCGCTGATCGACCGCGGCGGCTTTGCCGGCGTGCTGATCGCCGAATACACCGTCGAGTCGCTGCTGCGCTATTACGTGCCCAGCGAGGTCGCCACCCGCCACAGCATCGCCGTGCTGGATGCGCGCGACCAGATCGTCAGCAGCACCGTCACGCCCATGCCGGGCCAGGTGCTGCGCCGCGCCTCCCTGCTGCACGACGTGCCGCTGGCGCCGGCCCTGAACGGCCTGGTGCTGCGCGGCCAGGGCTGGCGCACCTCCATCGGCCTCATCAACAACGCGCTGTTCTGGCTGGTGCTGGCCCTGGCCGGCATGACAGTCTGGATGCTGCTGGGCACCTGGCGCCATATGCGCCGGCGCACCCAGATCCAGAACGCGCTGACGCTGGAGACCAATTTCCGCCGTGCCATGGAGAACTCCATGCTGACCGGCATGCGCGCCATGGACATGGACACGCGCATCACCTATGTGAACCCGGCGTTCTGCGCGATGACGGGCTTCTCGGAAGCCGACCTCATCGGCCGCACGCCGCCCTACCCCTTCTGGCCCGCCGACCGGCGCGAGGAAAACGCCCGCCTGCTGCAGCAGGAGCTGCAGGGCCGCAGCCCCTCGGGTGGCGTCGAAGTGAAGATCCAGCGCAAGGACGCCAGCCAGTTCGACGCCCGCGTCTATGTGTCGCCGCTGGTGGACACCAAGGGCAAGCAGACCGGCTGGATGACCTCGATGACCAACATCACCGAGGCCAAGCGGGTGCGCGACCAGCTCTCGGCCTCGCACGAGCGCTTCACCACCGTGCTGGAAGGCCTGGACGCGGCGGTGTCGGTGCTGTCCGTGCAGCCACCGGAGCTGCTGTTCGCCAACCGCAGCTACCGCCTCTGGTTCGGTGCCGACCCGGCCGGCCACGCGCTGCTGGCCGGTGGCCATCTGCTGGGCACGACCAGCCGCCGCGGTGGCCTGGACGATAGCGTCGACGAGGTCGACGACTACTCCGGCCTGCCCGCCGAGGCGCTGACCGAGACCGGCTCCGACCCGCGCGAGGTCTATGTCGAGTCCCTGGCCATGTGGTTCGACGTGCGCGCCCGCTATCTGCAGTGGACCGACGGCCGCCTGGCGCAGATGCTGATCGCCACCGACATCACCATGCGCCGCCACGCCGAGGCCCAGGCCGCCCTGCAGGCCGACAAGGCCCAGGTCACGAGCCGGCTGATGACCATGGGCGAGATGGCCTCCAGCGTCGCCCACGAGCTGAACCAGCCGCTGACCGCCATCACCAATTACTGCAACGGCATGGTCAGCCGCGTGCGCAACGACAGCATCGACAAGGATGCGCTGATGGCCGCGCTGACCAAGACGGCCAAGCAGGCCGAACGCGCCGGCCAGATCATTCACCGCATCCGCAACTTCGTGAAGCGCAGCGAGCCGCAGCGCCAGCCCGCCAACGCGGCGGACATCGTCGAGGACGCGGTGGAACTGGCCGGCATCGAGCTGCGCCGCCGCAACGTGGCCATCCACACCTATGTGGCCCAGCGCCTGCCGCAGCTGATGGTGGACCCCATCCTGATCGAGCAGGTGCTGATGAACCTGCTGAAGAACGCCGCCGAGGCCATCGACAACGCCTCCCTGCCGACCTCGCGCCGCCACATCGAGCTGCGCGTCATCCCCAAGCACAGCGCCGAGCTGGGCGGCCAGATCGAGTTCTCCGTCACCGACATGGGGCCGGGTTTGCCCGATGAAGTGCTGGCCCGCATGTATGAGGCGTTTTTCTCGACAAAAGCCGACGGATTGGGCATCGGATTAGGGTTATGCCGGTCTATCGTCGAGTCCCACCAGGGCCGGATAAAAGCCGAGAACCTCTACAATGGCTCCTTGGTCGTCGGCTGCCGATTTGCATTCACGATTCCGGTCACCATCACCTCAGAACTCCTGCGTCAGGAAGCCTCCCAGGGCATTCTCGGCAGCGCTCAGAGAACAGAACCCACAGCACCATGAGCTTGATCCCTAAGAAGGGCAACGTCTACGTTGTCGATGACGACGAAGCGGTCCGCGACTCCCTGCAGTGGCTTCTCGAAGGCAAGGACTACCGAGTCAAGTGTTTTGACTCGGCCGAATCCTTCCTGGCCCGCTACGACCCTCGCGAGGTCGCCTGCCTGATTGCCGACATCCGCATGGATGGCATGACCGGCCTGGAACTCCAGGACCGCCTCATCGAGCGCAAGAGCCCCCTGCCCATCGTCTTCATCACCGGCCACGGCGACGTGCCGATGGCCGTGCAGACGATGAAGAAGGGCGCGATGGACTTCATCGAGAAGCCCTTCAAGGAAGAAGAGCTGCTGGCCCTGGTGGAGCGCATGCTCGACCAGGCCCGCGATGCCTTCTCCAGCCACCAGGAAGCCGCCAGCCGCGACGCCCTGCTGGCCCGCCTGACGACGCGCGAAGCGCAAGTGCTGGAGCGCATCGTCGCCGGCCGCCTGAACAAGCAGATCGCCGACGACCTCGGCATCAGCATCAAGACGGTCGAGGCGCACCGCGCCAACATCATGGAAAAGCTCAACGCCAACACGGTGGCGGACCTGCTCAAGATTGCCTTGGGCGCGACCGCCAAGGCCTGATCCCCGACTCCCTTTCAAAGGCCGCTGCACTCCAGCGGCCTTTTGCATTTCCAGCATTGCAGAAAGCAGCCTTGTCATGACCGCCCAACTGATCGACGGCCTCGCCCTCTCCAAGCAACTGCGCGGCGAAGCCGCTTCTCGCGCCGCCGCTCTGACCGCCCAGGGCCACCAACCCGGCCTCGCCGTCGTGCTGGTGGGCGACAACCCGGCCAGCCAGGTCTATGTGCGCAACAAGGTCAAGGCCTGCGAGGAAGCGGGCATCCATTCGCGGCTCGAAAAGTACGACGCCACGATGACCGAAGCCGAGCTGCTGGCCCGTGTCGACGCGCTGAACAACGACCCCAGCATCCACGGCATCCTGGTCCAGCTGCCCCTGCCCAAGCACATCGACGACCACAAGGTCATCGAGTCCATCTCGCCGGCCAAGGACGTGGACGGCTTCCACGTCGCCAGCGCCGGCGCATTGATGGTCGGCGAGCCCGGCTTCAAGGCCTGCACGCCCTATGGCTGCATGAAGATGCTGGAGAGCATCGGCATGAAGGACTTGCGCGGCAAGCACGCCGTCGTCATCGGCCGCAGCAACATCGTCGGCAAGCCCATGGCCATGATGCTGCTGGCTGCCAACGCCACGGTCACCATCTGCCACAGCGGCACGGCCAATCTGGGCGAGATGACCCGCCAGGCCGACGTCATCGTCGCTGCCGTGGGCAAGCGCAATGTGCTGACGGCCGATATGGTCAAGCCGGGCGCCGTCGTCATCGACGTGGGCATGAACCGCAACGACGAGGGCAAGCTCTGCGGCGACGTGGACTTCGACGGCGTCAAGGACGTGGCGGGTTGGATCACTCCGGTTCCCGGCGGCGTGGGTCCTATGACCATTGCCATGTTGCTGGTGAACACGCTTGAATCTGCCGAACGCAGCAGAAACTGACCACCCCGTTCCGGCTTCGCCGGCCCCCTCAAAGGGGCGCTGCCAGTGGCCCGGCAAAGCCGGTTCCACGGCAGCCGCGCGATGACCGGCCACGCTCACGCGGGCCAGCTTGAAATTCACCATAGGCGCAACACATGGCTGAAATGACGAATCCTTTGCTCTCCACCGCCGCCCTGCCCGACTTCGCGGCCATCCAGCCCGAGCATGTGCAGCCCGCCATCGAGCAGTTGCTCGCTGCGGCCCAGGTGGCGCTCGACGAAGCCACCAAGCCCGAGACGCCGGCCGACTACGACGTCCTCTCGCGCATCCTCGACACCAGCACCGAGCACCTGGGCGCCGCCTGGGGTGCCGTGGGCCACCTGAACGCCGTGGCCGACACGCCCGCGCTGCGCGAGGCCTACAACGCCATGCTGCCGGCCGTGACCGAGTTCAGCACCGCCATGGGCGCCAACGAGGCGCTGTTTGCCAAGTACAAGGCCGTGGTCGCCGCTCAAGGCGCCAGCTTGAGCGCCCCACGCCAGCAGGTGCTCAAGCACGCCATCCGCAACTTCGTGCTGTCCGGCGCCGAGCTGCAGGGTGCGGCCCGCGAGCGCTACGCCGCCATCCAGGAGCGCAGTGCCGAGCTGCAGCAGCAGTTCAGCGAGCATGTGCTGGATGCCACCGACGGCTGGAGCTATATCGCCACGGCCGAAGAGCTGGCCGGCGTGCCTCAGGACGTGCTGGACGCCACCCGCCTCGACGACGGCGGCCACAAGCTGAGCCTGCATTTCCCGGTCTATCTGCCCGTCATGCAGTACGCCGACAACCGCGAGCTGCGCGAGAAGCTCTACCGCGCCTATGTGACCCGCGCCAGCGAGTCGGGCAAGCCCGAGTGGGACAACACCGCCGCCATGCGCGAGATCGTCGCGCTGCGCCAGGAAGAGGCCCAGCTGCTCGGCTACAAGAGCTTCGCCGAGGTGTCGCTGGCGCCCAAGATGGCCTCGACGCCGGATGAGGTGAAGACCTTCCTGCGCGACCTCGCCAAGCGCGCACGCCCCTTCGCCGAGAAGGATCTGGCCGAGTTGCGTGACTTCGCCAAGGGCGCTCCGCTGGAATCCTGGGACGTCTCCTACTGGAGCGAGAAACTCAAGGAAGCCCGCTACGCCTTCAGCGACCAGACGGTGAAGCAGTACTTCACGGCGACGAAAGTCGTCCCCGGCCTGTTCTCCATCATCGAGCGCCTGTTCGACGTGTCCATCAGCGAGGCCAAGGCCTCGGTCTGGCACGAAACCGTCAAGTTCTACGAGATGCGCCGTGGCGGCCAGTTGATCGCCCAGTTCTACCTCGACCTCTATGCACGCACCGGCAAGCGCCCGGGTGCCTGGATGGACGAGGTGCGCAGCCGCTGGCTCAAGCCCACGGGCGAGCAGCAGACGCCCGTCGCGCTGCTGACCTGCAACTTCGCGTCGCCGGTTGGCGACAAGCCCGCGCTGCTGACGCATGACGACGTCATCACCCTCTTCCACGAGTTCGGCCACGGCCTGCACCACATGCTGACCCAGGTCAACGACCTCGGCGTGTCCGGCATCTCCGGCGTCGAATGGGATGCCGTCGAACTGCCCAGCCAGTTCATGGAGAACTTCTGCTGGGAATGGGACGTGCTGCAGCAGTTGAGCGGCCATGTCGACAGTGGTGAGCCGCTGCCGCGCGAACTCTTCGACAAGATGACGGCCGCCAAGAACTTCCAGAGCGGCCTGATGACGCTGCGCCAGATCGAGTTCGCGCTGTTCGACATGCGCATCCACGGCGAGCCCGGCTCGGACATCGCCGGCGTGCTCGCCGAGGTGCGCGCCGAAGTGGCCGTGCTGATCCCGCCCGCCTTCAACCGCTTCCAGCACAGCTTCTCCCACGTCTTCGCGGGCGGCTATGCGGCCGGCTACTACAGCTACAAATGGGCCGAACTGCTGAGCGCCGACGCCTGGAGCGCCTTCGAGGAGGAAGGCGTGTTCAACGCCGCCACCGGCAAGCGCTTTCTGAACGAAGTGCTGGAACAAGGCGGCGCGCGCGATGCCATCGACAACTTCAAGGCCTTCCGCGGCCGCGAGCCCAAGATCGACGCGCTGCTGCGTCATCAAGGCATGAGCTGAGAACAACGCGAAAAAAGTCGCACGCTCGCGTGGCGGCGATGGGATTCCACCCGCTTGAGGGTGGCTGGGGCCGCGCGCCGCCCGAGACAATTCGAGGCTCAGGGACGACCACTGAACCATGAGCTTTCGAATCCTTCCGGCGCTGTTCGCGCTTCTCTGTGTCACGCCTGCCGCCTTCGCGGCGACCTACCGTTGCGAAGTGGGCGGCAGCGTCGTGCTGACCGACAAGCCCTGCGTCGGCGCCAGCCCCCCGCCGATGGGCTCCATCGGGCCGGCCCGCACGACATCGGCGTCCTACCAGCCGCGCACGCCCACGATGGAGCAGGCGCCCGAACACCACCGCTACCTCAGCCAGCGCTGCGCCGAAATCAGCGATGCCATCCGCACCGCGCCCTCGCGCGGCGTCGGCTACGCCACGGTCAACGACCTGCGCCGCGAGTACGAGCAGAAGTGCAGCGAGGACGACCAGTACGCCCGCCGCCAGGCCAGCGATGCCCGGCGCAAGGAGCGTGAAGGCCAGCAGGCCGTGCGCAACGAGGCCGAGCGCGCGCGCCAGGATGCCGATCGCTTGCGCGAGAAGTGCGTCGCGATTCGCGATTCGCTGCGCAACCGCCGCGTCGAGAACGAGACCGAGCGCCTCAACAAGGCCGCTGCCGAAGAGGCCTACAACGCCAGCTGCCTCGGCAAGTGAGCCCGCCGCGGCTCCGGGCATGAACTGATGCCCGACACCCCCTGGTCGCCGAGACTGCGGGCATGCGACTTCACTCTCTCTTTGCCGCCGCCCTGCTCTCGCTTGGCGGCGGCGCCGTTTGCGCCCAGGCTCTTCTCGTCCACAACGCCCGCGGCCTGACCCTGGATGAGCAGGGCCGCGTCATCCGCTTCGATGCGATGCAGATCGGCGCCGATGGCCGCGTGGTGGCGATCGGCAAGCTCAATGAGCTGCCGAGCGGCGACGGTGCGCGCCTGGATGCCGGCGGCCGCGTGCTGATGCCCGGACTCATCGATGCCCACGGCCATGTGTTGGCACTGGGCGCGGCGCGGCGCAGCCTGCAGTTGCGCGCCACGGCCGACCTCGACGCCGCGCTGGCCGCCGTCCGGGCTCATGCCGAGGCCCGCCCCGAGGCCGCCTGGATCACCGGCGGCGGCTGGAACCAGGCCGCGTGGAAGCTGGGCCGCTTTCCGACCGCCGCCGAATTGGACACGGCCGAAAGCCAACGCCCCGTTTTCCTCTCCCGCGTCGACGGCCACGCCGGCTGGGCCAACAGCCGCGCCCTGCAACTGGCCGGCATCACGCGCGACACGCCCGACCCGGCCCGTGGCCGTATTGAGCGCGATGCCCACGGCGAGGCCACCGGCGTGCTCGTCGATGCCGCCATGGGCCTGGTCGAGCGCCAGGTGCCGGCCGAGGATGCAACCGAACTTGCGGCCAACCTTGACAGCGCCGAACGCGAGCTGCTCTCGCTGGGCATCACCAGCACCCATGACGCCGGCGTCTCCGCCGCCGCCCATCACTTGCTGCGCCAGCGCGCATCGGCAGGCCAGCTCAGGCTCCGCATCTACGGCATGGCCCGCGGCAGCGACGAAGCCTTCATGGCGCGGCTGCGCGCCAGTGGCCCGCTGCTGGACCTGGGCGACGGCCATTACGCCTTGCGTGCCGTGAAGCTGTTTGCCGACGGCGCACTCGGTAGCCGCGGTGCCGCCCTGCTCGCGCCCTACAACGACGCGCCCCAGACGCGCGGCCTGCTGTTCCGCGCCGACGCCGAGCTGCTGGCGCAGATGCGCGCCGCGGCCAAGGCGGGCTTCCAGGTGAACGTCCACGCCATCGGCGACGCGGCCAACCGCCAGGTGCTGGCCGGCTTCGAGGCGCTGCAAAAGGAGATGGGCCCGCGCAGCATCCAGCTGCGCCACCGCATCGAGCACGCCCAGGTCATTGCGCCGGCCGACATCCCGCGCCTCGCCAAGGGCCAGGTCATTGCCTCCATCCAGCCCACGCATGCGACGTCCGACATGAACATGGCCGAGGACCGCGTCGGTGCGCAGCGCATCCAGGGCGCCTATGCCTGGCAGCGCCTGCTCAAGAGCGGCGCCCGCCTGGCCTGCGGCTCGGACTTTCCGGTCGAGGAACCCAGCCCCTGGGCGGGCCTGTATGCCGCCGTCACGCGCGAGGACGCCGCCGGCAAGCCCATCGGCGGCTGGTACCGCCAGCAGGCGCTCAACCCGGTGCAGGCCCTGGACTGCTTCACGCGCGGCGCCGCCTTCGCCGCCCATGCGGAGAAGGACCTCGGCTCGCTGACGCCCGGCCACCGTGCCGACTTCATCCTGGTCGACCGCGATCCGCTGACCTCGTCGCCCGCGGCGCTGCTGAAGACCCGCGTGTGGCAGACCTGGGTCGGCGGCAAGCTCGTCTTCACTCGGGAGCCTTGACCATGCGCTACATCGCCCTCTGGCGCGGCATCAACGTCGGCAAGGCCAAGCGCCTGGCGATGGCCGACCTCAAGGTCCTGCTCACCGAACTGGGTGCGACGAATGTCTCGACGCTGCTGAACAGCGGCAATGCGGTCTTCGACTGCAAGAAGAAGCTCGGCGCCGACAAGATCCGCGCCGCGGTGCTCGACAAGCTCGGCGTCGATGCCGCCGTCATCCTGAAGACGGCCACCGAGTGGGCCGCCATCGCTGCGGAGCACGGCATTGACGGAGCCGACGACCACAGCCGCCTGCTCGTTGCGATGACGCAGGATGCCGCCGCGCTGCAAACCGTGGCCGATATCGCCGGTGACAGCGGCGAGCAATTCGTCGTGACGGCCGACGCGGCTTATCTGTGGTGCGGCAACGGCATCCTCGAGAGCAAGGCCGCCGTCGCACTGCTGAAGAAGCTGGGCGAGCGCGGCACGACGCGCAACTGGGCGACCGTCCAGAAGCTGAACGCGCTCGCCCAGGCCTGACGCTCAGTCTGCGCCGTCCAGCGTGTGCACCCGCATGCCGACGCGCTCGCGCGCGGGCTCCTTCCAGGGGGCCTTGGCCAGCATGCGCCGGCCATCCTTGAGGCCGGTGCTCCAGCGGGCGCGCAGGCGTGCGTCGCTGAAGTCGATGTCGCGCCAGGAGTCCTCGCCCTCCAGGGAGCGCATGACGAGATGCACGATGTCGATGCGCGAGTCGCAGCCCAGCGCCAGTAGCTCCTTCACGGCCGGCTCGGCGGCGGTCCTGGCGTCGAGCTTGCGGCCGACGAGGCGCAGCGCGCGGCGCAGGTTCTGCAGGCGCTCATGGTCGCCCAAATGCTCGAAGATGCGGCTGGCGTACTGGATGTCCTTGTAGCGCGCCAGCACCTGCGCCATGGTCTGCGGCGCGGCCTCGCTGGCGTCCCACAGGTCGACCATGAAGCACAGCGTGTCGCGGCGCTCGCTGTCGTCCAGCACGACGTCCAGCGGCGTGTTGGAGTAGATGCCCCCGTCCCAATAGGCCTGCTTGCCGATCTGCACCGGCGCGAAACCGGGCGGCAGCGCGCCACTGGCCATCACATGCTCGGGGCCGATGCGAGTCTTGCCGTCGCGGTTGTCGAACAGGGCCAGCGCGCCGCTGCGCACATCGACGGCGCACAGCGTCAGCCGCGTCTCGGCTCTGGCAATGCGCTCGAAATCCACCAGCTCGCGCAGCGTCGCGGCCAACGGCGCGGTGTCGTAGAAACCCAGTTCGGTCAGCGGCGCGCGGCGGCTCATGTCCCAGGACTGGGGGCCGCGCGGCTTGAAGAAACCGGGCACGCCGCTGGTCAGCGTCTGCCAGGTCTGCAGGCCCTGTTGCCAGAGCGCCATGAAGGGATTGGGCGGCAGGTGTGCGGACAGGGCCGGCCGCGTCACGCGGTCCCAGAAGCTGCGCATCGCCTTGAGCCGGTCGGCGGGCGCGTTGCCAGCAATCAGCGCGGCATTGATGGCGCCGATGGACGTGCCCACCAGCCAGTCCGGCGGCAGGTTCGCATCCTCCAGCGCCTCGACAAAACCGGCCTGGTAGGCGCCCAGGGCACCGCCGCCCTGGAAGACGTAGACGGTTTGTGATGGACGCTTGGCCATCAGTTCAGCGTCACGCCGTCGTCGCAGGGAATGGCCTTGAACACCGGCAGCGATTCGGTCGCGGCGGCATGGGCGACGAGATGCGGGAAGCTGTTCGCCGTCACGACCTCCGGCAGCAGGAACTGCGTGAAAGTCCAGGCCACGCCGACCGTGATGCCGGCCTGGCGGATGCCCGCTTCGCTCGTGTCCAGCTCGGCCGCGGCGAGTTCCTTGTCCAGCTCACGGTAAGCCGCGTTCAGCTGGCCGGTGACGCGCTCGATCCACGGTTCATGCCGCTTCTCCGCCGGGCGCAGGCCGCGCTCGTAGACGATCTGGGCCGTCTTCTCGCAGGCCGCCAGCGCCAGGCCCGTGACGCGCAGCTCGCGCAGCAGCACCGCGGGCTCGCGCGATTGCAGGCCGCGGCCGGCCAGCGCTTCGATGTACTCGAGCATCAGCGTCGAATCCATCAGCAGGCTGCCGTCATCACAGATCAGCGTCGGCGCCTTGACGACGGGGTTGATCTGCTGGAAGGCGTCAAAGCCGCGGAACACCGAGATGGCCGCATGCTCGAACGACAGGCCGAGCAGCCGCATCGAGATGGCGACGCGGCGCACATAGGGGGAGTCGAGCATGCCGATGAGCTTCATGACGCTTCCTTCTTGTCCAGCCTGGTCGCGCCGCCGTCCAGCTCAAGCAGCAGCTGATCCAGCCGTTCGCGGCCGTGGCGGCGTTCGACTTCGGCCTGCATCACGCGGTTGTAGGCGTCCGCGTGGGCCTGGGTCAGGGGCGTGGCCTCCTTGCCCTTGTTGACCCAGGTGATGCCATAGCGCTGCTTCAGCCGCTCGGCCTTGGCGGGCGACACCGCGGCACCGAAGGTCTCCAGTTGCAGCAGGCCGGCCTCGATGYCCGCGCGCGCCTTGGCCTCACCGCGCTCGGCCGCCCCGGCCGGATTGCCGACGCGCAGGTCGACAGCCGCAATCAACTGCTTTTCGGCCTTGGCCTGGCCCTGGGCAACGCGGAACCGATCGAAAAGCCCGTACACGATGAGGGCCGCCAGCAGGCTGCACAAGACGGCCACGATGCGAATCCGCGTGCGGGACCGTTGCCAACCCTTGCCCAGCCGTTCATCGGCCAGGGCGACTGCCAGGGTGGGTTTCGCTGAATCCATGGGTCTTGTCAGTTGCTTGAAGTGGTTTGGGGCGCCAGCGGCGCGATCGCGGCTCGCACGCGCGCCTGCCAGTCGCCCTGCTCGGCCGGGCTCCAGTCCGGCCAGCGCGGGGATTCGGCGTCGAGTTCGTCCGCCAATTTTCGCAAGTCGTCCAGACCGGTCACGGCAGCCGCCAAGCTCAGGCTGGCAAGCCACTCCTGGACCTGGCGCATGCGCGGGTAGGCCGCGAACAGCCAGCGCGCCACCTCGGGCCGCTCGCGCCAGTCCGTGCTGCCAAAGCGCTCCAGGGCGAGAGCCGTCAGCCGCTGACCGGCACCCAGGCAATCGAAGGCGACGCAGCCTTCGAAACCACGCGGGATCAGCGCGTCATGGATGCCGCAGCGGTGGTCGGCGCAGAGATGGTGACAGGGTGTCTCGGCCGCCTTGTCGAAACCGAAGCCCTGCTCGGCATCGAAGGGCGGGATGACGCAGCACAGCGCCACGCAGGCCGAACAATCGGCCTTCAGGTGGGCGGGCAGCTGTACTGATGCGGTGGTCACCCCGCATTGTCCGACACACCCACCATCCAGCCGACGCCGAAGCGGTCATTGACCATGCCGAACAGCGGCGCCCAGAAGGTCTTGCCCAGCGGCACGCTGATCTGGCCGCCCACGGCCAGCGCCGCAAAGGCCTCGCGGGCAGAGTCGGCATCGGGGCAGTCCAGCGACAGCGAGAAGCCCTTGAAGGCCGTGTTGCCGTCGCACATGCCGTCGGACATCATGACCAGGGCCCCGCCGATATGCACCGAGGCGTGCATGATCTTCTGCTCCGAACCCGGCGGCAGCATGCCGGGCGGCGGCGGCTCGGGGCTTTCGGAGTTGCGCATCATGAACTCCACCGTGGCGCCCAGCGCCTTCTTGTAGAACTCGATGGCTTCTTCGCAGCGGCCGTTGAAGAAGAGATAGGGGTCGATCTTCATCGCGATCTCCTGTGGCGGTAGGTCAGGCAACTTTAGGGATTCTTGAAGTCACCAGCGGTCGAAATGATGAAACTGTCCGCCTTGATGTGTTTGCGCCAGGCCGCGTTGGCCTGCTCGACGCTGACGGCGGCCAGTGCCTCGTCGCGCTTCTGTGCCGCCGCCCAGGTTTCGCCGCGCTCGGCCAGGCTGCTCAGGCCGCCGACCAGGGCGCCGGGGTCGGCGCGGCCCTGCTTGCGGCCTTCCAGGATGTCCTTCTTGGCCCGCGCCAGCTCGGCCGCCGTGACGCCCTCCCTGGCCATGCGCGCCACCTCTTCCTGCACGACGGCGATGACACGCTCGCGCCTGTCCGGCGCATAACTGGCCTGGATGGCGAAGCTGCCGGCATTGCCCCAGTAGCTGGCGCTCAAGGACGCGCCGATGCCGTAGGTCAGGCCCTCCTTCTGGCGCACGCGCTCCGACAGGCGGCTCTCCAGCCCGCCACCGCCGAAGATGTGCACCGCCAGATCCAGTGCCGGGTAGTCCGGGTCCTCGGCGTTCAGTGGCAGCGTCTCGTGGAAACGCACGATGGCATTGGCCTTGTCGCGGGCGATGGCATCGAAGCGCGCCGGCGGCACCACCAGGTGCTGGGGAATGTGGCGCACGAACTTCGGCGCCGCGGGCTTTTTCCAATCGCCGAAGAGCTTGTCGATCTCGGCGCCCAGCCCCTCGGGCAGGGCCCCGACGGCACTCACCTGAGCCTCGTTGAAGCTCCAGTAGTCGGCGTAGAAGCGCTTGACCTCGTCCAGCGTCGTCGCCTTCAGGTTGGCGACGCGCTCGTCCACGCCCATCACATAGTCGGGGTGGCCCAGGCCGACGCCACGGGCCTTGTTGTAGTGGCCGCGCGTGGCCTCCTGGCGCAGCACGCCGGGCTCCTGGCGCGAGGCCTCGATGCCGGCGAGGGCCGACTTGATGTCGCGATCGAAGGCGTCCTGCGGGAACAGCGGTTTGCGCAGCGCGTCGGCCGCCACGCGCAGGGCCGGCAGCAGGGTGTCGCGCTCGGCGCTGATGAAGATGGTGGCGCCCTGGTCGTAGCTGGTCAAGTTCAGGCTGGCGCGCAGCTTGATCAGCGCGTCCTGCAACTGCTGCTTGGTATAGCCCGCGCTGCCCTCGTCCATCAGCGAGGCCACGATGCCGGTGCCGTTGCGCGCGAAGGTCGCGTCGCGTTCGCCCCAGCGCAATTGCATCTGCAGCACCACCGTGTTGCCGCGCGTCTGCTTCTGCAGCGTGTGCAGGGCGATGCCGCTGGGCAGCGTCGCGCGCTTCATGCGCGACTCCAGCACCGCCGGCACCGGCTCGAGCTGCTCGCCCTCCTCCACCTTGGGCGGGCCCTGGAGCGAGGCCAGGCGCTGCTCCAGCGCCGGCGCGGCGGGGATCTCGACGCGCTCGACGGCGGCCGCCGGCAGGTAGCGGCCCAGCGTGCGGTTGGCCGGCTTGAAGTAGGCAGCTCGCACACGCTCCACGTCGGCCAGCGTGACCTTGGGAATGTCCTCCATCAGCTGGAACAGCAGCCGCCAGTCGCCGGCGGCGATCAGCCCGGAGATCTGCTGGATCAGCGCCTCGGGGTTCTTCATCTGCTGGCGGTAGCTGTTGACGGCGATGTCGCGCACGCGCACGAGTTCGCTCTCGTCGAAGGGCTTGGCGCTGCGGCCCTCGGCGAGGTCCAGCAGCAGGGTCTCGATCTTGTCGACGTCGGCCCCCGGCGGCAGGGCCGCATAGGCGCCGACGGTGCCGGGCTCCGCGCCCCCCGCGCCGCCGATGCCGGCCGCCACCGCCAGCTTGGGCTCGACCAGTTGCTTGTAGAGCTGCCCGCTGGGCTGCAGGCTCATCAGGAGGCCGTAGACGACCAGGGCCGGCGTGTCCGGGTGGGTAATGGCCGGCACGTGATAGGCCGCGAGAAGAATCGGCTGGCCGCCGACGCGGCGCACCACCACCGTGCGCTCGCCGTCCTGGGCCGGCTCGACCGTGTAGGGCTGCGGCACGGGTGTGGCGGGCTTGGCCACGGCGCCGAAGTGCCTGGCGATCAGAGCCAGCGTCGCGGCCTTGTCGAACTGGCCGGCGATCAGCAGCGTCGCGTTGTCGGGCCGGTAGTAGCGCTTGTAGAAGGCCTGCAGCTTCTCGATGGGCACGTTCTCGATGTCGCTCTTGGGGCCGATGGTGGCGTGGCCATAGGGGTGCCAGGCAAACGCCGCCGCGTTGACGCGCTGGTTCAGCACGGCGAAGGGCTGGTTCTCGCCACGCTCGAACTCGTTGCGCACCACCGTCATCTCGGTGTCGAGATCGACCTTGGCGACACGGCTGTTCACCATGCGGTCGGCTTCCAGGTCGAGCAGGAAGGCCAGCGTGTCGGCATTCGCGTTGAAGCTCGCGAAGTAGTTGGTGCGGTCCACCGTCGTCGTGCCATTGAAGCGCACGCCGCGCTGGGCCATGGCGCCGGGGATGTCCTTCTGGCGCTGCGTGCCCTTGAACAGCATGTGCTCCAGCAGATGGGCCATGCCGTACTCGCCGGGCACCTCGTGACGGCTGCCGACGCGGTAGGTGATGTTGACCGTCGTGGTCGTCTGCGTCGCGTCCGGGAAGAGCAGCAGCTGCAGGCCGTTGGGCAGGCGGTATTCCTCGATGCCGCCGAGCTCGCGCACGCGCTCGGGCAGTGCGACGACCTCCGCAGTCAGCGCCAGGGCGCGCGGCAGCGCCACCTTGGGCTTGGGCGCCGCGACCGGCTGGGCCTGCGCCACGCCCAGCACCAGGCTCGCCAGGCTCAGCACGGCGACGCCCAACCCCAGCGGCATCCACCCTTGCAGCTTCATCGTCATCTTGTCTCTCTCCAGGCAGCCGCATCTTCGGCTTGCCGGGGATTCTGCGTGCTTTTCCCCAGACAGCCGTTCGTCAGATGCCAACGCTGGACACAGGCGCCGGACAACGCGCATGCTGGGCACCCTGCCCCCCAGCGAAGGACAGAGCGCCATGGACACCTCCCCCTACCATGAAGGCATGCGTTCCCTGCAGGACGCCCGCGACACACGCGGCATCGCCGACCGGCTCGCCCAGGTCACGCTGCGCAGCGCCTTCACCGACGACGACAGCGCCTTCATCCAGGCCTGCACGATGTTCTTCGTCGCCAGCGCCGATGCTGAAGGACGGCCGGACTGCTCGTACAAGGGCGGCCTGCCCGGCTTCGTGCGCGTGCTGGACGGCCAGACCCTGGCCTTTCCCGACTACGACGGCAACGGCATGTACCGCTCCTGGGGCAATGTCGCCGTCAACCCGCAGGTGGGCCTGCTGTTCATCGACTTCGAGAAGCCGCGCCGCCTGCGCGTCAACGGCAGCGCGCGCATCAGCGCCGACGACGCGCTGATGGCGCAGTTCCCCGGCGCCGTCTTCATCGTGCGCGTGACGGCCGACGCCATCTTCCCCAACTGCCCGCGCTACATCCACAAGATGGCGCTGGTGGAAGCCTCGGTCTACGCGCCGCACGAGGGCCACACGCCACCGGTGCCGGCCTGGAAGGGTTTCGACGTGTTCCGCGACGCGCTGCCAGCACGCGATCGCCAGGCCTGAGCCTCAGAGTCGGGCCAGCAACGCCGTCACCGCATCCACGCTGGCCGGCTTGGTCAGGTGCTCATCGAAGCCGGCGGCGCGCGAGCGCTTCTTGTCTTCCTCCGAGCCCCAGCCGGTCAGGGCCACCAGCAGCGTGGACGCAAAGCGCGCGTCCTGGCGCAGCCGGGTCGCGAACTCGTGACCGTCCATGCCCGGCATGCCGACGTCGCAGAACACGGCCTGCGGCAGGAAGCTGGCCGCCTTTTGCAGCGCGGCCTGGCCACCGTTCTCGACCTCGACCTCATGGCCCGACAGGGACAGCAGCATGGCCAGCGACTGTGCCGCGTCGTCGTTGTCATCGACGACGAGGATGCGCGCTGGCGCGGCCGACTCCGGTTCAGGGACCTGCAGCGGCGCTGGCGCGGATTCCTCGGCCGCCAGGGGCAGCTCGATGGTGAAGGTGCTGCCCCGGCCCAGCCCGGCACTCGCCGCACTGACACGGCCGCCATGCAGCGAGATCAGGCTCCTGACCAGGGCCAGGCCTATGCCCAGCCCGCCCTGGGCGCGCTCCAGTGAGCGGTTCACCTGGGCAAACATGTCGAACACCCGACCGATCATGTCCTCGGGCAGGCCCACGCCGCTGTCGCGCACGGTCAGCACGGCCTCGGTGCCAGCGCGGGTCAGCGTGACCCAGATGCGGCCGCCGTCCGGCGTGTACTTGGCGGCGTTGTTCAGCAGATTGCTCAGCGACTGCGCCAGCCGCGTCAGGTCGCCGTCCACGCAGAGCTCCTCGTCCGGCAGCGTCACGCTGAGCCGATGGCTGCCGCGCTCGATCAGCGGCTGGCAGGACTCCAGCGCCATCTCGACGACCCGCCGCATGTCCAGCGGCTCGCGCTGCAGGACGAGCTTGCCCGTCGAGATGCGCGACACCTCGAGCAGGTCGTCGATGAGGCGCAACAGCTGGCTCATCTGCCGGTCCATCATCTCCGTGAGGCCCTTGTACTGGCCCTCGTCCCGCGGTGGGTTGGCGCCCAGCAGCTGCAGGCCGGTGCGGATGGGCGCCAGCGGGTTGCGCAACTCGTGCGCCAGCGTGGCCAGGAACTCGTCCTTGCGCTGGTCGGCCTGGCGCAGCGAGCGGTCGGCGCGCATCAGCGAATCGATCTGGTCGCGGATCTGGTATTGCCAGCGCCGCCCGCGCAGGGCCGTGCGCACCGCGCTGACCATCACGCGCGTCGACGTCGGCCGGTCCAGCACTGTGAGGTTGCGCAGCCGCGCCTCGCGCAGCCCGGGTGCCTCCAGTCCGTGGCGGCACAAGGCCAGCACGGGCAGGTTGGACCACGCCGGCTGGCGCTCCAGCACGTTCAGCAGCACCACGAAGCCGGCGTCGGCGAAAGCGACGTCGGTGATCATCAGCGCACCGGCGCCCTCACGCATCACCTCCTCGGCGTGCCGCCAGCCCTTGCAGAGGACGGCCTCGATGCGCGCCTCGGCCAGCAGCCGGCTCGTGACGTCGCCGTCACGCGCCGTCGGCGCCAGCACGATGACGCGCTCGCTGTAGGAGCGCTCAGTGTCGTCCGGCTCGATCATCGCCGGCCTCACCCTCGCGATGCACCGGCACCTCGACCGGCACACCCGTCAGCACGCCGCGCAGATGCATCAATGGCGGCCCCAGGTGCACGCCCTTGTCGTCGAACCAGAGCTGACGGATGGTGTCCTCATGCCGGCCGCTGCGCTTCTTGATGACCGAGATGGCCTTGCGCACCGCGCCCTGGTGCTCGTACATGCGGAACAGCACGACGGCATCGGCCAGATAGCTGGTATCGACCGGGTTGCGCATGTTCGAGCCCATCATGCCGGACTGCGTGGCCACGACGAAGGTCGCCACGCCGTGGTTGTTCAGATAGGTCAGCAGCTCATGCAGCTGGACGATCAGCGCACGCTCCTCGGGCATGGCGTTCAGATAGCCGTTCAAGCTGTCGATGACGACGACGCTGGCGCCATCCCTTTCAACGGACTCGCGCACGACGTTGGTGAACTGGCTGGGCAGCACCTCGGCGGCGTCGATCTGGCGCACCTTCAGCCTGCCCGGGCCGACGCCCTCCTCGACCGCCAGCCCCAAGCTGGCCAGGCGGTCCAGCAGCAGCGTTCGCCCCTCCTCGAAGGTGAAGATGGCGGCATGGCCGCCGCGCTTGGTCGCCATGACGGCATATTGCGCGGCGATCGTGGACTTGCCCGAACCCGCCGGGCCGACGAGCAGCGTCGCCGTGCCACGGTCGGTGCCGCCGCCGAGCAACTGGTCCAGCGCCGCAATGCCGCTGGGCACGACGTCGCGCGGGTAGGCCGCGCCATGCTGGCTGGGCGTCATTCGCGGAAATACGTGCAGGCCACCGCGCCGGATGACCAGGTCCTGCTGGCCGCTGATGAAGTCGCTGCCACGGAACTTGGTGATGCACAGCTGACGCAGCGCCGGCCCGTAGGCGGGCACGCTGCGCTCCAGCGCGATGACGCCGTGGGCGATGCTGTGCAACTGGGTATCGATGCCGTCGCTGGAGCGGTCGTCCAGAAACAGCACGGTGCAGCCGCGCCCGACGAAGAACTGCTTGAGCGCCAGGATCTGGCGCCGGTAGCGCAGCGAGGCCTGGGCCAGCAGGCGCAGCTCCGACAGCGAGTCCAGCACCATGCGGCGCGGCTTGCAGCGCTCCACCGCCGCCAGGATGCGCTTGGTCGTCTCGTTGAGCTCCACTTCCGACGGGTGGTACATCGTCAGTTCGGACTCGCCGAGCAGTTCGCCCTCGTCGACGACCAGTTCGACGATCTCGATGCCGTCCAGCGACCAGCCGTGCGACGCCGCGCCGGCACGCAACTCGGCGGCCGTTTCGCCCAGCGTCACATACAGCGTCGACTCGCCCTCGCGCACGCCCTGCATCAGGTACTGCAGGGCCAGCGTCGTCTTGCCGGCACCCGGCGCGCCATCGATCAGATAGAGCCGCCCGGCGATCAGCCCACCATGCAGGACCTCATCCAGGCCTGGCACACCACTCGCCGAACGGTCTAGGCCGGTGGTCATCAGGTTCTCCCATCTCGAAGAAGGACGGCGGCAACCACTGGCCGGGTGCCGCTTGGAAACGAGTGTATGTCGCTGTAATCGCCGGCGTATGTAACGGTCACGCCGTCATGAGATGACTCGCGGTGGCGACGCCGCTCAGGTCAAAAAGGGTTCGATGCGCTCGACCGCGCCTGCCTCCGGCATCGCGCGACGCCGCGGCCTGCGGCCTGCCCAGCCTGGATCAGTTCACCAGCGCGAAGGTGACATAGCCGTCACCCTCCTCGGCCAGGTGCTTGATGCCCGACGTGCCGGCACTGATCGCAACGAACCTGAGCTGGCGTTGCGTTTCCCTGGCGTGCTTCGCAAGCTCCAACGCCGCGGTCATCCTGTCACTGGCATGGGGCGCCAGATCGTTGTACTGCAGTTCGAGATTCGCTCCGGCGGTCATGAGCGACTTGAGAAAGGCAGGTTGGAGGGTGTTGTTGTGCAAGGGATGTCTCCGTGGATTCAGGGCCGCATGGTCACGCATAGATTTCGCAGCGTCCAGTGCTGAGCGCGGCAGGCCGTGCCTCGCTCACCCGTGGCCGGTGTCCCGACCAGACCAGGACGCAGCTCCGAATCTTCCCCCAGGTCGTTCTTCATGCCGCCAGCGGCACGGTCATGCTCGTCATTGGCGCGATCAGGGGCTAGTCGCCGGCACGTTCGCCTTCACGAGCCGCTCGGGCTGGCGTATCTGCTCGGCGGAAGCGGGTCAGGCCGCATGTCTTGCTGCCTTGAACGCAAACGGCCCGTCACCCAGCATCGCCTGCAGCACAAGCATGGCGGTCCACACAGCAGGCAGTTCGGCGCCCGCACCAACAAACCAGAAGCCCTTGCGCACGGCCCAGAAATGTGTGGCGCCGAGCATCATGGGCACTGCGTACAAACTCACCCATCGGGTGAGCACGCCAGGGATCAGCAACAACGCACCGGCGATCTCCGCCGAGAGCACATACACGGGCACGAACGAAGGGTATCCATTGGCCGCGAAGTTTGACCACCATTGGGCGAGGCCGCCGGGGAAGACAGCGAACTTCCAATACAGATGGGCGATGAAAAGCAGGCCCAGCACCGATCTCAGCAGCAGCGGCGCGTAGATGGGGCCGGGGCGCGCAGTCATGCAGGGATGAGGCCGATCAAGGACTCTCCTTGAGCGGCGCTGACCCGAGAGACTTGCATGGTCAATGACCGCCCCAGACACCCGTCGCCCTTACCGTCGCCACGGCGCGCTCCTGATCGCCTCCGTCGCCTGCGCCTCCGGCAGTGCCTTCGCAAACAGCCAGCCCTGCCCCACCTGCACGCCAAGCTGCTCCAGCAGCGCGGCCTGCTTCTCGTCTTCGACGCCCTCGGCCAGCGTCTGCTTGCCCAGCGCCAAAGCCAGGCCGACGATGGTGCGGACGATCTCCTGGGCCTCGCGGCCGGCGGCCAGGCGGATGACGAAGCTGCGGTCGACCTTCAGCGTGTCGAAGGGGAAGCGGTGCAGATAGGCCAGCGACGAGTAGCCGGTGCCGAAGTCGTCGATGCTGAGCTTGAAGCCCATGCGCGCCAGCTCCTGCAGCACCTCGGCGCTGCGCTGCGGGTTGGCCATGGCCATGCTCTCGGTGACCTCGAGCTTGAGACGGTGGGTGGGCACATCGCCCAGGGCCGCCAGCGTCGCGCGGGCATCGGCCAGCAGCTCGAGGTCGCGCTCCAGCTGCACGCCCGACAGGTTGACGGCCACCTCGCCGCTGAAGCCCAGGGGCTGCCAGCGCCGCAGCTGCGCGGCGGCCTCCAGCAAAGCCCAGCGGCCGATGGCGCAGATCTGGCCGCTGGCTTCGGCAACGGGAATGAAGTCGCCCGGCATGATGAGGCCACGCTCGGGGTGCTTCCAGCGGATCAGCGCCTCAAAGCCCAGCAGGGCGCGGTCGCCGAGGCGAACGAAGGGCTGGTAGTGCAGCTCGAACTGCGTACCGCTGGCCAGGGCCGCGTCGATGGCGTCGCGCAGCCAGCGGCGCGATTGCTCGACGAGTTGCTCGGCGGGGTCGAATTCATGCGTCTGGCCAGGGCCGCCGGCCTTGGCGCGGGCGAGTGCACCTTCGGCCGCGGCCATCAGCTCGTCGGCCGAGGCCGGGCCGTGGCGGCGCTGGGCCCAGGCAATGCCGGCCGTCAGTTGCAGCATGGGCGTGGCGACGTTGAAGGGCGACTGCAGCAGGCCCTGCACGCCACGAGACAGTTCGGCCGCGCTGTCGCCGCCGGCGAGCAGCAGCGCGAACTGATCAGGGCCCATGCGGGCAACCAGATGACGCGCGCCGAAGGCCGCCTTCAGCCGCGCGCCCAGCTCGGTCAGCACCGAATCGCCCGCCACCGGGCCATGGTTCTCGTTCAGCGCGCGAAAGCCGTCCAGGCCCAGCAGCAGCAGGCCGGTCTCGGGGGCGGGCACGCCGGCCAGCAATTGCATCAGCTGCTCGCGGAACAGCACGCGGTTGGCCAGGCCGGTGAGGCGGTCGTGCAGTGCGTCGAAGCTGATCTGGCGCTGCAGGCGCTGGCTCTCGGAAATGTCGGTCAGCGAGCCGGCCATGCGCACCGGCTCGGTACCCTCGCGCACGGCCAGGCCACGCGCCAGCAGCCAGCGCTCCTGGCCACCCTGGTTGAAATGCAGCACGTGATGGAACTGCAGGCTCTGCCCATCAAGGTGGGCCTGCAGCTCCGCCTCGAAGGCGTTGCGCACGGTGGGGTCCAGCGGCTGGGTCCAGGCCTGGATGGCATGGCCTGCCTCGGCCTCGGACAGGCTCATCAAGGCCAGCCAGCGCGGCGAGTAATAGACCTCGCCCGTCGCCAGATCCCAGTCCCACAGGCCGTCGTTGGCGCCCTGGGCAGCCAGGGCATAGCGCTGCTCGCTGGCCGCGAGGCGCCGGGCCGCGTCGCGGCGCTCACCCTGCTCGATGCCGGCACGCAGCACGCTGCCACCCAGCGTGGCCACCGCCAGCGCCAGCAGCGGCGGCGCCAGCGCGAAGACAAAGTAGCGGCTCTCGAAGGCCCATTGCACGCTGGCCAGCAGGATCAGCGTGATCAGCACGATGGCCGCCAGGGCCACGCCCAGCGAGCGGCGCGCCAGCATGGCGATGGCGACGAAGGGCAGCAGCAGCACGGCCGCCAGTTCGGCGGCGCCGCCCCAGGGCGGGCGCACGAGGCTGCGGCCGGTCAACAGGTTGTCGGTGACGGTAGCGATGCGCTCCATGCCGGGCAGGCGGGCGTCGAACGGGGTGGGCACGTGGTCGCCCGCCGCGAGGGCAGACACGCCGAGCACGACCACGCGGCCCCGCAGCTGCGCCGGGTCCACGCGGCCGGCCAGCAGGTCAGCGAAACCGATGTTGTCGAAACTGCCCGTCGCCCCGTAGTAGTTCACGCCCAGGCGCGACAACTCGTCCAGGCGCGACTGCACGGCGTTGCCGACGCTGAACTCGGCGCCGAAGCGGGCCCGCGCCTGCTTCCAGTCGGCACCGCGCGCGAAGGCGGCCAGGCGCAGCGGCAGGGAGGGATAGACCTCGCCGTTCAGGCGCAGCAGCGGCAGGTCGCGGCGCAGGCTGCCGTCGGCTTCGGGGCGCACGCTGATGTGGCCCAGGGCCACGGCCGCTTCGGCCAGGCCGGCCTCGGGCGCCACCAGGCGGTGCGGGCGGTAATAGCTCTCGCTGCGGGCCAGGGCCGCTTCGTCGTCATAACGCAGCAGGGCCTGGGCCAGCACGGGCGCGGGCGGCGCACCGTTGTCGACCTTGCCGTCGTCGGGCAGGGAGAAGGGAATCAGCGTGCAGGCGCAGGCTTTCATCGCGCTGGCCAGCGCGGCGCTGCCCTCGGGCGTGCCACCACCGGGCAGCAGCAGGATGTCCAGGGCCACGGCGCGGGCGCCACCGGCGTGCAGGGCCTGCACGGCGCGGGCGATCTCGGCACGGTCGGGCACGCGGCCGCCCAGGGCCTCCAGCGCGGCGTCGTCCACGCGCACCAGCAGCAGCGGCAGCTCGGCGCCCGGCGCCAGCGGCCCGCGCCAGCCCATCTGCCAGTCCAGCTGCCATTGGTCGGGCCGTTCCAGGACGGGCATGTCGGCCCGCCCCGCCAGCATGGCGAAGCCGAGCAGCGCGGCCGCAAGGCCGATCAGCAGATAGCCCAAGCCTGCTGCGCGTCTCAATCCAGAGACCCCAGGCGCTGTTCAAGGCGCTGCACCTTGTCGGCCGTCCAGGCCACGGCGGAAACGCACTGGCTGGCGTCGCAACGGGTGCCGTTGAGGGCCTTCTGCAGACGCACCGGGTAGCGCGGCTTGATGCCCCGCGTCTGCGGGCCGGCGGGCTCGACATCGACCTCGCCGGTCTTCACATGCACGGCGGTGGCGCGGTCATCGCCAACCTCGACGCTGAACTCGGTGCCGCGCACGGCCGTCACGGCGGTCGGCRTGCGGACCCGCCAATTGCCACCGACGGACGGCGTCACACGCTGGCCGATGAGGCCGGTTTCCAGCAGGAATTCGGCGGTGCGCGGTTGACCGGCGGAGGCGCTGAAGACCTCGATGCGCAACTGGCTCTTGTCGGCCAGCACGAGGACGGAACCGTCGGTGAACTTCAGCCGCACGCGGCCGGCGGCGCCGGTGCGCAGCGTGGTGCCGACGTCGAGCTTGTCGCCCACCGCCAGCGCCTTGCCGTCGACTCGTTGCGCCTCGCCACTGACGGCCAGCACCTCGCAGGCCTGCTGGGCAAAGGCCGCTGAACTCAGCAGGGAAAGACACAAGACCAGGGCACGCATTTCAAGACTCCTATCGACTCGGATCACCAAACAGGGCGTATCCGGCCCAGTAGAACGGATGCGTCCAACGGCCGCCACCGAGAGTTCCCTCGATCATCCCCATTTGAGCCATGCGCAGGGCCTCGGCGCGCGGGGCCTTCGCGGAGAAGGTGGCTGACGTCAGCGCCGCGGCCGACGAGGTCTCGACGGCCCAATGCGTGGCCAGCACGGAACGGCTGCCGGCGAAGAAGAAGCCGCGAACCAGGCCCGACATGGCCGCCCCGCCCTGCTCGCCGGCGGCGGTGTTGCAGGCCGACAGCAGCACGGCCTGGGCGTTCAGGCGCAGCGTCAGCACATCGTCGAGTTCCAGCAGCGGCGACGCGCCCGCGTCCTTGCCTGGAGCCAGGGCCAGCGCCGGCTTGGACACACCGGGCAGCTCGCCCGGCATCAACCCGTGCGTGGCGAAGGCGACCACGCGGCGGTCGGCCAGCGGCGCGGCCAGCACGGCCTCACGCGTGGCGGCGGCGCCGAGCAGCAGATCGGCCTGGGCGTTCGCGCCCAGAGCCTTGGCCAACGCTGTCAGCTCGGCGCGAGTCTCGGGCAGGGGCGGGATGTCGCCATAGCTGAAACCCCAGGCGGCGTCGTACTTGGTGGCGCCGCTTCCCAATGCCGCGCGACCGGGCTTGGCGCTGGACTTGAACTGCGGGTCGCCGACGCCGAACAGCGGCTTGGCGGCTGGCGCCGGCGCGGCCGCACGGCGCAACGCGAACAACGCGCCGGCCGAGGGCAACTGGGTGACGGCCATGCGGCGCGCGACGAAGGCAGCGGGCTCGGCCGACGTCAGCGCGGCGGCAAACGGCATCGCGGCCAGCGCGCCGTCGGCCGCGACAAGCAGGCTTTTCACGTCGGCGCCGGGCTGCAGCGGCGCGACGAGTTCGCGCCAGACCTCCTGCAGTCCCGCCACCGGCAAGGTCGGCGACCGTCCGGTGCTGAGGTCCAGTGCCGCGCGGATCTGCGCCACCTTGTCGGCCCAGCCGGCCGCGCCGATGCTGGAGGCCGCGAAGCGTGTCGGCGCGCCGGGCGTGACCCACCAGGCCAGCGTCGCGCCCTCCAGCGGCTGCAGGACGAGCAGGGCCTCTCCGGGCGACATCAGCTTCTGCAGCGTGGCCGGCCCCGGCAAGGTGGGCGTGACGAGATCGGCGTAGGCCGGGTAGGCCTTGGCGACGCGCTCGCGCTGCGCGTTCAGCGCCTCGCGCGCGGCCTGGGCCTGCTCACGCCCCGCCTTCACCTGCTCGCGCAGCGCAGCAAGCTCGTCGGTCATGGCCTTCTGCCTCTTCTTGCGCTCGGCATCCGGCAAGGCCTTCAACTCGGCCTTGGTCTCCTCGCTGCCGTTGCGGCGACGCAGGCGGTCTTCCTCGCTCAACTGGGTGGCCAGGGCGCCGTTGCGCGAGCTGGCGGCGGCGCGCAGATTGGCCTCCTCTTCCAGCAGGCCGCGCAGGGCCGGCGTGGCGGCCAGCAGGCGAGCGGTCGCATCGGTCAGCGCGCGGTGGGCGGCGCCGGCCTGCAGGCGGTCGGCCACCTGCATGGCGCGGTCGGTCCACGCGGGCTCCAAGGTCTCGCCASGCAAGGCCCGGGCGCCGACTTCACGCAGGAACTCGTCGAAGGCCAGGCCCAGCACGAAGCCGCGGGCGCCGTTGAGGTCCAGGTCCTGCCAGCCGCCGGGGCTGTCGAGCAAGGCCGTGAACAGCGGCTGGTAGTCGCTCCAGGCCCCGGCCATGTCGCCTTTGAGCAGGCGCACCAGCGCCCGCACACCGCTGGCCTCCTGCGTCTGCGGGTGGGCCTCGCCGTAGAGACGCTGGCGGTAGCGCAGGATGCGCTCGACGGCGTCCATGGCCTCGTCGAAACGGCCGTTCTTGGCGGCCAGCAGCGCGCGCAGCCGCCAGTCGCTGGCGCGGTCCCTGGCCAGGCTGTCGGCCGGCAAGCTGGCCAGGAAGTCGCGGTAGAAGGCATCGGCCTCGGGCCAGCGGCGCAGGCCGATCAGCGCCCTCACCTGCTCCTGGCGCGCCAGCCAGCGCGTGTGGCTGGCGGCACTGGCGCCGGAGCGCTGCAGCATGTCGTCGGCCCGCTGCGCGTTCTCCAGCGCCGCAGCGTATTGGCGGGCGGCCACCTGGGCCTGGCCGAGGCGGTAGCTCCAGCGCGCACCCAGCGCCTCGCTCAACTGGCCGGCCCGCCACAGCGCGAGATTGCCCTGCGCCACCTGGATGGCCTCGGGCGCGCGGCCGTGGCGCACCAAGGCATAGACCAGCATGCCCTGCGAGCCGTCATACCAGCCATAGGCGTCCTGCACGAGGGGGTCGCGCGGCCTTCCACTGGTTTCCTTCGCCGTTCGGCGCGCGTCCTCGACGCCCTTCTGCGCCAGGCGCACGGCCTCGCGCATCGTGGCCACGGCGTCACCCAGTCGCCCCTCCCAGCGCTCGATCTCGGAGCGCACCTGCAGGAACTGCACACGCAGCCGCAGCGTGGCGGCGGGGTCGCGGTCGCTCAGCGCCTCCTGCGCCTGCTTGACGAGGCCCTGGGCCCGTGACCACATGCGCTCCAGCATGGAGCGGTCGCGTGCCTGGGCCAGCGCATACACATGGCGCAACGCGGCCTCGGCGCGCGCGGTCAGCGGCAGCGTCGTGTCGCTGGCGAAGGCGTCCGCCGCCACCATGGACTGGCCCGAGCTGCCCCAGATGAACTCGGCGCTGAGGTATTGGCGGATCCAGATCTCGCCGCCGGGCTGGCTGCGGCCCAGCGTGGCGAGTTCGCGCAGCAGCTCTACATATTTGCCGCGCTGCTCCAGCGCCTGCGCCGCGCGGGCCTGGCGCTGCAGCAGCGCATAGCGGGCCGCGGGCTCGGCGGGCAGCGGCTGGTTCAGCAGGGCCTGGGCTTCGGCCGCGGCCATGGCGACAGGTGCCTCGCCGTCGTCCTCGTCTTCCACCTGGGCAAGGGCCAAGGACGCCGCGGCCAGCAGCAGGCCGCCCAGCCAGAACTTGTGAATCCTCATGCCCCCACCTCCTGCGAAGGAATGCTAGGGCTTCAGCGGAAGCGGCGGCAGGCGGTCTGCCCGGATACTCGCGCCGCAAAAAAATACTTCAGGGAGTTCCCATGACGCTTTGCGACTTGGCACGCCGGCTGCGCAGCTGCGCCCTGCTGCTGCTCGTCACGGCCTGCGGCGGTGGCGGTGGCAGCGGCACGCCACCCCCGCCGCCTGTGCAGGCCACCGCGCCCAGCATCACCACCGCGCCTGCGGCGCTGACCGTCGACGATGGCGCCGCCGCGAGCTTCAGCGTGGCGGCCCAGGGCACGGGCACGCTGAGCTACCAGTGGTCGCGCAACGGCACGCCCATCGCCGGCGCCACATCGGCCACGCTGTCCCTGTCGGCCGCGCAACTGGCCGACCATGGCGCGCAGTTCAGCGTCACCGTCAGCAATGCCGCCGGCAGCACGACGAGCACGGCCGTCACGCTGAGCGTGCGGGCCATCGCGATCAGCCTGCAGACCGACCTGCCCGCCACCACGCAGGCCGAGGCGGGCGCCAGCCGCAGCTTCAGCATCGAGGTGCGCGGTTCGCAGCCGCTGACCGTGCAGTGGCTGCGCGACGGCGCGCCCATCGCCGGCGCCACGGCGTCCAGCTACACGATGGCCGCCCTGCATTACGGCGACGACGGCGCGCGCATCTCGGCCCAGATCAGCAACGCCGCCGGCTCGGTGCAGAGCCAGGCCAGCCGCATCACCATCGCCGCCAAGTCGCCCAAGCTGATCACGAGCTGCCAGGAGATCACGCAGCCCGGCAGCTACACGCTGGACCGCGACATCGCCGCGATGCGCGACGACGGCAAGCCCTGCATCGACATCCACGACACCAGCGATGTGCTGCTGGACTGCGCCGACCATGAGATTGCCAACACGATCCACGCGCTCGGCGTCCACGCGCTGCACATCACCAACGCGGACCGCGTCGCGCTGCGGCATTGCCGTATCCGCGCGGGCTGGAACGACATCCGCAAGAGCCGCGACCTCAGCATCACCGACAACGCCATCTCGCCCGGTGACCCGGCACAGCCAAGCATCTTCAACGTGCAGAACGTCGAACGCCTGCGCTTCGACGGCAACCAGCTGACGGGCTCCTACCAGCACTACTACGCGAGCAATTCCACGATCTCCAACAACAAGGTGAAGACGGTGCCCAACGAGGTCGTGGCCGCGCTGCTGGTGCTCAATATGGGCAGCAACAACCGCGTGATCGGCAATCAGCTGGACGGCAGCTGGGACTCCAAGGTGGCCAGTTGGAATGGCGCCGACGATGGCATCGTCCTGGGCGACGAAGCGTCGGCCGTGGTCAGGAACAACCAGATCACCGACGTCTGGGATTGCGGCATCGAATGGGTCGGCGACATGAACAACGCCGTCATCCAGGGCAACCGCATCACGCACGCGGCCTATTGCGGCATCGGCGGCTGGTATTTCTCCAGCCTGCACGACACCCAGTTCCTCGACAACGTCGTCGAGCGCAGCGGCCAGCTCTTCGCCCTCTTCCGCGCCTATTGCTTGCGACCGGCCGGCTGGGACCAGGACAAGATCTTCCCCGCCGACACCGCGGTGCGCCTGGAGAACAACCGCTTCGAGAACAACCGCATGCGCGATGCCATCTCCGGGCCGCAGGCCTGGGCGGCCTACTTCAACCTCAGCTTCGCCTTCGGTGTGAAGGAGGCTTGCAGCCAGGGCATGCACGACCAGTTGCCCCAGCCGGCCGACTTCCACCTGACCAACAACATCTTCAAGAACAACGACTTCGGCACGGCACAGAAGCCGCCCTACTTCGACCCCTCGCTGCGCAACGCCATCGTGGACGGCGGCGGCAACATCTGCAGCCCATCCAGCGAGGCCGGCTTCCCGCTCAAGTGCAACCCGGCACCGAAGAACTAGCTCTGGCGCAGATGCCTGGCCGGCAGTTGCGCCACCAACAACAGCGAGGCCATCAGCCACATCGGCGCGACCAGGGCCGTGGCGGCGGCGAGGATGCCAAAGCCGGCGGGCATCGCGACCGTCGCGCCGTTGACGGTCAGCATGCGCAGGCCCAGGGCCTGGCCGTGACGGTCGGGCGGCGTCACGTGATGCAGCATGGCCAGGATCATCGGCTGCACCGAGCCCAGCGCGACGCCGAGCACCGCCGAGCCCAGCATCAGGCCGCCCGTGCCGGGCAGCCAGGCATAGGCCATGAAGGTCAGCATCGCGACGACCATGGCCGTGCGCAGGGCCTTGACCTCGTCGAGGTCGTCGGCGAAGCGCACGATGGCCAGGCGCACGCAGGTGGCCGCGGCCGCGAAGCTGCCCAGCACGATGCCGATGCTGACCGCCGACAGGCCGCGCGCATGGCCCACCACGGGCACGACAAAGCTGTGCGCATCCCAGCAGGCCGACAGCACCAGGTTGACGAGGATCAGCCGCCGGAAGGCGGGCAGCCGGAACAGTTGCCAGGCGGCGCGCTCGCGAAAGCTCTTGGTCAGCGGCTCCGGCAGATGGCGCGGCACCTTCTGGGCCAGGCCCCAGGCCAGCAGCGGCAGCAGCGCCGCAAAGCCAAACGCGGCCGTCATGCCGGCATGGTCGATCAGCAGGCCCGCGATGACGGGGGCCAGCGCGTTGGACAGGGCCGGGCCCAGCGCCATCCAGCTGAAGATGCGCTTGAGCTCGCCCGGTTCGTCGGCCATCAGGCCGGCCTCGCGCTGCATGGCCACGGCCGCCACCGCGACCGCACCGCCGCACAGCAGGCAGCCGGTGGCAATGGCCCAGAGCTGCTGCACCGTCAGCGCCAGCAAGGCGCCAACGCCGGCCATGATGACGCCCATGCCGACCGGGCGATGAAAGCCGTGCCGGTCCGCCAGGCGGCCGGCCCACAGCGACAGGCCGATGGGCGCCACGGCAAAGAGGCTGAGCAGCAGGCCGACCGAGGCCTCGCCGTAGCCGCGGTTGAGCACCCACAGGCTGGCCGTCACGCGCGTGACGGCCATGCAGGCATGCACGCAGATCAGCGTGGCGATCAGCCACACGAAGGCATGGCGCAGGCTCTTGGGGTTGGGCGTGCCACCGCTGCTTGCAGTCACTCGGCGTCCTCGCCGAGGCTGAGCTGCAGCAACTGCTGGGCCGCGTCATCCGGCAGGGCTTCCACGCCCTTGAGCTTGCGCGTCATCGCCCGCGTGCGCACCTCGGCGTCGTTCAGCGTGTTGCCCGCTTCATCGAGTTTCTTCTTCACCTTGGACAGCACGTCGCCGAACTTGCCGAACTCGGTCTTGACGGCACCCAGCACTTCCCAGACCTCGGCCGAGCGCTTCTCCAGCGCCAGCGTGCGGAATCCCATCTGCAGGCTGGTCAGCGTGGCCAGCAGCGTGGTCGGGCCACAGAGCATGACCTTGTGTTCGCGCTGCAGGGCCTCCATCAGGCCGGGGCGGCGCAGCGCCTCGGCATAGAGGCCCTCGGTGGGCACGAACAGGATGGCGAAGTCGGTCGTGTGCGGCGGGCCGATGTATTTCTCGCGAATGGTCCTGGCCTCCAGCCGCAGCCGGCCCTCGATGGCCTTGCCCGCGGCGTCGGCAGCGGGGGCGTCGGCGCGCTCCTGGGCATCGAGCAGGCGCTCGTAGTCCTCGCGAGGGAACTTCGCATCGATGGGCAGCCAAAGCGGCTGGCCGTCGTCGCGCTGGCCGGGCAGCCTGACCGCGAACTCGACCCGCGCGCTGGAGCCGGGCAGCACCGCCACATTGGCCGCGTACTGCTCGGCCGTGAAGACCTGGTCCAGCAGGCCTGCCAACTGCACCTCGCCGAAGACACCGCGCGTCTTCACATTGGTCAGCACGCGGTTCAGCGAGCCGACATCGCGCGCCAGGTTCTGCATCTCGCCCAGGCCCTTGTGCACCTGCTCCAGGCGATCCGCCACCTGCTTGAAGCTCTCGCCCAGGCGCTGCTCCAGCGTCGCGTGCAGCTTCTCGTCAACGGTGGCGCGCATCTGCTCGAGCTTTTTCTCGTTGTCCTGCTGGATGCTGGTCAGGCGCAGCTCGACGGTGTGGCGCAGCTCGGCCATGCGCTGCTCGTTGTTCGTCGACATGGCCTTGAGCTGCTCGCGCATCGCCTCGGTCAGGCGCTGCATGGCCTCGGTCTGGGCCTGGGCACTGCGCAAGGCGGCGGCGTCCTGGGCCTCGCGGGCGGCCAGCGCCTGCTGGGCCTGCGAGTTGCTGTTGCCCTGCAGGCCTTGCGCCAGCACCTGCTGGAACTGGGCCAGGCCCTGCACCAGCTCCTGGCGCGTGCCGCTGGCGCTGCGGCCCAGCTCGTCGCGCAGCTCGCGCTCCAGCCTTTCGTTGCTCTGCAGCAGCTCCGGTGCCACGCCGGTTTGCGGTTTCTGGCGAGCCCAGATCAACACCAGCAACACCAAAACCAGGGCCATCAGGCCCAGCAGCAACACGTCGAACAGGCTCATGCGGCCCATTGTCGCCCGGTCCGCAATCGCTTTCATTGGTATGTTATTGGTATCACGTAAAGTCGACCATCTGGTATTTAATTGGCATCTTGAGGCGACGATGGAAAGACGGCGTTTTGTTTTGGGCCTGGGTGGTGCAGCGACCTTGAGCGGCTGCGGAGGTGGTGGCAGCCCTGCACCGGCGCCCTCCCCCGCACCGGCACCGGCGCCCGCACCACCCGGCGGGCCGGATTGGGACGCCCTGTCGCGGCAGATGCAGGGTCAGCTGCTGCTGCCGGCGCAAAACGATTTCGACCGCCTGCGTCGCGGCGCCAACGCCCGCTACGACGCCCAGCTGCCACTGGCCGTGGCGCGCTGCGCGAGCGCGACCGACGTCGCCAGCGCCCTCGCCTTCGCCAAACAGCAGAAGCTCGCCTTTGCCGCCCGCAGCGGCGGCCACAGCTATCTCGGCGCCAGCATCGCCAGCAATGGCCTGCTGATCGACGTGGGCGCCATGGACGGCGTGCAACTGGACGGCGAACGCGCCACCGTCGGCGCCGGCGCCAAGCTGTCCGACGTCTACGACACGCTGATCACGGCCGGCCGCTGCATCCCCTCGGGCAGTTGCGTCAGCGTCGGCATCGCCGGCATCACGTTGGGCGGCGGCATCGGCGTGCTGGATCGCGCCCACGGCCTGTCCTGCGATGCGCTGCTGTCGGCCCGCGTCGTCACCGCCGACGGCCAGCAGCTCGAATGCAGCGACACGCAGCGGCCCGACCTCTTCTGGGCGCTGCGCGGCGGTGGCGGCGGCCAGGTGGCCCTCGTCACGTCGCTGACCTTCCAGACCCATGCCGTCGCGCCGCTGACGCAGTTCGGTGCCAGCTTCGCGCTGAGCGAGCTGCCCGCCGTCATGGCGGCCTGGCAGGCCTGGCCGCAGAGCTTGCCGGACACGGTCTGGTCCCAGCTCGCGCTGTCGGGCCAGGGCGCCTATCTGTGGGGCATCGCCATCGGTGATGCGGCCGGCGTGCAGCCGCACTGGAGCGGCCTGCTGGCCCGCATCGGCCGCACGCCGCCGGATGCCACGTTGCAGGCGCGCACGTATCGCGACGTCATGCTCGGCAGCTGCGCCGCGCTGAGCCGCGCCCAATGCCATCTGCCCAGCCAGAACGCCAGCGGCCAGCTGGGCCGCGTCGCCATGGCCGCCAGTTCCGACTACTTCGACACGCCGCTGGACGCCGCCGGCATCGCCGCCCTGGGCGCAGCCCTGCAGCAACGCCGCGACAGCGGCCGCGCTGGTGCGGTGCTGCTGAACCTGATGGGCGGAGCGATCGCCCGCGTCGCGCCCGATGCCACGGCCTTCCCGCACCGCCGCGCCCTCTTCAGCGCCCAATACCTGGCCGAGTTCCCGGTGACGGCAGCGGCGGCGACGCTGGACGAGGCCTCGACCTGGACCCACGGCATGCGCACGACGATGCAGGCCTGGAGCAGCGGCGGCGCCTATGTGAACTATCTGGACGGCCTGCTGGCCAGGCCGGCCGAGGCCTGCTACGGCGCCAACCTCGCGCGGCTGCGCCAGATCAAGCAGGCCTGGGACCCGGCGGGCCTGTTCAAGGCCCTGCCCGAGCTAGTTTGAGACCAGCGGCAACACCACGCGCGGCAGCTCGGCCTCGATCAAGGCCTCCAGCGCCTTCACGCGCTGCTCGGTCGTCGTCGCGGCCCAGGGGTTGGCAGCCGCCTCGGCGGCCACCGCCAGGCGGCTGGCCACGGCGAGCGACTGCTCGCGCTTGAGCTTGAGGTCGCTGAGGTCGATGAGGGCGACGCGGATGGACACATAGGGCGCGAACACCGGCTGGCCCGGCTGTCCATCGAAGCCGATCTGGGCACCGGGGCGCTGATCCAGCACAAAGCCCGGGCCTTCCAGCGTCGCGAGGATGCGCGCCGGCAGCGCAGCGGCCAGCGCCGGCTCCTGGCGGCTGCGGGTGACGAGCAGCAGCTTGGCCGCGCCGCTCTGGCGTACCGCCTCGCCCAGCTTGCCGGGCAGGCTGAGCTTGCCATCGACGAAGAGGTTGGCCGGATCACCGAAGAGGCTGCGCGTGCCCGAGGTGTAGAGCTTGACCTCGCGGTCCTTGCCCGAGGCCGTGATGGCGCCGTTCAGGGCCTGCAGCACCGCGTTGTCCAGGCCGCCCGCGGGCGAGGCCGTCCAATCGCCCGACTGCACCGTGTCGCCGCGCGCCGGGCTCAGGGAGATGAGCTGCACGTTGTCGCCGAGCAGGGACAGCACCGCGAACTTGTTGGGGTCGCGCGGCGTCTTGTCTTCGACGACGGGCTGGGTCGGCAGCGGGGGCTGCTTGTTCTTCAGCGACTGGCCGAAGGCCAGTGCGGGCAACAGGGACAGCAGGCAGATCAGGCGGCGGTTCATGCAGGAATGACTTGGGGGTTCAGCGGCGTCAGCGGCGCGGCGCCGGTGAGGGCCGCGACAAGATTGTCGGCGGCCAGCATGGCCATCGCATTTCGCGTGGGCATGGTG
Source organism: Roseateles sp. P1_C1_2 (assembly GCF_056406535.1). Taxonomy (NCBI): domain Bacteria; kingdom Pseudomonadati; phylum Pseudomonadota; class Betaproteobacteria; order Burkholderiales; family Sphaerotilaceae; genus Roseateles; species Roseateles sp. P1_C1_2. The sequence continues at coordinate 137,712 of NZ_JBFUAB010000003.1, forward strand.
GCGCTGGCGATATGAGGCGTCAGCACGACATTGGGCAGGGTCAGCAGGGCCGGGTTGACCTTGGGCTCGCCCTCGAAGACGTCGAGGCCGGCGGCGCCAATGCGGCTCTCGCGCAGCGCCTCGGCCAGTGCGTTCTCGTCGACGATGCCACCACGGGCGATGTTGATGAGGGTGGCCGTCGGCTTCATCAGCGCGATCTCGGCCGCGGCGATGCAGTGGTGGGACTCGGCCGAGTAAGGCAGCACGAGGATGAGGTGATCGGCCTGGCGCAGCAACTCGTCCTTGGACAGGTAGCGCGCACCGAGTTCGGCCTCGGTCTCTGCCGGCAGCCGCGAACGGTTGTGATAGACGACCTTCATGCCGAAGCCGAAGCGGCCGCGCCGCGCAATGGCCTGGCCGATGCGGCCCATGCCGAGGATGCCCAGCGTCGAGTTATAGACGTCGGAGCCGGCCAGGAAGTCCCAGGCCCAGCTCTTCCAGCGCCCATCGCGCAGCAGGCGCTCGCCCTCGCTCATGCGGCGCGCGGTGGCCATCAGCAGCGCGAAGCCGAAGTCGGCCGTCGTCTCGGTCAGCACGTCGGGCGTGTTGGTGACGAGCACGCCGCGCGCCGTGCAGGCGGCCAGGTCGATGTGGTTGTAGCCGACGCTCATCGTGCAGACGACCTTCAGCCCAGGGCAGGCGTCGAGCAACTCGGCCGTGATGCGCTCGGTACCGGTGATGTAGGCGCCGGCCTTGCTTGCCAAGCGTGCGCGCAGCTCGTCCGGGCTCAACGGCGCCTCGCCCTGATGGAAGTCCACATCGAAACGAGCCGACAGCTTCTGCACCACATCCGCGGGTGCCCGCCGGGCAATCAAGACCTTCAATGCATCCATATCCACGCCATCACGCAAAGTAGCGGCAGCATCACCGCGCCCGACCAGAGCAGATAGCCGCCGAAGCTCGGCATCTTGACACCTCGCTCCTCGGCGATCGCCTTGACCATGAAATTGGGCGCGTTGCCGATATAGGTCATGGCGCCCATGAAGACGGCGCCGCCGGAGATGGCGGCCAGCACGGCTGCGCCCTCGCCCATCAATGTCTGGGCGTTGCCGCCAGCGAGGTTGAAGAAGGCGAGATAGGTCGGCGCGTTGTCCAGCACCGAGGACAGGCCGCCGGTCAGCCAGAAATAGGCGGTGGGCGAATCCAGCATGGCGGCCAGCGGGGCGAACACGCCGGCCGGGCCGGCCTTGAGCATGGCGATGACGGGCACCATGGTCAGGAAGATGGCGATGAAGAGCTTGGCCACTTCTTCCATCGGCGCCCAGCTGAAACGGTTCTTCTCGCGCACGCCGGCAGGCGTGATCCACAACGAGAGGACCGTCACGCCGGCCAGGCCCAGGTCGCGCACCAGGGCCTGCAGCGGCAAAGGCGTACCCCAGAGGTCGAAGACGATGCCGGGCTTCCAGGTGCCGCTCATCAGCACCAGGCCGACGGCTGCAGCCAGCGGCAGCAGGTTGATGGTGCCTTCCAGGCCAAGCTTCGGCGCATCGGGCGTCGGGTCGGCCGGCGTGATGCCTTCCTTGCGGTAGAGCCAGGCATCGATGACCCAGAACACCGCCAGCAGGCTGGCCAGCAGGAACAAGGTCTCGGGCAGCAGCTGGCCGGCCGTCCAGAAGAAGCTGACGCCCTGCAGGAAGCCGAGGAAGAGTGGCGGATCGCCCAGCGGCGTCAGCGAGCCGCCGACATTGCTGACGATGAAGATGAAGAAGACGACGACATGGGCGTTGTGGCGGCGGTTGTCGTTGGCGCGGATCAGAGGCCGGATCAGCAGCATGGACGCGCCGGTCGTGCCCATGAAGCTGGCCAGCACGGCGCCAAGCAGCATCAGGCCCGAGTTCAGCGCCGGGCTGCCATGCAGATTGCCGCGGATGAAGATGCCGCCAGCCGTCGTGTACAGCGCGCCGAGCAGGATGGTGAAAGGCAGGTATTCCTCGACCAGCGTGTGCACCAGCACCCCGCCTGTCTCCCCCAGTCCAAAGCTGAGCGAAAACGGGACCAGCAGGGCCAGCGTCCACGCCCCGGCGATCTTGCCGAAGTGGTGGTGCCAGAAGGCCGGCGCCGCCAATGGCATGACGGCAATCGACAGCAGCAGGCCAGCGAACGGCGTGGCCCAGGCCAGGCCGAGTTCAGCACCGGACAGCGCCATCAGTCTTCCAGGAAACGGGTGAACTCGGCCACCGGCGCACGCTCGGTGACGAGGCTGTTCTCGACAGCGTCCGGGTCGGCATAGCCCATGGACATGCCGCAGACCACCATCTGCTCATCGCTCAGCTGCAGCTCCTCGGCAATGACGCGGTGGAACTGCGTGAAGGCCGCCTGCGGGCAGGTGTGCAGGCCGCGCGCGCGCGCCGCGACCATGATGTTCTGCAGGAACATGCCGTAGTCCAGCCAGGAGCCCTGCTGCATGACGCGGTCGATGGTGAACATCAGGCCCACCGGTGCGTCGAAGAAGATGAAGTTGCGGCCATGCTGGTGCTGCATGCGCGCCTTGTCGGTCTTGGCAATGCCCAGCAGGCCGTACAGATCCCAACCCACCTTGCGGCGGCGGTCGATGTAGGGGCTGCGCCACTCGGTGGGGTAGTAGGCGTACTCCTCCTTGTGGGCGGCGTTCTGCGCGGCGTCGAGATAGGTGGCCTGGATGCGGCCGGCCGTGCGTTTGAGGGCCTCACCGGTCAGCACATGCACCTGCCAGGGCTGGGTGTTGGTGCCCGAGGGCGCCCAGGACGCGACCTCGAGGATGTCCTCGACGGTCTGGCGCGGCACCGGCGTCGGCAGGAAGGCGCGCAGCGAGTGCCGGGTCTTGATGGCGGCATCGACCGCGGCGGTCTGCTCGGGAGTCGGCTGGACAAAACGGCTCATGGCGTCAGGGTCTTCAAGGCAGTGAGGTAGGAAGCGGGCAACTCGGCCACCGGGCGGCGGTTGTCGCGGTCGACATAGACATGCACGAAATGACCCCGCGCCGCGCAGGTGGCGGAGCCTTCGGCGAACAGGCCGATCTCATAGCGCACGCTGGAGCGGCCCTGCTGGGCCACGCGCACGCCGGCCTCGATGCGCTGCGGGAAGGCCAGCGACTCGAAGAAGTTGCAATGCGTCTCGACGACGAGGCCGATGACCGCGCCGCCGTGGATGTCCAGCGCGCCGGCCTCGATCAGCAGGCTGTTCACGGCCGTGTCGAAGAGGCTGTAGTAGACGACGTTGTTCAGGTGACCGTAGACGTCGTTGTCCATCCACCGGGTGGTCAGGGAGACGAAGCGCGGGTAGGCGTCGCGCGCGTCGGGCTGGGGGCGGGTCGTCATGGGGGGCATTCTTCCATGCACGTCCGCGGGCTTTGCTTTACTGGGCCGATTGCGGCTTATGCACTTGCACGATGTGAATTTCCGGAGCGACACTGGGCCGTTAGACAACGATTTCACAACGGCTGGCAAGGAGCTCGCATGAACCGATTCCGAGTAGTGGGTTTTGCATTTGCACTGGCGGCCGTTTTCGGCGCCCAGTCCGCGCTGGCCGACAACGCGACCAAGGACGACGCGGTGGCCACTGTCAAGAAGGCTGTGACCTTCATCAAGGCCAACGGCAAGGACAAGGCCTATGCCGCGATCACCGCCAAGGACCCGCAGTTCGTCAAGGCCGACCTTTACATCGTCGTCTACGGCATGGACGGCAAATGCCTGGCCCATGGTGCGAACGAGAAGCAGGTCGGGCGCGACCTGATCGACCTCAAGGACATCGACGGCAAGGCCTTCATCCGCGAGCGCGTCGAACTCGGCAAGTCCAGCCCCAAGGGCTTCTGGCAGGACTACAAGTTCACCAACCCCGCAACGAAGAAGATCGAGCCCAAGCAGATGTACTGCGAGCGACTGGACGAGACCATCGTCTGCGGCGGCATCTACAAGTAAAGCGCGCCGCATGGCCGGCCATTGCTGCCCTGCCGCCGGGCCCGCCCCGGCAGCCATTGACTAAGGCTGAAGATGAAGCTGGCTTCAAAGATGTTGCTGCCGCCGATGGCGGCGCTCGCCGTGGTGCTGGCCATCGGCCTGGGCAACAGCATGCTGTCCCTGCGCGAGGTCGTCGCCTCCAACGAAGCCGGCCAGCAGCGCAATGACGTCTTCATGACCACGGTGGCCGTGCAGACCCAGGTGGGCGAGATGCACGGCGGTGTCTATCGCACCATCGCACTGATCGCCTCGCTGGACGATGCCAAAGTCAAGGTGCTGCGCGCCCAGCTGAAGACCCAGGTCGACGGCCTCACCCGCACGCTGACCACGCTGGCCGAGATGGAGGCCACGCCTCCCGAAACCGACGTCCACATCAACGCGACGCTGCCGCTGCTGAAGGCCTATCCGGCCAAGGCCGATGCCGCCATCGACCTGGCCTCGGTCGACCCCAACACCGGCGTCGCCGCGATGCAGGACGCCGAGGCGCGCTACAAGGAAGTGGCGGCGCTGACCGCCAAGATCGTGCAGAGCATGGGGGCCGACCAGCAGACCGCCGCCGATGCCCAGCAGGCCTACGCCAATAAACGCGCCTGGCTGTTTGCCCTCGTCTCGCTGCTGGCCGCCGGCATGGGCATGGGCCTGCTCCTCGTCAACCAGCGCAAGATCGCGGCCGACGTCAACGCCTCGCTGGCATTGGCCGAAGCCGTCGCGGCGGGTGATCTGACGCAGCGCGCCACACCGCAGGGCAAGGACGAACTCGCCGGCCTGATGCGGGCGCTGAACCAGATGTGCGAACAGCTGGGCAGCACGGTCGGCGAGGTCATGCTGGTGGCCGACTCCATCCGCACCGCATCGGCCGAGATTGCCTCAGGCAACCAGGACCTGAGCCAGCGCACCGAGCAGACGGCCTCCAGCCTGGAGATCACCAGCTCCTCCATGACCCAGCTGACCGGCACGGTGCGCCAGAGCGCCGACAGCGCCCAGACCGCCAACCAGCTCGCCACCAGTGCCGCGACGGTGGCCCATCGCGGCGGCAGCGTCGTGCAGCAGGTGGTGGACACGATGAACGACATCACCGCCTCCAGCAAACGCATCGGCGACATCATCGGTGTCATCGACGACATCGCCTTCCAGACCAATATCCTGGCGCTGAACGCGGCCGTGGAAGCCGCGCGCGCCGGCGAGCAGGGCCGCGGCTTCGCGGTCGTGGCCGGCGAGGTGCGCAGCCTGGCAGGCCGCAGCGCCGCGGCGGCCAAGGAGATCAAGACGCTGATCGGCGCGAGCGTGGAGCGCGTGGAGTCCGGCGCCCGCCTCGTGCAGGACGCGGGCTCGACGATGACGGACATCGTCGGCGCCGTGCAGCGCGTGAGCGACATCATCGGCGAGATCAGCAGCAGCGCCGTGGCCCAGAGCCGAGGCATCGACGACGTCACCCAGGCGGTGACCAAGGTCGACGACATGACGCAGCAGAATGCCGCCCTCGTCGAAGAAAGCGCCGCGGCGGCCGAGTCGCTGCGTGAACAGGCCCAGCGCCTGGCGCAGGTGGTCAGCCGCTTCCGCGTGCGCTGAGCCAGCTTGCCCAGGACTGGGCGGCCAGATTCAAGGTGTTCACCTGCACGGCGACCGTCGTCGCCAGGTCGTGGCCATAGCCTCCCGCCATGCTCAAGGCGACCGGAACGCGGCGCTCGCGCAGCGCGTCCAGCACGCGGCTATCGCGCTCGGCCAGGCCTGCGTAGCTCAGCTTCAAGCGCCCCAGCCGGTCACCCTCGTGGGGGTCGGCCCCAGCGAGGTAGAAGGCCAGGTCCGGCCGGATGCGGCACCAGACCTCGTCCAGGGCGGTGTCCAGCGCGGCGAGGTAGTCGGCGTCGCCGCAGCCGTCGGCCAAGTCCACGTCCAGGTCGCTCGCCTCCTTGCGGAAGGGGAAGTTGCGCGCGCCATGCATGGAGAAGGTGAACACCGTGTCGTCGTCGCGGAAGATGGCCGCCGTACCATTGCCCTGGTGCACGTCCAGGTCGATGACGAGGACGCGCAGCAGGCTGCGATGCCCCCTCGCCCATTCGGCCTGCATCAGCCGCGCCGCCACGGCGACGTCGTTGAAGACGCAATAGCCCGAGCCCTTGTCGGCATAGGCATGGTGGGTGCCGCCGGCCATGTTGGCAGCGACGCCCTCCTGCAGCGCCGTCCGCGCCGCGGCGATGCTGGCACCGACCGAGCGGCGGGAGCGTTCGGCCATGGATTCGGACCAGGGGAAGCCGATCTCGCGTTGCTGGGCGGCGCTGAGGCGGCCGAGCAGCACCGCGTCGACATAGTCGGGCGTGTGGGCCAGGGCCAGCTCGCCCTCGGTGGCGGCCGGCGCCGGCTGCATCCTCAGCAGCCCCGGCTCGCGCTCGAAATGCTCCCGCAACAGGCGGTACTTCGATTGCGGGAAACGATGCCCAGGTGGCAGCGCCAGGCTGTGGGCGTCGGAATGAAAGGCCAGCATGTCCGCCACGATAGCCCGGGGCCTTTGTCACAGGTCGACACCCCTAATTTGCTGCACTGCACAAAATAGTTCTTGCAATCTGGCGCCGGACCCCTATCATTCAGTTCATGTTGCAGTGCAGCAAAAGAAGCACAGCAAACGGTTCAACCACCTGAAATCGGAGTAACACCATGCTGACCGCTGAACAAGTCCTCGCCGCCCACAAGGCCAATGTCGAAACCCTCTTCGGCCTGACCAACAAGGCTTTTGAAGGTGTCGAGAAGCTCGTCGAGCTGAACCTGCAAGTCGCCCGCACCGCCCTGAGCGAAGCCGCCGACACCACCGCTGCCGCCCTGTCCGTCAAGGACGCCCAAGAGCTGCTGTCCCTGCAAGCCGCCCTGCTGCAGCCGACCGCCGAGAAGGCCGCTTCCTACAGCCGCCACATCTACGACATCGCTTCCAGCACCGGCGCCGAAGTCGCCAAGGCTGCTGAAGCCAAGTTCGCCGATGTGCAGAAGAGCTTCACCGCCGTCGTCGACAACGCCGCCAAGAACGCCCCGGCCGGCACCGAGAACGCCGTCGCCCTGGTGAAGTCGGCCGTCGCCGCTGCCAACAACGCTTTCGAGTCGGTCCAGAAGGCCACCAAGCAAGCCGTTGAAGTGGCCGAGTCCAACTTCCAGGCCGCCACGTCGCAAGCCGTCAAGGCCACGCAGACCGCGACCCGCGCCAGCAAGCGCGCCGCCTAAGCCACAGGCTTCTGCCTCCCGAAAGCCCGGTGCACACGCACCGGGCTTTTTTCTTTTTGGCGTGCCGTTCACGAACGGGCCTGTCGATTCGTCGGCGGCCGGCGTCGATTCACCGATTCGCGGCCGCGACCGCCCGCAAGCCGAGGTTTACTGGCGCCCAGTTCAAAGACAAGACCGGGAACCGCCTCATGCACGCCCAACGCATCCGCAGCCGTCATCACCACGCTGGCCACCGCATCGTCTTCGGCGTCGCCGTCGTCGGCGTTGGCATCCTGGCACTGCTGGACAACCTGCACTTCTTCGATCTGCCGCTGCTGAAGACCTTCTGGCCGCTGGCCTTGTCGCTGTTCGGCCTGGGCCGCATGGTGTCGGGCCGCCACGCCGGGCAGTGGTTGTTCGGCCTGGCGCTGGTCCTGTTCGGCGTCGTGATGACGGCCAACCACCTCGGCTATATGCAGTTCCGCCCACGCGACTGGTGGCCCGTCATCATCATCCTGGCCGGCCTGTCCATCCTCATGCGCGGCCTGTTCCCGCGCTACCGTCGCCAGGCAGCCGACACGCCCGACACCTCCTCGCTGGAGCATGGCGACCGCGTCAACATCGACGCCAGCTTCAGCGGCGTCACCCAGCAGAACGACTCCCGCAGCTTCAAGGGCGGCCGCATCGACGTGCACTTCGGTGGCGTGGAGCTGGACCTGCGCCAGGCGGTCATGGATGGCCCCGAGGCCGTGCTGGAGATCTCGGCCCGCTTCAGCGGCGTCGAGCTGCGCGTGCCGCGCGACTGGCAGGTCGTCGTCGACATCGCTCCCACGCTGGGTGGCGTCGAGGACAAGACCGTGCCGCCGATGAACCCGACCCAGCGCCTGGTGGTGCGCGGCGAAGCGACGTTCGGCGCCGTCGAGATCAAGAACTGACGCGCGCCGCGTGCACCCTCTGCTGACCCACTGGCGCGGCCTGGCCACCTATCTGGTGGCCGCAATGCTGGCCGGCCTGGCGCTGGCCGGCCTGCTCGCGGCCACGGACCGGGCACCGCTGGGCTGGGCACTCGCGTGGGCGCTGCCGCTTACCGTCCTGCTCGCCTTTGCGGCGCTGTCGCTCTATTACGTCTGCCGCGCCCAGGCTTTCGGGCCGGGTCGTTGGCCGGGGGCCATCGCATCGCGCGCGGCCGCCATGCTGCTGCTGGCCGGTGCCGCGGTGGCGCTGGCCGCAGGCTGGAATGCAACGGGCCTGGCCCTGGGTCGCGATGCCGGCCTGGTCGCCCTGCCCCCCATCGGCTGGGTGATGACCTTCGTCGCCTGCCTGGGCTGGTTCCTGCTGGCCATGCTCGCCCACGATGTGCTGCTCGCCGTCGAAGCCACGCAGGCGGCGACGCTGCGCGAGACCGAGGCGCGGCTGCTGGCGCGCGACATGGAGCTGCAGCTCCTGCGCCTGCAGATCGACCCGCATTTCCTGTTCAACAGCCTGAACTCCATCAGCGCGCTGACGAGCTTCGACCCCGCGGCCGCAAGGCAGATGGCGATAGCTCTGGCTCACTTCTTCCGCCAGACCCTGGCCCTGGCCGGCCAGGAGCGCATCCGCCTGGAGGACGAATTGGGCCTGATCGAGCACTACCTCGCCATCGAGCGCCAGCGCCTGGGCGACAAGCTGCGCAGCGCCGTCGATGCCCAGCCCGACACGCTGGCCGCGCTGCTGCCGCCGCTGACGCTGCAACCCCTTGTCGAGAACGCCTTGAAGCACGGCCTGCGGGCACTGTGCGACGGCGGCCTCGTGCAGATCCAGGCGCTGGTTCGCGATGGCTGGCTGCACCTGGCCGTGCGCAACCCGGTGCCCGCCGAACCCACTCGCGAGCCCGGCCTCGGCCACGGCCTGCGCCATCTGCGCGAACGCCTGGCCGCCCAGTACCGCGACCGCGCCCGCGTCAGCTGGGGCGCTACGTCAGACGGCTTCGCGGTCGAGATCAGCATCCCCTTCGAGAGCCAGACCCCATGACGCTGCAAGTCCTGATCGCCGACGACGAACCCCTGGCCCGCCGTCTGCTGCGCGAGTTTCTGAAGTCCCATGCCGACATCGCCATTGCCACCGAGGCCGACAACGGCCTGGACGCCGCACGCGCCATCACGGAACTCAAGCCCGACCTCGTCTTCCTCGACATCCAGATGCCACGCCTGACCGGCCTGGAGGTGCTGGAGCTGACCGGCCGCCGCGATGGCGTCATCTTCACGACGGCGCACGACCAGCATGCGATGCGCGCCTTCGAGCTGCACGCGGTGGACTATCTGCTCAAGCCCTTCACGCAAGCCCGCTTCGACGCCGCGCTGGAGCGCGCCCGCCTGCTGCGCGGCCAGCCGCAGCCGGGACTGGAGGCCCTCGTCGCGCCACAGCCGCTCGCTCGCGTGCTGGTGCGCGATACCGAACGTGAGGGAGGCATGCAGGTGCTGGCCGTCGAGGCCATCGACTACATCGAGGCCCAGGCCGACAACGTYGCCTTCCACAGCGCCGGCCGCGAGCATCTGAAGGCACAGCGCATCTCGGAGCTGGAAGAGCGGCTGGACCCGACGCGCTTCGTGCGCGTGCATCGCTCCTTCATCATCAACCTGGGTGCGCTGCAAGGCCTGGAGAAGACCGACAGCGACGCCCATGTTGCGCGCATGAGGAACGGCAAGCGCATTCCCGTCAGCCGCAGCGGCTACGACAAACTGCGCGGGGTGCTCTGAAGGCTGCGGCGGGAAAACACGGAGCCGATCCGGGGGTTCTTCGCAGTAGGATAGCGCTATCCAATAGTCCCGAATCCGCCCGCGTTCCGCCTCCCCATGAATCACTTTGCGCCCGCTTCCCTCGTCTTCATGGGCGTCGCCGGCAGCGGCAAATCCACGCTGGGCGCTGCCGTCGCTGCGCAACTGAGCCGCGTCTGGCTGGAGGGCGACGATTTCCATGGTGAGGCCAACCGCCGCAAGATGGCCGAGGGTCTGCCGCTGAACGACCAGGACCGCGCCGCCTGGCTGGCCAGCCTGTGCGAGCAACTGCGCCACCACAGCGACGGCGCCATGGCGGCCTGCTCGGCCCTCAAGCGCAGCTACCGCGACCAGCTCCGCCAGGCCTCACCCGGCCTGCGCTTCGCCTTCCTGGACATCGACAAGGCCGAGGCCAGGCGCCGCATCGAGACACGCGGCGGCCACTTCTTCTCGGTCACCCTCGTCGACAGCCAGTTCGACACGCTGGAATCGCCCGTCGGCGAGCCGGGGGTGCTGCACCTGGACGCGCTCGCGCCGCTGAGCGAGTTGCAGATCCAGGTCTGCCAATGGCTGCAGACATGAATGCCAAGCCGCTCACCCGCCGCGAGATCGTCGGCTACGGCCTGGGCGACATGGGGTTCAACTTCTACTGGACCAACATCTCGACCTTCCTGCTGATCTTCTACACCGACACCTTCGGCATCACGGCGGCGGCCGCCGCGACCATGCTCTTCGTCGTGAAGATCTTCAACRCCTTCACCGACCCCATGATCGGCGCGCTGGCCGACCGCACGCAGACGCGCTGGGGCAAGTTCCGGCCCTTCCTGCTCTTCATGCCGCTGCCGCTGGCCGTGGTGGGCGTGCTGACCTATTCCACGCCCGACTTCGGTCCCACGGGCAAGCTGGCCTGGGCCTATCTGACCTATCTGCTGCTGATGACGCTCTACACCAGCGTCAACCTGCCCTACAGCGCGCTGTCGGGCGTGCTGTCGGGCGACGCGAAGGAGCGCAACGCCATCAACGCCTCGCGCTTCGTCGCCGGCTTCGCGGGCGGCACCATCGTCACGGCCGCGTCGCCGCGCCTGGTGCATTGGCTCGGCGGTGGCGACAACGCCCTGGGCTGGTCGCTGACCATGGTGTTCTGGGGCCTCGCAGCGGCCATCATCTTCGCCATCACCTTCAGCGCCACCACCGAGCGCGTGCAGCCGACGCAGGCCGAGCCCTCCAGCGTGCGCCAGGACCTGGCCGACCTGCGCAGCAACCGGCCCTGGATCCTGCTGTTCTTCCTGGCGCTGATCATCATGGGCGGCATCACGCTGCGCATGACCAGCGCGGCCTACTACTTCAAATACGTGGTCAACCGGCCGGAGCTGCTCGCCACCTTCGTGCCGGCCTATCTGCTGGCCGCGGCCGCCGGGACGGCCTGCACGCCGCTGCTGACGCGCTTCATCGACAAGCGCCGGCTGATGATCGGGCTGATGTTCGCCTCCACCGTGCTGTCGGCCGCCTTCCTGTTCGTCGACGCCGACCAGATAGCTCTGATGTACGCGCTGCAGATTGCGCTCGGCCTGGTGCTGGGCCCCAAGTCGCCGCTGTCCTTCTCCATGCTGGCCGATTCGGCCGACTACAACGAATGGCGCAATGGCCGCCGCGCGACGGGCATGACCTTCGCGGCCAGCTCCTTCGCGCAAAAGCTCGGCACGGCCGTCGCCGTCGGCGTCATCGGGACGCTGTTCACGACCCTGGGCTATGTGCCCAATGCCGCGCAGTCCGCCGACTCCCAGGCCGGCATCGTCTGGCTGATGTCCGTCATCCCGGCCAGCTTCACGCTGCTGGCCGCCGTCATCATGATGTTCTACACGCTGGACAACCCGACCATGGCGCGCATCCAGGCCGACTTGGCTGCCCGCAAAACCATCACCGCCTGACCCATGCTTGGCCCCATCGACAACGGCGAGCGCTACGAGCTCACCAGCCCCACCGCCCTGCCCCAGGCCGCCGGCTTCCTGTGGAACCGCCGCATGATGATCCAGGTGACTTGCCGCGGCTATGCCGTCGCGCAGTTCATGCAGCCCGAGCCGGCCAAGTACGCGCATGCCCCCAACCTGGAGGCCAAGACCTTCATGCAGCCGGAGCAGGCCTACTACGCCCACCACCCCGGCCGCTTCGTCTACGTGAAGGACGAGGACAGTGGCGAGCTGTTCTCGGCGCCCTACGAACCGGTGCGCGCGCCCGTCGCGTCGTTCGCCTTCCGCGCCGGCCGCCACGACCTGGGCTGGACGGTGGAGAATCTGGGCCTGCGCGTTGAAATGAGCTTGAACCTGCCGACGGATGACGTCGCCGAGCTGTGGGAGCTGCGCGTCACCAACCTGTCCGGCCGCCGGCGGCGCATCAGCGTCGTGCCCTATTTCCCCATCGGCTATATGTCGTGGATGAACCAGTCGGCCCAGTGGCGGGCCGACCTCGGCGGCATCGTCGCCAGCAGCGTGACGCCCTACCAGAAGGTGGCGGACCACTTCAAGAACCTGCACCTCAAGGACAAGACCCACTTCCTCTGCGAGCGTGCGCCGGATGCCTGGGAGGCCAGGCAGGCGGCCTTCGAGGGCGAAGGCGGGCTGCACAACCCGAGCGCCCTGCAGGCCGGGGAGCTCGCAGGCGGTGATGCGCGCTACGAGACGCCGGCGGCCTGCGTGCAGTACCGCCTCACGCTGCAGCCCAACGGCAGCGAGACCTACCGCTTCCTCTTCGGCCCGGCCCTGGACGACGCCGAGATCGCCCGGATGCGAGCGGACTATCTGAGCGAAGCCGGCTTCGCCCGCACGCGCGAGGCCTATGCCGCCTACGTCGATGGCGGCCGGGGTTGCCTGCGCATCAAGACGCCCGACGCCGAGTTCGACAACTTCGTCAACCACTGGCTGCCGCGCCAGGTTTTCTATCACGGCGACGTCAACCGCCTCTGCACCGATCCGCAGACCCGCAACTATCTGCAGGACAACCTCGGCATGGCCTATATCGCGCCGGCTGCCACGCGTGGCGCGCTGCTGCATGCGCTCAGCCAGCAGGCCGCCAACGGCTCCATGCCCGACGGCATCCTGCTCATCGAAGGCGCCGAGCTGAAGTACATCAACCAGGTGCCGCACACCGACCACTGCGTGTGGCTGCCGGTCTGCCTGCGGGCCTATCTCGACGAGACCGCCGACTTCGCTCTGCTCGAAGTTGAAGTGGCCGGCATGACCGTGGCCGAGCGGCTCGATGCCGCCATGGCCTGGCTGCAGCAGGACCGCGATACGCGCGGCCTGAGCTTCATCGCCCAGGGCGACTGGTGCGACCCGATGAATATGGTGGGCTACAAGGGCCGCGGCGTGTCGGGTTGGCTGACCGTGGCGGCGGCCTATGCGATGCGGCTGTGGAGCGGCATCTGCCGCGATGCCGGCCGCATCGGGCAGGCCCCGCGCTGGCAGGCCGCCGCGGACGAACTCAATGCCGCCGCCAACCGCCATCTGTGGGACGGCGACTGGTTCGCCCGCGGCATCACCGATGACGGCGTCGTCTTCGGCGTGCAGAGCGACACCGAAGGCCGCATCTACCTGAACCCGCAATCCTGGGCCATGCTGAGCGGCGCGGCCAGCGCCGAGCAGCGCGCCAAGATGCTTGTCGCCATCGATGCCCAGCTCGAGACGCCGCATGGCGTGGCGATGTTCAACCCACCCTACTCCGGCATGCGCGACGACGTCGGCCGCGTGACGCAGAAGCACCCGGGCTCGGCCGAGAACGGCGCCGTCTACAACCATGCGGCCAGCTTCTATGTGCACGCCCTGTACGACGCCGGCGAGGGCGACCGTGCCTACAGCGCACTGCGCCGCATGATCCCGGGGCCGGATCGGGGCGACTATCTGCAGCGCGGCCAGTTGCCCGTCTTCATCCCCAACTACTACCGCGGCGCCCACCGCGAGGTCCCGCGCACGGCGGGTCGCTCCAGCCAGCTCTTCAACACCGGCACCGCGGCCTGGGCCTATCGCGCGGTCATCGAAGGCCTGTGCGGCTTGCAAGGCGATGCCATGGGCTTGCGTGTGAAGCCGCAACTGCCCTCGGGCTGGAACGAACTGAGCGCCGAGCGGGAGTTCCGCGGCGCGCGCTTTTATCTGCAGGTGCGCCGCAGTGGCCAGAGCCGCGTGCTGCTGGATGGCCGGCCCTTGCCCGACGGCCTCGTGCGCGACATCGAAGCCGGTCGCGAGTACCGGCTGGAGGTCGAACTAGCTTGAGCCCCGCTGCAGGATCTGGAAGCCCAGGTCCAGATGCGGCTGCTCCACCGCCTGGTTGCGCATCAGCGCCATCAGCATCTGCGCCGCCTGCTCGCCGATCTCCACGCGCGGCGTGGCCACGGTGGTCAGCGGCGGCAGCATCTGGTCGCTGCCCGGCAGGTTGTTGAAGCCGGCCACCGCCACGCGCTCGGGCACCTTCACGCCCAGGCGCAGCGCCGCCAGCAAGGCGCCCTGGGCCAGGTCGTCGTTGCAGAAGAAGATGGCGTCGGTGTCGGGCGCTTCCGCCAGCAGCTTCTCCAGCAGCGCGCCGCCCAGCGCCATCGACGACGGCTCGGGGCTCAGCAGCTTGCGCACCTGCGCGCCCAGCCCCGCCTGCTGCATCGCCAGCTCATAGCCTTCGCCGCGTTGCAGCGTGCGCGGGTCGAGCTGGGCGGCCACATAGGCCACGCGGCGCCGGCCGCCGTCCAGCAGATGCTGGGTGATGGCCCGGCCCGCCTCGCGCTGCGAGAAGCCGACGCTGTAGCTGCCGGGCTCCGAGGCCAGCTCCATCACATGCACGCAGGGCACGCCGCTGCCCTGGATGAGTGCAGCCGCCGCAGGGCTGCGGTCCAGGCCCGTGACGATGAGCCCGGCCGGCCGGTGCGCCAGGAAGCTGCGCAGCACGGCCTCCTCTTCGGCCGGGTCGTAATGGGTGACACCGATCAGCGTCTGGTAGCCGGCCAGCATCAGGCTGCGTTGCAGCGCGTCCAGCAACTCGACGAACAGCGTGTTGCTGAGCTTGGGGATGAGCACCGCCACATGCGAGCTGCGACTCGAAGCCAGGGCCCTTGCGGCCGGGTCGGGCACATAGCCCAGCGCCGTCGCGGCGGCGTGCACGCGCTCGCAGAGTTCGGCCGCCACGGCCCGTTCGCCGCGCAATGCGCGCGACACCGTGATGGGGCTGACGCCGGCCTCGCGGGCCACGTCCGCGAGGGTCACGCGGCCGGTGGCGCGGGGGCGGCGGGCGGGTTCCTCGGAAGTCGGCTTCGAGTTGGGCATGGCTACATGTTATCCCCCATATCAAGCCTTCCGATCGGCGCCTAGGATAGCGCAATCCACCCATGAAATACCTGTTGAACCGACAGGCGATTGCAGCGGTGGATTGCCCGTTGTCTCACGGACCTGGGGGGAGCCATCTCCCCCCTTTTTTAGCTCGACGGGACAGCGCTATCCAGATTTGTTTTTCACCACCACCGGCCCCGACCAGAGCCGTCCGACGACAAGCAGCGGATCAAGCTGCAACAACAGGAGACCTTCATGCACAGCCCCGGCCATAAGACCCTGATTCACCTCGCCGTCCTGGGCGTCTGCGCCAGCATTGCGCTGCCAGCCCACGCGCAAGCCGCCGACGCGACCACGCCGCCCGCTGCCGGCCAGCAGAACGCGCCCGCCAGCACCGACAGCAATGTGCTGAACACGGTCGTCGTCACCGGCTCGCGCATCTCGCAGCGCGGCTTCACCCAGCCCACGCCCACCACGACGCTGACGGCGGTCGACCTGGAGAAGTCGGCCCAGCCCAACCTGTTCAACACGCTGATCGAGCTGCCCGCACTGCAAGGCAGCACGGGTCGCACCACCTCCACCTTCAGCACCAGCAGCGGCGTGCAGGGCCTCAGTTCCCTGAGCCTGCGCGGCCTCAGCCCCATCCGTACGCTGACGCTGCTGGACGGCCAGCGCGTCGTGCCCGCCAACGTCACGGGCGTGACCGACGTGAGCCAGTTCCCGCAGTTGCTCATCACGCAGGTGGATGTGGTGACCGGCGGCGCCGGTGCCTCCTACGGCTCCGACGCGGTGGGCGGCGTGGTCAACTTCATCACCGACAAGCGCTTCACCGGCTTCAAGGCCAATATCGAAGGCGRCCAGACGAACTACGGCGACGACCAGAACGCCACCCTTCAGGCTGCGTGGGGCCGCGGCTTCCTGAACGACCGTGCCCACCTGATCGTCAGCACCGAGTACGTGCGCGAGAAGGGCGTGCCTTCGCCCCGCTTCGGCGGCGCCGGCGCCAATGGCCGCAGCTGGTTCCAGAACCCAGCCTTCCAGGTCCGCAGCCTCGGCAGCACGACTGACGGCAAGCCGCAGATCTACGACATTCGCAACGCCCAGCAGTTCCAGTACGCCAAGTACGGCCTCATCACCAACGGCCCGCTGCAAGGCACGGCCTTCGGCAAGGACGGCGTGCCCTACAAGTTCAACTATGGCTCGACCGGCGTGCCCACCGGCACCGGTGCCGTCACCGGCTGCATCACGCCCTTCTGCGTGGGCGGCGACCTGGCCGGCACCGTCGGCGGCGGCACGTCCATGGGCATGGACCTCAAGCGGCAAGTCTTCTACTCGCGCGGCAGCCTGGATATCAGCGACGACGCCGAGATCTATTTCACCGTCAATCTCGCCAAGGTCAACGCGCGCTTCAACCCCAACCCCGGCGCCGCCAAGAACGACAACCTGACGATCCAGTGCGACAACCCCTATCTGCCGGCCTCCATCGCCACGGCCTGCGCGGCCAACAACATCACCAGCTTCAAGTACGGCACGGCCAACGGCAACTTCGAGAAGGACATCGAGGTCAACCCCGTGCGCGAGCAGAAGCGCTTCGTGCTCGGCACCAACGGCAAGGTCGACGCCCTGGGCACGGGCTGGACCTATGACGCCTATTTCGAGCACGGCATCAACGACATTGAGATCAATGTCGCCAACATGATGCTGAACCCGCGCTACAACGCCGCCATCGACGCGGTGCGCAATGCGTCCGGCCAGATCGTCTGCCGCAACGCGGCGGCCGCGGCTGCGGGCTGCGTGCCGCTCAACATCATTGGCGACGTCAAGCAGGACCCGGCCGCCTTGGCCTATGTGTTGCCCGCCAACGGCCCGCGCCAGCTTTCGCGCCAACGCCAGACGGTGGCCAGCTTCAGCGTCAACGGCCAACCCTTCTCCAACTGGGCCGGCCCGGTGGCCGTCGCCTTCGGCGCCGAGGCCCGCAAGGAAGGCTATTGGGTCACCGGCGATCCCTACGGCAATGGCGTCTACCCCGCCACGCCCAACACCACCGCCTACCCAGCTGATCCGGTGCTGAACACCACCGTGGGCAACAACTGGTTTGCCGGCAACTACCACGCAGCCGCGGGCGCCTACAACGTCAAGGAAGGCTTCGTCGAGCTGAACGCCCCGCTGTTCAAATCCGCCAGCTTGGGTGAGGCCAACCTCAACGTCGCCGGCCGCCACACCCAGTACAGCACCTCGGGCGGCATCAACAGCTGGAAGGTCGGCTCGACCTGGAAGACCGGCATCGACGGCTTGCGCCTGCGTGCCGTCACCTCGCGCGATGTGCGCGCCCCGAACCTGTCGGAGCTCTACGCCGCGCCGGTGGTCATCAACCAGAACGTCAACTACCTGGGCAGCACCTTCACCGCCCAGCAGCGCACCGTGGGCAACACCGCCCTGCGCCCCGAACTGGCCAACAACAAGGTCGTCGGCATGACGCTGAGCCAGCCCAGCTGGGCGCCTGGCTTCAGCGCCTCCATCGACTACTTCGACATCAAGGTCAAGGACGTGATCTCCACGTTCTCGATCCAGCAGGAAGTCGATCTCTGCGTCGCGGGAAACCAGGTGTTCTGCGCTGCCATGGACCTCGTCAGCCCGACGAAGTTCGTGACGCTGCAGGCGTTCAACCTCGCCAAGATGCGCAACAAGGGCGTGGACATGGAGGCGCTCTACCGCTTCAACCTCGCCGGCATCAACCTGCCCGGCAAGCTCACGCTGCGCGGTCTGGCCACCTACACCCAGAGCTTCCTGACGGAATCCGGCGTCGTCGGCACCATCCCGGTCGAAAGCGCGGGCGTCAATCTCGGCAACACGCCGAAGTGGAAGACCCAGTTCTCGCAGACCTGGGAGTCCGACAGCGCCAGCTTCTTCATCGGCCAGCGTTGGATCAGTGACGGTGTCTACAGCAAGGAGTACATCGAGTGCCAGACCGGCTGCCCGGTCTCGACGTCGATCCACCAGACCATCGACAACAACAAGATGAAGGGCGCGCTGTACTGGGATCTGGGCGGAACCTACAAGCTCAACAAGAACGTCAGCCTGTACTTGAAGGTCGACAACGTCACCGATGTCGCTCCGCCCGCTGCGCCGTCCACCAACACCAGCTATGGCGTCAACCCCGCGCTGTTCGACGTGCTGGGCCGCCAATACCGCATCGGAGCGCGCATGACGTTCTGAGACCGGCCGCGTCCTACAGCGGCGGCCAGCGCAGGCCGCGAGACTTCGCGACATGCGCTGGCTTGATCAGATCCGCCCGCTGGGCCGCGTGCTGCAGCTGACCTTCGATGGCTTCCTGGCCGACCGCGGCCCGCGCATGGGCGCCGCCCTGGCCTACTACACGCTGTTCTCGCTGGCGCCGCTGCTGCTCATCGTCGTATCGGTAGCCGGCCTGGTCTGGGGTGGCGAGGCGGTGCGTGGCGAACTCTTCGACCAGCTCACCGAGCTGCTGGGCAGCAGCGCGGCCACGACAGTGGAGAGCATGCTGAAGACGGTCTCCTGGCCGGTCGGGGGCTGGCTCAGCACCGTCATTGGCCTCGGTCTGATGTTGGTCGGTGCGACAACGATGTTCGCCGAACTGCAGGACGCGCTGGACACCATCTGGCGCGTGCCGGCCCGACCCGTTCAGGGCTGGCTGAACTGGCTGCGCGCACGGCTGCTGAGCTTCGGCCTCATCTTCGGCCTGAGCTTTTTGCTGCTGGTGTCGCTGCTGCTGGACGCGACCATGGCCGCCGCGCAGACCTGGTGGCAGCCCTGGTTCGGCGACTGGCTGCGCGTCGCCGCGCTCGCCAACACCGTGTTCAGCCAGGGCCTGGTCGTCGCCGTCTTCGCGCTCATCTTCAAGCTGATGCCGCGGGTTCACGTCGCCTGGCGCGACGTGCTGCTCGGCGCCTTCGTCACAGCGGGCCTGTTCGCGCTCGGCCGCTACGGCATCGGCAGCTATCTGCAGCGCAGCGGCGTGGCCTCGGGCTTCGGCGCGGCGGCCTCGGTCGTCGCCCTGCTGGTCTGGGTGTACTTCTCGGCCCAGATCCTGCTGATCGGCGCCGAGTTCACCTGGGCCTACGCAAGAGTGTTGGGTTCGCGGCGGGATTCGGAGGCGGCTGGGGCAAACTTGCGCCCCGACGCCACCTCCCCACCACCGACGCGATGACGACCACGACCACCGACGACGGCCTCAAGCTCCATCTCCGCCACTGGCCCGCCCCGGCGGCTTCACGCGGGCAGGTCCTGATCTGCCACGGTCTGGGCGAACACATCGAGCGCTATGCCCATGTCGCGGCCGCGCTGAACGCTGCTGGCTGGGACGTGCACGGCTGGGACCACCGCGGCCATGGCCACAGCGAGGGCCGCAAAGGCGACATCCCCGACCACGACGCGCTGCTGCGCGACACGGCTCGTGTCATCGACGCCGTGCGCCAGCCGGGCAAACGCTTCGTGCTGCTCGGCCACAGCATGGGCGGCCTCGTCGCTGCGCGCTTCGCGGCCGAGGCGCTGACCGGCCAGCCCGCCGCCTGGAGCCGACCGCTGGACGGGCTGGTGCTGTCCTCGCCGGCACTGGACCCGGGCCTGTCGGGTTTCCAGAAACTGCTGCTGGCCGTGGCCGGCTCGCTCTTCCCGGGCCTGGCCGTCAGCAACGGCCTCAAGCCGGCCTGGATCAGTCGCGACCCCGCCGTCGTCAAGGCCTATGCCAGCGACCCACTGGTGCACGACCGCATCACCGCCCGGCTGACGCGCTTCATCGTCGACGGCGGCGCCCGAGCGATTGGCGATGCGCCGCGCTGGCAGCTGCGCACGCTGCTGATGTGGGCCGGCGCCGACCGCTGCGTCACGCCGCGTGGCAGCGAGGCCTTCGCGGCCGCCGCGCCCGCCAATGTCGTCGCCACCCAGCCCTGGCCGGGCTTTTTCCATGAGATCTTCAATGAGCCCGAGAAGGCCGAGGTGCTGAAGACGCTTACGGATTGGCTGAACGCGTGAGCGCGTCGAGGCGATCGACGATCAGCTCCAGCCTGAGCAGCGGGTTGTCCATCGCCATCAGCCGCTGACGCGCTTCGACCGGCATGGGCAGCAGTTCGGCCCAGCGATTGGCCAGCCAGCCGGCGTCTTCCCATTGATAGGGCGGCTGCAGAGGCAGATCTTCAGCGGGGGCGCGCGCCTTCCAGCCGGCCAACAGGTCCTGCAGTTGCTTCGCGGCCTGGCGCAGGTCGTCGGGTACCGGCACGACCTGGTCGTCGGGCAACAGTTCCAGCTCGCCGACCCACAGGCCATGGCTGAGGCAACGTGGGCCCCTCACCTTGAAGCGCTGCGTGCCACGCGTGCGGATGCTGATGAGGCCCGCCTGGGCGTGCTCGAAATGCTCGATGCGTGCCAGCGTGCCGACGTCGTGAAACGCTTCCGCCTGGAAGCCCTCACCTTCGCGCCGCCGCACCTCGTCGCCCGAGCTCAGCGCGACGATGCCGAACGGCTCGCCACGCGCATGGCAGCGCTGCACCATGTCCAGATAGCGCGGCTCGAAGATGCGCAGCGCCAGATGACCGCCCGGAAAGAACACCGAGCGCAGCGGGAACAGCGGCGTTTCGGTCGTGTTCATGGCTTCAGTTGCCCAATCCGAGACAGGACCCCGCGGGCCGAGCGCCGGGCCGCTCTTTAGCCGGCCCGCTCTGGCGATGTGCTTGCCGGTCACGCCGGCAAGCATCGCCGTCCCCGCGGGGGACCAGCCAAGGTACTCCTTGGACGAGGGGTTTCATTTTCAGCGGGTTTTTTCTGCGATGCGCTGGCGCAGGATGGGCAGGATGGCCTGCGCCGCTTCGCGCCCGGCCTGCACCGCGCGGCGCCGCGCCGTGAAGTCGGCACTGCCGACGCCGTCCAGCTTGGGCCGGATGACGACGTCCGCATCCCTCAGCTCGAACATGTTGATGCTGCGGCCCATGATGGAGAAGGTCTGCATCAGCATGCGGAAGGCATCACCGGGCGGGTCCTTCTCGGGCGGCGAGGTGATGTCCACCGCCACGACGAGCTGGGCACCCATCTCCTTGGCAAAGCGCACGGGC
Source organism: Roseateles sp. P1_C1_2 (assembly GCF_056406535.1). Lineage (NCBI taxonomy): Bacteria > Pseudomonadati > Pseudomonadota > Betaproteobacteria > Burkholderiales > Sphaerotilaceae > Roseateles > Roseateles sp. P1_C1_2. The sequence continues at coordinate 159,011 of NZ_JBFUAB010000003.1, forward strand.
ACCGGCGACACCAGGCCGCCGTCGACGAACTCGCGCTGGCCAATGCGCACCGGCTGGAACACGGCCGGCACGGCGCTGGACGCCCGCACGGCCGTGCCGGTGTCGCCGCTGCGGAACAGGATGGACGAGCCATCGGACAGGTCGGTGGCGACGATGCCCAGGGGCAGGGCCATCTGTTCGATGTTCTTGCCGCCGGTCTTGTCGCGGATGAAGCGCGCCAGCGCCTCGCCGCGGATCAGACCGCGCAAGGGGAAGGACCAGTCGGTGATGGCCCCCTCGTCCATGGTTTCGGCCAGGGTCTGCATCTCCTTGCCGCTCTTGCCCGAGGCGTAGAGGGCCGCGACCAGGCTGCCGGCCGAGGTGCCGGCGACGAAGTCGACCTTGATGCCGTTCTCCTCGAACACCTGGATGACGCCGATGTGGGCAAAGCCACGCGCGGCGCCGCCGCCCAGGGCCAGGCCGATGCGGGGCGGCTTGGGCGCCGGCCGGATGACGGGCGGCGGATCGGGTGGCGGCGTGGGCACGACGACGACCGGGGGCTGAGGCGGCTGCGTCGGCAGCACGGAGCAGCCGGCAAGAACCGTGACCAGGGCGGCAAGCCCGGCGCGGCGGATGAGAGCAGGAGTCATGTCGTAAGCGGGAAAGCGCGGCGCACGATAACCGAGGGCGTTCACCCGAGCTTGTAGCTTTGCAGATGGATGGACGTCTCGGTGCCGGCAATGCCCTTGATGAGGCGCACCCGCTCCAGCACATCGGCCAGCTCCTGCAGGCTGGAGCTGCGGATCTCGGCCAGCAGGTCCCAGCGGCCGTTGGTGTCGAACAGCCCCGTGATGCCGGGCTCGCCCAGCAGCATGGAGACGACCTCGCGGGTGCGGTTGCCCTCCACCGTGATGCTCATCCAGGCGGTGATCTGGTCGGGCACCGAGTCCGGCCGCAGCCGCACCGTGTAGCCGGTGATGACCCCGCCGTCCTCCAGGCGCGCAATGCGGTTGGTGACGGTGCCGCGCGACACCTTGAGCTTGGCCGCTAGCAGGGCGACGCTGGCCCGGGCATCGGTGCGCAGCAGGGCGAGGAGTTGCTGGTCGAGAGCATCCATTTTTGATCAAAACGTCAATTTCAATTGCCATTCTGCCAAATGGCGATGCATTACGTGGCAAGAGTTGCGCTTCTGTTTGGCAGGCCGCCCCGGAAGAATCCACTTCAAGAACTCCGGAGACCCTCATGACCACCGTCCTCACCACCCAAGACGTCGCCCGAATCGTGCAGCGCGTGGGACTTCCCGATTTACTTCGCCGCCTCGTCGCCTACCTCGAAGCCGACTACCTGCGCTGGGCCGAATTCGACAAGACGCCCCGCGTCGCCGCCCACTCGCCGGACGGCGTCATCGAGCTGATGCCCATCGCCGACGCCAACCTCTACAGCTTCAAATACGTCAACGGCCACCCCAAAAACCACCGCTTCGGCTTGCCGACCGTGATGGCTTTCGGCGTGCTCGCCGACGTAGCCACCGGCGCCCCCGCCCTGCTCTCTGAGCTGACGTTGACGACCGCGATGCGCACCGCCGCCACCTCCGTCATGGTGGCCAAGCGCCTGGCCCGCCCCGACAGTCGCGTCATGGCCCTGATCGGCAACGGCGCCCAGAGCGAGTTCCAGGCCCTGGCCTTCCACCACCTGCTCGGCATCCGCGAGCTGCGCCTCTACGACATCGACCCCGCCGCCACGGCCAAGCTGGTGCGCCACCTCGGCAGCACGCCGGGCCTGACACTGACCGTCTGCGCGTCCACCGCCGAGGCCGTCAAGGGCGCCGACATCGTCACCACCGTCACCGCCGACAAGACCAACGCCACCATCCTGACGCCGGACATGATCGAGCCCGGCATGCACATCAATGGYGTCGGCGGCGACTGCCCCGGCAAGACCGAACTGCACCGCGGCGTGCTGGAGATGGCGCGCGTCATCTGCGAATTCGAGCCGCAGTCGCGCATCGAAGGCGACATGCAGCAGATGCCGGCCGACTTCCCCGTCACCGAGTTCTGGCGCGTGCTCGCCGGCCAGGCCGCGGGCCGCGAAGCGGACAGCCAGGTCACCGTCTTCGACTCGGTCGGCTTCGCGCTGGAGGACTACTCCGCGCTGCGCCTGCTCAGCGACATGGCCCAGCAGCTCGGCCTGGGCGCGCCGCTGAGCCTGATCCCGCAGATGGATGACCCCAAGGATCTGTTCGGCGAACTGCATCTGACCCACCAGCTTCAGGCGGCCTGACGTCCGCAACTTTCACGACGCTCTGCGGCAGCAGCAGCCACCAGAATCGGTGGCACACGCTGACGGAGGGCTCGCATGGGATCTGCCGCTCGACTGACCCGCCGCCTTTGGCCGCTGGGTCTGCTGCCCGCCCTGGCCTGGGCGGAGCCCCTGCCCGCCGACCCATTGGAGCGCCAGTGCTGGCTGGCACACACCGCCCAGCGCACGGCCGTCGACGTGCGCGAGCCGGTCTCGGTGCACTTCAGCAACCTCAAGAGCGGCTACCGCGTGCGCACGCCCTTCTGGGTCGAGTTCGGCATCCGCGGCATGGGCGTCATCCCGGCCGGCAATGCCAACGAGAAGGCCGGCCACCACCACATCCTCATCGACACGCCGCTGCCGCGCGACCACACGGCGCCCATCCCCTTCTCGAACACGCACAAGCACTTCGGCAAGGCCCAGACCGGCACCGAGATCGACCTGCCGCCGGGCCGGCACACGCTGCGCCTGCTGTTCGCCGACCACGCCCACAACCCCTATTTCGTCTTCAGCAACGAGATTGCCATCGAGGTCGTGGGCAAGCGCGCCAGCGACCCTGCACCCAGGATCGTTGCGGGCGATCGCGACAGCTGCGAGGCCTGGTACGCAGACCTGCGCGCGGCACCGCGCACCGCGGCCGGCCGCGAGGTCTATGTGAAGAACCTGCGCGACGAGGAGGCCGTGTCCAGCCCCTTCACGCTGTCACTCGGCGTGCTCGGTGCCGGCCTGGGCGTGGCGCCAGCCGGCACCAGCATCAAGGACACCGGCCACTTCCGCCTGAGCTTCACGCCCAAGGGGGGCGGCAACACGGTGCGCCAGAACCTCGTCGATGGCCGCAGCGAGGCCATCGTCGATCTGCCGCTGGGCGAGTTCGAGGTCGTCGTGGCCCTGCATGACGGCGCGGGCGAGCCACTGCTCAAGGCCGCCCCGATCCGCTTCAGCGTCACCCGTCATGACAGGTAGGCGCTGACGTCCTCCACATCGATCAACGGCGCCGCCATGAAGCGCCGCGCATAGGCCAGGCAGACACCCGAGCGCAGGAAGAGATCGAACAGCGCCGGGTCGAGGTGGCCCTCGCCCACCATGCGCTTCATGATGGCCAGCGCCTCGGACAGGCGCTTGCCCGGCTTGTAGGGCCGGTCGTCGGCCGTCAGCGCCTCGAAGACGTCGGCAATCGCCATCATGCGGGCCTGCGGGCTCATCTGCTCGCCAGTCAGGCCACGCGGATAGCCCTTGCCGTCCATGCGCTCGTGATGGCCGCCGGCGATCTCGGGCACATCCTGCAGATGCCTCGGGAAGGGCAGCTCGTGCAGCATCTTCAGCGTCTGCACGATGTGGTCGTTGATCTTGTAGCGCTCTTCCTCCGTCAGCGTGCCGCGCGCGATGGCGAGGTTGTGCAGTTCGCCGCGGTGATAGAGGTGTTCGGGCTGCCTGAGCTTGAAGCCCCAGCGGTTGTCGCCGGCCAGCTGATCCGTCGGCGGGCGCGGCAGGATGTGCTCGGGCCGGTCCTGCAGCAGGCGCTCGGTGGCTGGCAGCGAAGGGCGCGGTTTGGGCAGGCGGCGCAGTTCCTCGATGGACAGGCCCAGCGTGTCGTCCAGCGTGCGCGACCAGCGTTTTTCGCCAACGCGGCGCAGCCGTGCGACGGCTTCGGGGTCCAGGGTCTCGCCGCCCACATTGCTGGTCGCGACGAAGGCGTAATCGGCGTCCAGCTCGGCCTGGGGCCCGGCCGCCGCCGCGCGGGCGCGCTGCACGCCGGCCTCGCCCAGTTCGGCCTCCAGCTTCTCGATCAGCGCATCGCGCTTGAGCACCTCGAAGCGGCTGCGGATCTCGTGGATGCGGTTGTAGATGGTCTCGAGCTTGGTGGCCTTGTCGACGACGTACTCCGGCGTCGTCACCTTGCCGCAGTCGTGCAGCCAGGCGGCGATATGCAAGGCCTCCCACTGCTCGGCATCCATCGTGAAGCCGGCGAAGCGGCCCTCGGTCGCGTCGCATGCGGCCTGGGCCAGCATCTTGGTCAGCTCCGGCACGCGCTGGCAGTGGCCACCGGTGTAGGGGCTCTTGGCGTCGATGGCGCCGGCGACGAGCTGGATGAAGGCCTCCAGCAGCTCCTTGCGCGCGCGCAGCAGCAGCTGGTTGTCGATGGCAATGGCGGCCGTGCCCGACAGCGCGCTGACAAAGGCCACGCGGGCAGCGCCCAGGGGCTCGAACGGCCGCTCGGCGGAGCGCGGGAAAGTCAGCGTCAGCGTGCCTATGGTGTCGTGCTGGCTGTTCTTCAGCGGCACGGACAGCAGGCGCATGCGCGAAGCGCCGAGGGCGGCGAACAGCCGCTCATAGGCTGCCAGGTGGGCGGGGTCGTCCCAGCTCAGGTCGACTTCCACCGGCCCGTTGGCACGCAATGCATGCACCGGCGCGGCCACGCTGTCGGGCGCGTTCACCTGCCAGGTCATGCCACGGCGCGCCGACGTCTCGCCGCCGACGCGCGAGGCCGCCGGCTCCAGCGTCAGGCCATCGGCCGACAGCAGGTGGACGGAGCCACCGCTGGCGCCGGCCACGGCGATGGTCTCGCGCAGGATCAGGTCCAGCAAGGTGTCGAAATCGCGCTCGGCGCTCAGCGCGTCGCTGATGTCGAGGAAGCGCCGCAGCGAATGCTTCATCGCCGTCATCGCGATGGCCAGGCGGTCGACCTCGCGGATCAGGCTGCGCTTGGGGTCGGCGCCGTCGAACTCGAAGCGCTCGATGGCCTCGGCCTGGCGCGCGAGATTGCGCAGCGGGCGCGACACCCGGTCGGCCAGCAGATGCACCAGCGGCAGCAGCAACAGCATCAGCGCCAGCGAGATGTAGAAGCTGTGGCGGCGGCTTTCGAGCTGGAAGGCCTGCAGCTCCTCGCGCGGCGCGGCCATCAGCAGCAGCAGCGGCGCGCCGGCCTCCACGGTACCCGTCAGCGGCAGCGCATGGCTGACCCACTCGCGGCCGTCTATCGTCTGCACCGACGTGAGATGACCCTCGCCATCGCGGCGCTGCCACAGCTCGCGCATCAGCGGCGACGCCGACTCACCCACGCGCGGCAGGCTCTGGCCATCCTTCAACGCCGTGCCGCGCTCGCGCCGGGCCTCGGCCAGCATCTCGCCTTCCTGCGTCGCGATGAGCAGCTCGGCCGAACGGCTGATCTGCGGCCGCATCAGCATTTCGCTCAAGGCCTTCAGGCTGACGTCGGCACCAACGATGGCGCCGCCATGGGCCTGGGCCAGCGTCACGCCAGGCTCGCCCGTCGTGAAGAAGCGGTAGGGCGCCGACTGCACGAGCTGACCCTCGCCGGCCTTGCGGGCCAGCGCATACCAGGGCCGTGTGCGCGGGTCGAAGTCGTACTCGGCGCGGTCGCGCTGTTGCAGTTCTCGCAAGCCCTCGTCGTAGAAGCGGTAGCTGCCCCGCGGGGCGGCGCCGCCGTCGCGGTTGACGCTCTGCAGCCCGAAGGCCGCCTCGGCCGGGGCATCCATGCGCTTGCGCGTCGCCGCGTCGCTGAGGCGGCGCAGCAGCACGAAGGAGCCGCCCGAGTTGCCGGCATAGACGGCCGACACCGAGGCATTGACGCGCAGGGCCGCCGCCATCTGCGGCAGGGCCGCCAGGCGCTCGGCTTCATTGCCCGCGCGACCCAGGGCGCCGGTCGCCAGCAGGGCCACGCTGACGCGCGCCGGCCTCAGCTCGGTCTCGACGGCTGCCGCCGCCTCGCGCCCGATGCGCTTGGCCGCCGCGCTGGCCTGTTGAAGCATCAGCGCGTCGCTGCGCGAGCGCTCGTGCAGCAGCAGCACGCCGTACACCAGGGCCACCAGGCCCACCATCAGAAAGCTCAGCGTGATGTAAAGCGTCTTGGGCTTGAGAAGCGGCATGGAACCCGTGAGGCAGCAGCGTTGCAGCAGTATCCCCGTGTCACGGCTACTTTGCCTGCGGTTACCGGTTGGAGTGGCCGGGGGCGCCAAGTCCTACAAGTTCGCGCCCAGTCGACAACCAGGATGGCTTGGCGACGACCGGTCGCAACTCGTCGCAGGCCCCACCCGGCGCCTGCGCTGCCATGGATGAAGTAGGAAAGCAGTCAAATGAAAAAGATCGCACTCAGTCTTGCCGTTCTCGCCCTGGCCGCCAGTGCCCAGGCCCAATCCACACGACCGAGCGGCAGCATCACCGCCGCTCACACCTATGGCCTGGTGTCCCTGGGCCAAAGCCATCTGAATACCGATTGCACAGGCGGGCACGCGTGCGACCGCAACGCCCTCGGCGGCAAGGCCGTGTTCGGCTATGGCTTCGGCAACGGCCTGTCGCTGGAAGGTGGCTACACCAACTTCGGCAAGTTCCATGCCTCGCGGGGCCTGCTGGGCTTGAGCGCCAGGCCCGAGGCCCTGCACTTCGGCGGCGCCTACACGGCCAACCTGACACCGGATTGGGGCGTTGTCGGCCGTCTGGGCGTCGCCCGCGTGCGCACCAAGCTCGATGCCGAGGCCGGCACGCTGAGCGGCTCGGACAGTCAGAGCAAGACCCAGCCCATCGTCGGCATCGGCGTCAACTACGCGATGACGCCATCGACCCGCGTCGAACTCGGCGTGGACACCACCCGCGCCCACTACCTGGGCGAACGCCACAACGTGCGCATGGTGTCGCTGGGCGCGCGCATGGCCTTCTGATGGACATATTCACCTGAGCCTGATTCCCGTGACAAGGGCACCTGGATGACACGCATGTCGTAGTTAGCATGCGGGCCGCCTCAACCGGGCCGGGCCGGTCATACGGCCGGCCCCTCCAAGTCACAGGGAATCTCTCATGAAGACACATGCCTTCGTTCTTGCCGCACTGTTCGCAGCGACCGCCGCCCAGGCCGCGGAGCCCGCTCCCAGTCCGTTCTATGTCACAGCTGCAGCGGGCTCGACCCGTCTGAGCGCCGACTGCTCCGGCACCACGTCCTGTGACAACAGCGGTACCGGCGGCAAGCTGGTCTTCGGCTACAGCTTCGGCAATGGCTTCAGCCTGGAAGGCAGCTACATCAACTTCGGCAAGGCCCACGCCGGCATTGCCAGCATCGCCGGCACCCCCGCCGGCACCGTCACGCTCAAGCCCTCGGCCCTCGTGTTCGGTGGCGCCTTCGCGCTGCCCCTGGGCGGCGACTGGGGCATGGCGGTTCGCCTCGGCGTGGCGCAGGTGAAGACTCGCACCCACTTCTCCTTCGGCGCCCAGAGTGGGGATGCGGCCGAGAGCGAGACCAGGCCGGTGGCGGGCCTCGCCGTCAGCTACGCCCTCAACAGCAGCGTCAAGCTCGAACTCGGCGTGGACGCCAGCCAAGCACAGATGAGCGGACAGAAGGGCAGCGTGCGCCTCGTGTCGCTCGGCGCGACCTTCTCCTTCTGATCCTTCCGCGCGAGTCATTTCCCAGGCCGCCTTGTGCGGCCTTTGTCGTTTCTACACTCGCGCCATGAACTACGCCCCGCTGATCAAGGAACTGGGCCGCGGCGCCCGTGGAGCGCGCGACCTGAGCCGCGAACAGGCCGAAGAACTCTTCGGCGAAATGCTGGACGGCCGGGTGCCCGACATGGAGCTGGGCGCCATGCTGATCGCGCTGCGCGTGAAGGGCGAGAGCGCCGACGAGGTGGCGGGCTTCCTGGCCGCCATGCAGGCCCGCACGGCCTCGCTGGCCGCGCCCCCAGGGCCACGCACCGTGCTGCTGCCCAGCTTCAACGGCGCCCGCAAGCAGGCCAATCTGATGCCGCTGGTGGCCCAACTGCTGGCCTGCGAAGGCGTGCCGGTGCTGATCTTCGGCCGGCATGACTTCGACAGCCGCCACAGCCCCTTCGAGTTGCTGGACGCCCTGGGCTTGTCCGCCAGCGGATCGCTGGCGGACGCCGAGGCGAGGCTAACAAGCGACAGACTGGCCGTCCTGCCTTTGCAGATGCTCAACCCTGGCTTGAACGCGCTGATGGCCCTGCGCCCCCGGTTGGGCGTGCGCAACAGCTCGCACAGCCTGGCCAAGCTGCTGGACCCCTTCCCCGCCGGCCGCGGCGTGCGGGTCGTGGCGGTGACGCATCCGGAGTACTTGGACAGCATGGGCAACGCCCTGCCCGGCCTGACGGCGGGGGGCGGCCGGGCCCTCTTGATGCGCGCCAGCGAGGGCGAGGCTTATGCCCATCTGCGCCGCAAGGCCCATCTGATCGGTTTCCAGGACGGCCAGACCGCCCCGCTGCACCCGGCCGACACCACCGACCTGGACTGGCCGCTGTCGCCGGCCTGCGCGCCGGCCGAGAACGCCGCCCTGATCCGCGCCATGCTGGAAGGCACCGAAATGGTGCCTCCACGCATCGCCGAACAGGTCGCCGCCCTGCGGGTTTTGGCCACAAACTGAGGTTGCTTATTCAGCTTGGGCATATGGCCCGAAAAAGAATGTAGTTCTGCGGCACTGCAACATTCCCTAGAGTCGCGCCCTCGGGTGGCATGGGGCCGCTCCTGGAGCGTGTGTGCTGGACGGAATTGCGATTGCGAGCGGATTGGCCGTCGGCCTCATCGTCGGGATTACCGGCGTGGGCGGCGGCTCGCTGATGACGCCGCTGCTGCTGTCCGTCTTCAAGCYCAGCCCGGCCGTCGCCATCGGCACCGACCTGTGGTTTGCCTCCCTGACCAAGATGAGCGGCTCGGTCGCCCATGCCCGCCACGGCCATGTGAACTGGGCCATCGTGCGCCGCATGCTGATGGGCTCCATCCCGGCCTCCATCGCCACCATCGCGCTGATGCACCTGACCGGCGTCACCAAGGGCTGGGCCTCGGCGCTGACGTTTTCGCTGGGCATCGCCCTGCTGTTGACGGCTGTCGTCGTCGCCTTCAAGCAAAGCTGGCAGCCCCTGGGCCTGAGGCTGGAGCGCTGGATTCCCGAATCGCGCAAGCCGACGCTGATGGTGGCCCTGGGCCTCATCCTCGGCGTGCTGGTGTCGCTGTCCTCCATCGGCGCCGGCGCCATCGGCGCGACGCTGATCCTGCTGATCTACCCCCGCATGAAGGCCCGCGACATCGTGGGCACCGACATTGCCCATGCCGTCCCGTTGACGCTGGTGGCGGGCCTGGGCCACGCCAGCCTCGGCAATGTGAACTGGGAACTGCTCGTGTCCCTGCTCATCGGCTCTTTACCTGGCATCTGGCTGGGTGCCCAATTGACCCGTCGGCTGCCCGACGGCGTCGTGCGCAGCCTGCTCTGCGTTTCTCTTCTGATGGCCGGCTGGAAGGTCATCCACTAATCATGTATCGCTACACCGACTTCGACCGCCGCTTCGTCCACGCCCGCGCCGCGCAGTACCGCGACCAGCTCGAGCGCCACCTCGCCGGCACCCTCGGCACCGACGAGTTCCGCGCGCTGCGCCTGCAAAACGGCTGGTACATCCAGCGCCACGCGCCCATGCTGCGCGTTGCCGTCCCTTATGGCGAGCTGTCCTCGCGCCAGCTGCGCCAGTTGGCGCGCATCGCCCGCGACTACGACCGCCAGCCCGACGGCCCGTTTGCCGGCCAGGGTGGTTATGGCCATTTCACGACGCGCCAGAACCTGCAATACAACTGGATCCCGCTGGTGGACAGCGCCACGGTGATGGAGCTGCTGGCCGAGGTCGACATGCACGGCATCCAGACCAGCGGCAACTGCATCCGCAACATCACCAGTGACGCCTTCGTCGGCATCGCGCCGGACGACATCGTCGACGCGCGCCCCTACTGCGAGATCCTGCGCCAGTGGAGCACGCTGCACCCCGAGTTCGCCCACCTGCCTCGCAAGTTCAAGATCGCCGTCTCGGGCGCCAAGGAAGACCGCGCCGCCATCGGCTGGCATGACATCGGCCTGCAGCTGAAGAAGAACGAAGCGGGCGAGGTCGGCTTCCAGGTGCTGGTGGGTGGAGGCATGGGCCGCACGCCGATTCCGGGCGTCGAGATCAACGCCTTCGTGCCCTGGCAGCAGATCCTCGTCTACATCGAGGCCATCGTGCGCTGCTACAACCTGGCCGGCCGGCGCGACAACCTCTACAAGGCCCGCATCAAGATCCTCGTCAAGGCCGAGGGCCAGAAGTTCTTCGACGCGGTCAACGAGGAATACCGCCGCATCCTGGCCGACGACAACGGCGGCCACGAGCACATCATTCCCCAGGCCGAGCTGGACCGCGTGGCGGCCTGCTTTGTCGACCCTGAGGGCGTCGCACCGGTCGCCGAGCCCGTGCTCGACACCAGCGATCCGGCCTTCGCACGCTGGCTGGCGCGCAACGTCGACGGCCACCGCGTCGCCGGCTACCGCGCCGTGACGCTGAGCCTCAAGCGCGTCGGCATCGCGCCCGGCGACACCAGCGCCGACGTGATGGACACCGCCGCGGCCCTGGCCGACCAGTTCAGCCACGGCGAGCTGCGCGTCACGCACCGGCAGAACCTCGTGCTGCCCTGGGTCAAGGCTTCGGACCTGCCCGAGCTCTTCCAGGCCGCCCGCGCCGCCGGCTTCGCCACGCCCAATGCCCGCCTGCTGACCGACCAGATCGCCTGCCCCGGTGGCGATTTCTGCGCGCTGGCCAATGCCCGCTCGCTGCCGCTGGCCGCCGAGATCGCCGAGCGTTATCAAGACCAGGACGAGCTCGAAGACCTCGGCGAGATCGACCTGCACATCAGCGGCTGCATCAACTCCTGCGGCCACCACCACAGCGGCCACATCGGCATCCTCGGCGTCGACAAGGACGGCGACGAGTGGTACCAGCTGACGCTGGGCGGCAGCGACGGCACCAAACTGTCGGGCACGACCGTGGCCGGCAAGGTCATCGGCCCCAGCTTTGCGGCCGACGAGATCGCCGACGCCATCGACGCCGTCATCGAGACCTTCAAGCGCGAGCGCCAGGCCGGCGAGCACTTCGTTGACGCCGTGAAGCGCCTCGGCCTCGACCCCTTCAAGACCGCCGCGAATGCCGTTCGCGTCTCGACCGCGAAGGCTTGATCGATATGAAATTCATCAACGCCACCACCTGCCAATGGAAGCACGCCATCGGCGAAGACGGCCCCAAGCCCGATCCCGATCCGGCGCCCAACCGCCTGCTGTCGCTGGAGCAATGGCATGCCGTGAAGACGCGCTGGCCGGCCGGCACGCCGGTCGCCATCGAGTTCCCGAACGACGCCGACATCAACCAGCTGGTGCCCGACCTGGGCCGCATCGCCCTCGTCGTGCTCGACTTCCCCAAGTGGACCGACGGCCGCGCCTACAGCCAGGCCCACATCCTGCGCAGCCGCTTCAAGTTCAAGGGCGCCATCCGCGCCCGCGGCGAAGTGCTGGTCGACATGATGCAGTTGCTGGCCCGCACCGGCTTCGACGAGGCCGTCATGCGCGGCGACCAGTCCCAGGCTGCCGCGCAGAAGGCGCTGGACCTGTTCGCGCCGGTGGGCTTCTACCAGGGCGACGTCGGCGAGACGCGACCCTGGTTCCAACGGAGCGCAGCGTGAGCACCGAAGCCAGCAGCCTGCCCTGGGCCGCCGCGCCTGCGGCTGGCAACGCCATCGGCCTCTACGCCAAATGGACGCCGGCGCTGGACGCCAAGATCGATGCCGCGCTGCAGCGCCTGCGCGACGCCAGCATCGAGCATGGCGACGGCCTGGTGCAGAGCAGCAGCCTGGGCGTGGAAGACATGGTCATCACCGACCTGATCGCCCGCACCCAGCTGCCCATCGCCATCGCCACGCTGGACACGGGCAAGCTGCATCCCGAGACGCTGGCGCTGATCCCGCGCATCCACGAGCGCTACGGCCGCGAGGTCGAGGTCTTCAAGCCGGTGGCCGACGCCGTCATCCAATTCGTCCGCAAGGAGGGCGAGGAGGCGATGTACAAGAGCATCGAGCTGCGCAAGGCCTGCTGCGGCCTGCGCAAGATGGAGCCGCTGGGCCGCATGCTGAAGGGTCGTTCGGCCTGGATCACCGGCCTGCGCCGCGAGCAGAGCGGTGCCCGTGGCGACGTGGCCTTTGACGAAGACGACGGCAACAACCGCCGCAAGATCAGCCCCATCGCCGACTGGACCTGGGCCGAGGTCTGGGCCTATGTCGAGAAATACGCCGTGCCCTACAACCCGCTGCATGACCAGTTCATGCCGAGCATCGGCTGCGCGCCATGCACCCGAGCGATTGCCGTGGGAGAAGACTTCCGCGCCGGACGCTGGTGGTGGGAGGACTCTACGAAAGAATGCGGCCTGCACGCCAAATCATGAATGCTGCTGTGAAACCCGAACAACTCATCGCCGACGTCGACCACGCCCACCTGGATGCGCTGGAAGAGGAAGCCATCTTCATCCTGCGCGAGGTCGCAGCCACCTTCGAGCGCCCCGCCCTGCTCTTCTCCGGTGGCAAGGACAGCTGCGTCGTGCTGCGCCTGGCCGAGAAGGCCTTCAAGATGAAGAACGCGGCGCACCCGAGTGGCTACTCGGGCCAGCTGCCCTTCCCGCTGGTGCATATCGACACCGGCCACAACTTCCCCGAGGTGATCACCTTCCGTGACCAGCGCGTCGCCGACATGGGCGAGCGCCTCGTCGTCGGCCACCTCGAAGACTCGATGGCCCGCGGCACCATCCGCCTGAGCCACCCGCTGGAAAGCCGCAACGGCCACCAGACGGTCACGCTGCTGGAGACCATCGAGGAGCACAAGTTCGACTGCCTGATCGGCGGCGCCCGCCGCGACGAGGAGAAGGCGCGCGCCAAGGAGCGCATCTTCAGCCACCGCGACAGCTTCGGCCAATGGCAGCCCAAGGAGCAGCGCCCCGAGCTGTGGACGCTGTTCAACACGCGCATCCGCCCGGGCGAGCATTTCCGCTGCTTTCCCATCAGCAACTGGACCGAGCTGGACGTGTGGCTCTACATCGCCCGCGAGAACATCCCGCTGCCGCAGATGTACTTCGCGCATGAGCGCCAGGTCATCCGCCGCAAAGGCCTGCTGGTGCCGCTGACCGAGGTGACGCCGCCGGAAGCAGGCGAGACCGTCGAGACCGCCACCGTGCGTTTCCGCACCGTGGGCGACATGACCTGCACCTGCCCAGTCGAGAGCCCCGCCGCCAATGCGAGCGAGGTCGTGGCCGAGACGTTGACCGTCACCGTCAGCGAGCGCGGCGCTACGCGCATGGACGACCGCACCAGTGAAGCTTCGATGGAGAAGCGCAAGAAGGAAGGGTATTTCTGATGAAGGCGCTGCGATTCCTCACGGCGGGCTCCGTTGACGACGGCAAGTCCACGCTGATCGGCCGCCTGCTGTTCGACGGCCAGGCCATCCTGGCCGACCAGCTCGACACGCTCGAACGCCGCGCCGCCGGCCGCCCCATCGACCTGAGCCTGCTGACCGACGGCCTCGAAGCCGAGCGCGAGCAGGGCATCACCATCGACGTGGCCTACCGCTACTTCGCCACCAAGACGCGCAAGTTCATCATTGCCGATGCCCCTGGCCATGAGCAGTACACCCGCAATATGGTCACGGCCGCAGCCGGCAGCGATGCCGCCGTCGTGCTTGTGGACATCACCAAGCTGGACCTGACGGAAGCCGAAGTCACGCTGCTGCCGCAGACGCGCCGCCACTCGCTGCTGGCCCAGCTGCTGCGCGTGCCCAGCATCGTCTTCGCGATCAACAAGATCGACGCACTGGACGACGCCGGCGCCGGCTTCGCCAAGGTCAAGACGGCGCTGGACAAGTTCGCCGCCGCGGCGGGCCTGAACGTGGCCGCCACCGTGCCCGTCAGCGCCCTGCGCGGCGACAACGTGACCCAGCCGCTGGACGCACCCTGGTGGAACGGCGAGAGCCTGCTGCAGGTGCTGGAGCGCCTGCCCACGCTGAGCGAGCGCGCCGACGCGCCGCTGTCCCTGCCCGTGCAATACGTGCAGAAGGACGCCTACCAGTCCAAGGGCACCGGCGTGCAGCCGCGCGTGCTGTGGGGCCGCATCGCCCACGGCGCCGYCAAGGCCGGCGACACCATCGAGGTGCTGCCGTCCAGGCAGACCGCCGTCGTGTCCGAGGTGCGCCTGGCCGGCGAGACCGTGCCCAGCGCCGAAGCCGGCGACTCGGCCGGCCTGGTGCTGGACCGCCAGCTCGACGTCAGCCGCGGCGACTGGATCGTCACGCCCGGCTCGGCCGCGTCGACCAAGACCTTCCCGGCGACGCTGGCATGGCTGGACACCGAAGCCGCCAAGCCCGGTCGCAAATACTGGGTGCGCCACGGCAACCGCTGGGTGCAGGCGCGCATCTCGGCCATCGACTCGGTGCTGGACATCAACACCCTGCAGCCGCAAGACGCCCACGAGCTGCCCGTCAACACCATCGGCCGCGTGCAGATGGAAGTGCAGCACGAGCTGCCGGTCGAGCCCTTCGTGGACAACCGCGTCGGCGGCGCGCTGATCGTCGTCGACCCGGCCAGCCACCGCACCAGCGGCGCCCTGCTGGTGGACGTGCAAGCCGCCACGCCGGCGGAAGAGGCCTGGTGATGAGCGCCGCGCCGCGCCGCCCCAAGCAAGCTCGCTCCCGCTTGGCGGGACAGCACGAAGTGCGAAGGGTGCAGTCATGACCGGCCGTGTGATCTTCGTCAGCGCCGGCCCCGGCGCGGCCGACCTGATCACGCTACGCGGCGCGCGCGCGCTGTCGCAGGCCGACGTCGTGCTGGCCGATGCGCTGGCCGACCCAGGCCTGCGCGAGCTGGCGCCGCAAGCCCGCTGGATTTCTGTGGGCAAGCGCGGCTTCGAGCATTCAGCCAAGCAGACCGAGATCAACGCCCTGCTCGTCAAGGCGGCGCAGGAACACGCCCTCGTCGTGCGGCTGAAGGGCGGTGACGCCAGCGTCTTCGGCCGCCTGGAAGAAGAACTCATCGCCCTGGCTGAGGCCGGCATCGCCAGTGAAGTGGTGCCCGGCGTGACCGCGGCTCTTGCCGCCGCCGCCCAGGCGCAACGCCCGCTGACGCGCCGCGGCCGAGGCCGCAGCGTGTCGCTGACGACGGCCATGACCGAGGCGGGTGAACTGCGCGCCGCGCAGAGCGCCGACACCGAAGTCTTCTACATGGCCGGCCGCCAGTTGGCCGCCCTTGGCCGCCAGTTGCTGGCCGCCGGCTGGGCGCCGGACACGGCCACGCTGGTCGTCAGCCGTGCCGGCTGTGCCGATGCCATCACCAGCGAGCACACGCTGGCTGACCTCGCCCACGCGGCCCTGCTGCACCGCGGCCGTCCCACGGTCGTCACGGTCGGGACAGGAGCCAGCCGCGTCCACGCGCAGGATCAAAACCACGCCGACCTTAAAATCGTCGTTTCGCCCGAATCATTGCCCATCGGGGCGCCCCTTACTTCCCAGAGCCGCTCATGACCCACGTCGTCACCGAAGCCTGCATCCGCTGCAAATACACCGACTGCGTCGACGTCTGCCCGGTCGACTGCTTCCGCGAAGGCCCGAACTTCCTCACCATCGATCCCGATGAGTGCATCGACTGCGCGGTCTGCATCCCCGAATGCCCGGTCAACGCGATCCTGCCGGAGGAAGATGTGCCGGGCGATCAGATCCACATGATCAAGATCAACGCCGACCTCGCCAAGGGCTGGCCCAGCATCACCAAGCGCAAGCCCGCGCTGCCGGACGCCGACGAGTGGAAAGACAAGACGGGCAAGCTGCCCGAGCTGATCCGCTGAACTTTCCTTCCCTCTCCTCATGCAGGCAGTAGAGATCAGGCCCGACGCCATCCACACCGACGCCGTCATCGTCGGTGCCGGCCCGGTCGGCCTCTTCCAGGTCTTCGAGCTGGGCCTGCTGGAGATCAAGGCCCACATCATCGACAGCCTGGCCTACCCCGGTGGCCAGTGCATCGAGCTCTATCCCGACAAGCCCATCTACGACATCCCGGCAGTGCCCGTGTGCACCGGCAAGGAGCTGACCGACAACCTGCTCAGGCAGATCGAGCCCTTCGGCGCGACCTTCCACCTGGGCCAGGAAGTCACGGTCGTGCAGAAGCAGGACGACGGCCGCTTCCTGATCGAGACGAACAAGGGCACGCAGCTCCTGACCAAGACCGTCTTCATCGCTGGGGGCGTCGGCAGCTTCCAGCCGCGCACGCTGAAGGTCGAAGGCGTCGAGAAGTACGAAGGCACGCAGGTCCACTACCGCGTCAAGGGCCCGACCCAGTTCGCCGGCAAGAACCTGCTCATCATCGGCGGCGGTGACTCGGCGCTGGACTGGGCGCTGAACTTCTGCGCGGCGCACGCTGACGGCAACCCGCACAAGGCCGAGAGCGTCATCCTCGTACACCGCCGCGACGGCTTCCGCGCCGCGCCCGCCAGCGTCGCCAAGATGCACGAGCTCTGCGACGCCCACGAGATGCAGTTCATCGTCGGCCAGGCCACGGGCATCGACGAGCGGGATGGTCAGCTCACCGGCGTCAAGATCACCGGCAACGACGGCATCACCCGCGTCGTGCCCTGCGACCAGGTGCTGGCCTTCTTCGGCCTCAGCCCCAAGCTTGGGCCCATTGCCGAATGGGGCCTGGCCCTGGAACGCAAGCAGATCGTCGTCGACACCGAGAAGTTCGAGACCAGCGTGCCCGGCATCTTTGCCGTCGGCGACGTGAACACCTATCCGGGCAAGAAGAAGCTGATCCTCAGCGGCTTCCACGAAACCGCGCTGGCTGCGTTCGGTGCCGCCCCTTACGTGTTCCCCGACAAGCGCGTGCATCTGCAATACACGACGACCAGCCCGAAGCTGCACAAGGTGCTGGGCGTGGAGTCGCCGGTGTTCGACTGAGCCGAGCGGCCCTCACTGGCCGTAGGCCAGGCCCGACTGCCAGACCTCCCGCATGCGCGACAGCAGCTCGCGCGGGATGCGGTCATCCGACTCCGCTTCAGCCAATGCCCGTTGCATGCCCTGGGCCAGGCGTTGCAGCACCGCCGCTGGTGCCTTCACATTGCACACCTTGGTACCGAAAACGAGCAGCTCCTGCGTCGTCGGATAGGCCTTGCTCGTGTGCTTGCCGGCAAACAGCTTGAGGGCCAGCGTCCGGTCCTCGAGCTCGGGGCCGCCGGCGTACTGCGTGTAGCGGTAGATGGCCGTCGTGACGACATCGAACATCGGTGCCAGCCAGATGTCGCTCGGTGAGCGGTAGAGCAGGCCGAAGTTCTTCAGATGCGCATCGCCATTGCGAACCATGATGGAGAACGAGACCTGCTCGAAGAACCGGTCAAGGTCGGCTTGCGGCAGTTGCAGTTGCCTCAGCAGCCCCGCGATGCGCTCGTAGCTGCCGTGGTATTTGCGGTCGGAAAGCGTGTCGCGAACGCGCTGCCCGGACAGTGCCGCAATGTCTTCGAAGCCGAGGCGCTCCACCGTGCCATCCGGCTTCAGGACGGTGTCGAAGCGCTCTAGCACCAGCATCTGGCCGTCATGCGACAGGTCGAACACCGGCGTCGCGATGCCGGCCAGGTTGGCTGCGCGCAGGCACAGGTATTCGTTGGCCGCCAGGCCGGGATAGGCCTCGCTCGCCGCCTTCACGATGAGGGTGGGAATGGGCACCGCGATCCGCAACTCGGGCACCATGATTTTGGGCTGCATGCCGGCAATGCCGGCACCGGTGCTCAGATAGGCCGCCACCAGGTCGTTGAACACTTCAGGCGAGTAAGCGGTGCTGAGCAGGCCCTCCTTGCTCAGCGGTACCGCGGCCTGCGGCGCGTCGGCACCGGGGATGCGATAGCCCAGCCGGCCGATGCCGTTGTCGCCGATGAGGGCCAGCATGTGCATGGCCGTCGTCTGCTGCTTGGGGAACAAGGCCCGGATGCGCATGAACAGATCGCCCTCGGGCAGGTTCTGGTCCATGGGCGCAAAGAGGTCGCCATCCGTCCACGTGAGCCGGGCCGCCGCAGGCATCAGCAGCGCGACCGAGGGCTGCTCGGCAGAGGCCTCCAGGTACCGGAACTCATAGGTCGACGCCTTGAGCAATTGGCCCGCACTCAGGCGCGGCCAGATGGACACGTCGAGCTGGGCGATGCGCTCAGGCAGCATCGTCATCCTTGTTGAAGGCCGCAGCCACTTCCTCCATCGTCGGCAGGCCCACCGGCTCCAGGCGCATGGCCATATTCAGGGCGCGAAGCACGTCGAACAGCGACGACACGGACGCCTCCTCGCCCCCCTCCAGGCGGTAGACCACCTCACGCACCCGCCCGGCCCGCTCGGCCACCGCCTTCTTGCTGAGGCCCAACGCTTCGCGCCGCTGCTGAAGCAGCTCGCCGAGTTCGGCAGGGAGCCTGATATTGCCAGTCATGGCTTGCATTTTCCGTATAAATACAGAATGTGCAAGTCATGACTTGCACATTCATCAACCGACTTACGTGCGGCGGGCCGGGCAAAGTCGGCTCCMATCAAAGGCCGGAACACCACGCAACCCGTAGAATGCAACCCGCGCACCACCTCGTGTGGCGTGTCTTCGCTAGGGGTGTTGAACGGCCACGGCCGGTTCGACTGAGACAGTCCCTTTGAACCTGATTGAGGTAATCCTCGCGCAGGGAAGCAGCCGATCAGCAGGGCCTCCTTTCTCTCGTCTCCGGAGCCCTCCGCGTCCTCGTTTGCCGACCTGCCATCGCTTTGCATTCCGATGGCACGACTCTCTTTCTCCCTCTCCGTTCTTGGTGCCGCTACGGCGCTGCTCGTCACCAGCCTCGCCGCCGCCCAGACCCTGCCCCAGGTCAGCGTGACCGGCAAGGCCGTCGAGGCCGCGCCGGGCCTGTCCGGCTTCAGCGACCCGCCGGCCAAGCTGCCGATGCAGGCCGTCAGCCTGTCGGCCGAGCGCCTCACCGATCTCGGCATCGGCCAGCTGTCGGGCCTGACCAAGCTCGACGCTTCCGTCTCCGATGGCTACAACGCCGTCGGCTACTGGTCGCAGCTCAAGGTGCGCGGCTTCGATCTCGACAACCGCTTCAACCTGCGCCGCGACGGCCTGCCCATCAGTGGCGAGACCTCGCTGTCGCTGGCCAACAAGGCCTCGGTCGAGGTGCTCAAGGGCAGCTCAGGCATGCAGGCCGGCACCAGCGCGCCGGCCGGCCTCGTCAACCTCGTCGTCAAGCGGCCGCTGGCCGAGGATGCGACGGCCTTGATGCTGGGTGCCATCCAGGGCGGCAGCGTGGAAGCCAGCCTCGACCATTCGCAGCGCTTCGGCACCCAGCGTGAGTTCGGCCTGCGCATCAACCTCGCCGCGGCCCACCTCGACCCGACGCTGCGCAACAGCAGGGGCAATGCACGCACCGCCGCTCTGGCCGCCGACTGGCGCGTCAGCCCCGACACCCTCGTCGAGGCCGAGGTCGAACTCAACCGCCAGAGCCAGCCCAGCCAGGATGGCTTCAGCCTGCTCGGCGACACCCTGCCCGACGCCCGGCGCATCGACCCGAACCTGAACCTCAACAACCAGCCCTGGACGCTACCCGTCGTCTTCGACAACACCCACGCCTCTCTGCGCCTGCAGCAGAAGCTGGCGGGTGAGTGGCGCGCCCAGGCCCATCTCGGCATCCAGCGCCTGCGCACCGACGACCGCAACGCCTTCGGCTTCGGCCTGGACTGCAACGAGACCAGCAGCTTCGAAGGCGTCTACTACTGCGACCGCTACGGCGCCGATGGCCGCTTCGATCTCTACGACTACCGCAGCGAGAACGAGCACCGCGACACGACTGCCCTGGACCTGTCCGCCAGCGGCCCCCTGCAACTCGCCGGCCTGCGTCACGACCTGACCGTTGGCGGCCTGAGCAGCCATTTCAAGGCCCGCTTCCAGCGCCAGGCCTACAACTTCGCCGGCGTCGGCAACATCGACGGCAGCGCGGTCACCGCCCCGCAACCCGCCCTCACCGGCGAGAACACCAACCGCGACGAGCGCAGCAACGAGCTCTACCTGCGCGACCGTGTGGCGCTCAGTGCCGACACCAGCGCCTGGCTGGGCGTGCGCCACACCCGCCTGCACCGCGAGAGCGTGCGCACCGACGGCTCGCGCGCGACGGACTACTCGCAGAGCGTCACGACGCCCTGGGTCGCGCTCAGCCATGCCATCGCGAGCGACTGGCTGGTCTACGCGAGCTGGGGCCAGGGCGTCGAAAGCGAAGTCACGCCCAACCGCTCGCGCTACAAGAACGCCGGCCAGGCCCTGCCCGCGCTGAAGAGCCGCCAGACCGAGATCGGCCTGAAGACCGGCACCCAGCGCGTCGAAGGCTCGCTGGCTGCCTTCGACATCCGCCGCCCGCTATGGCGCGACATCGGCAGCTGCGACGTCGCCCTGAGCTGCGAGCACATCACCGACGGCTACGCCCGCCACCGCGGCATCGAAGCCAGCGCCGACCTGAAGTGGAGCGGCGGCGGCCTGTTTGCCAGCGTCACCCGCCTGCACGCCCGCCGCGAAGGCAGCAGCGACGCCGCCCTCAACGGCCTGCTGCCACCCAATGTGCCGCAGACCACCCTCAAGGCCCAGCTACGCCAGGACCTGTTGCCCGGACTGCAGGCCCAGGCCGGCCTGCGCTTTGAGGGCAGCCGCTTCGCGACGCCCGACAACAGCATCGCCGTGCCAGCGTGGACTGTCGTCGACGCTGGCCTGCGCTACACACAGAGCGTGGGCAACCAGACCTGGGTCTGGCGCGCCGCGGTCGACAACCTGACCAACCGCCGCGCCTGGCGCGAGTCGCCCTGGCAGTACGAGCACAGCTATCTCTACCCCCTGGCCGCTCGGACTTTCCGCACGAGTCTCGAGATCCGCCTCTGAGCCCGCACAAAAAACTGCTATAGTCACGGGCTCTGTTCCTCGATAGCTCAGTCGGTAGAGCGCCGGACTGTTAATCCGTAGGTCCCTGGTTCGAGCCCAGGTCGGGGAGCCAACAGAATTTGAAGTTGTCGCGCGAGCGGCAACGGATGAAAACAAGAGCCCGCTGCAACCGAACGGCGGGCCGACAGACAGGAAACCCGTCGCAAGCGGGTTTCAACCGAACGATTCCTCGATAGCTCAGTCGGTAGAGCGCCGGACTGTTAATCCGTAGGTCCCTGGTTCGAGCCCAGGTCGGGGAGCCAAATCAAGCCTCATTCGCGAAAGCGGATGGGGCTTTTTCTTTGGCCGGCTGCAGCCGCCGCAACCCTGCCTGACTAGAAGCGCTCCAGGTGCGCCCCCTAACTCCGCACTACGTTGAAGGCCGCGGATGTCACTTGCATCGCCTAGATTCGGTTGCCCCTCAGCAAGTCACCCTGCGATTGGAGCTGAACATGTACCGACTCTCCCACTTAACCGGTGCCCTGTTGCTGGGGTGCTGCCTGCAACTCGCCGGGACCAACGCCTTGGCAGCGACCTGCGACGGTTCGAGCGACCCGTGCAGCATTGACCTCGGCCGCGCCACCGCCAATTTCGCAACCGGCGCCGCGTCGTACTACGCCGAAGCGGTGCTGGTGAACGGCACAGACGCCTACTACGGAGTGAACCCGCAGTTCCTGCCGACGTTGCAAGTCACGCACTCGGCCAGCAGCGATGGCTTCACCTTCCARCCGCAGATGTACGCCAGCGTGGGCGGCAGTGGCATCCAGGGGTTGTTTGAGGTCGCAGCCATGCTGCAGTTCACCGGCCTGACGTTTGTCGCCGAACCGGGCTACCAGATCACCGGCCTCCAGGCCGTGGTGAAGGGCAGCTTCTCCTTGGTAGGCAATGGCTACGGGGGACTGTCCTTGCCCGGCCCGCTCCAGTGGGTTGACCAGAACTTCACCGCCATGGTCTCGCTCGATCCGGCCGCTGCTGACTTCCAGACCGGCTTCACGGTCGCGGCCAGCTACGTCGAGGGAGAAGACGGCACGGCGCTGTCGTACGGGACAGGCAGTGCCAGCATAGATAGCGTGGCTTTCATCGTCAGCGTGTCACCCGTGCCCGAGCCAGGTTCGTGGACCCTGCTGGGGAGTGGCATTGCACTGCTGCCTTGGCTGGCGAAGCGTCGTTCACGGCATTCTCGTTAGAAGAAAAAGCGCCGGGTTCCCACCCGGCGTCTCTGATTCAAAGCCTCACAGCGATTTCAGGAACGCCAGCACCGCCTCCCGATCCGCCTTGCTCATCGCCTCGAACCGCTGACGCGACTTCTCACCTTCCCCGCCGTGCCAAAGAATGGCCTCGGTCAGGTTGCGGGCGCGGCCGTCGTGCAGATAGCCGACGCGGGCGGCGTTGCCCATGACCTTGTCGGTGTAGCCGATGCCCCAGAGCGGCGCGGTGCGCCACAGGCCGCCGCTGGCCTGGCCCTCGACATAGTTGTCCGCCAGGCCCGCGCCCATGTCGTGCAGCAGCAGGTCGGTGAAGGGCTTGATGGTCTGGTTGCGCAGTTCCGCGAACAGATGGCCCGGGCCGGTCTTCAGCGTCGCCGCGTGGCAGGCCGTGCAGCGGGCCTGGTCGAACAGGCGGCTGCCGGCCGTGACCTGCAGCGGGTCGACGCGATGCTCGTCCAGCGGCGCCACGCCCTTGGGGAAGCCGCTGGCCAGGCTGCGCTGGGCCGGCACCCCCACGAGGGCCAGGTAGCGCGACACCTGCTGCAGATCGGCCTCGGAGATGCCCGGCTGCGCCGCGCCCGCCGCGCAGGCCACAGGGCCGTTGTTGCACGCACGGCTGGGGTAGACGGGCGAGGTGACGGCCATGTCCTGCAGCAGCGCGGCGGCGGCCTGGTGGCGCAGCGACACCTTGGAGGCCTTCCAGCCGAAGCGGCCCAGGCGCACGGCGCCGGTCTCGGGGTCGAAGACGTAGTTGGGCACGCCCTTCACGCCGTCGACATCCGGCGTCGCGCGGGCCAGGGCGAGGATGTCGGCCTCGGGCACGGCTTCGAGCAGGCCGGTGCCAATCATGGGCTGGGCCGCGCGCAGCGAGACCACTGCGGGCACCGGGCCGTCAAAGGCCAGCGTGGGCTTGCGCAGCTCGACCGTCGTGCCGTCAGCCAGCTTGACGCTCTTCGTCTCGAAGCCGGCCACACGCACGCCGTTGCCCCAGTCCTGCGGCACGCCCGTGGCGGACTGCGCATTCATCTGGATGGACGTGCCATAGCGCGAGTGCGGCACCTGCTGGCCGTTCGCGTCCAGCATCGCGGCGCGTACCGACATCGCATCCAGCCGCTGGTTCACGGCCAGGGGCGCGGGGCTGCGGCCGTTGTTGACGTGGCAGCCGATGCAGGCCGACTGGTTGAAGCGCGTGCCCTGCAGGCCCACGGCGCCCAGGTAGCGGTCGTTGCCCGCTTCGTTGTGGTCACCCGTCGTGAAGTTGGTGTGCACCAGGCGGCGGCCCTCGACGAAGCGCTGCACGTTCTGCATGCCGGTGTGGTTGTGCGGCTGCTGGAACATGAAGAGGCCGTTGTCGGAATAGTTGTACGACACCGAGCCGTCGCCACCCGACAGCGTCGCCACCGGCAGCGGCGCGTTCATCAGCCGCGGCTGCACGCCGTAGGACGGGCGCAGGCCCACGCCGACGACATAGGTCCACTCGCCGGCGTAGTAGCGGATACCGCCGTTGTCGCCGATGGCCTGCATGGCCTGGGTCGTCGAGAAGAAGGACGGCGAGACCTCGATGACGTCGCCGACGACCAGCGGCCGGCCCGGCACGCTCCTGCCGTTGGGCATGCCGTCGGCGCCGATATCGCCGTGGCCGGGATAGCCGTTCACTGTCAGGCTGCAGCCGTTGTTCAGCACATTGGCGTTGAGCAACTTGCCATTGGGCGGATAGGCCACGGGCGGGCAGATGGTGATGTTCTGGTCGGCCAGTTGGCCGGGGTTCATCCAGCCATAGCCGGTCACGCCCACGCGATCGAAGGCGCGGAACCAG
This sequence comes from Roseateles sp. P1_C1_2, assembly GCF_056406535.1. Taxonomy (NCBI): domain Bacteria; kingdom Pseudomonadati; phylum Pseudomonadota; class Betaproteobacteria; order Burkholderiales; family Sphaerotilaceae; genus Roseateles; species Roseateles sp. P1_C1_2. Next base: position 183,106 of record NZ_JBFUAB010000003.1, read on the forward strand.
GCCACGCCACCGGGCAGTTGCGGCTGCGGGAAGTATTGGTTGACCCGCAGCGTCGGCTTGGTGACGCCGGCCACGCGGCTGTTGTCGACGACCTCGAAGCCCCAGGTGCGGTTCTTGAAGTACTGGGGCACAAACGTCAGGAAGTTGCCGGGGCCCTTGTCGACGGGGTTGCCCAGCGCATCGACCGTCTCGTTGGGGCCGTAGCCGATCTCGTTCCAGTCCTCGCCGCGCTCGCGCCCGTGGCGGGCCAGGCCGCGCACGCCGAAGCGCGTGACGAGCGTCCCATCGGGCAGCGTGAACTGCAGCGACTCCAGCGGCTCGGTGCTGGTGGGCAGGGGCACCAGGCCCGTGCCGTTGGCCGGGAATCTGATGGCGGAAGTGGCGACGTCGGCAATGGTGTTGTCACTGCCCGGCGACTTGAACTCGACCTCGAACAGCGAGTAGCCATAGGCCGTGGCCCGCGCCACGCCCTGCAGGCGGATGAAGCGCGCATTGGCATTGAGGTTGAAGAACTCCTCCGTGCCGCCGCGGCCGTTGCCGACGTTGCGCAGCTCGGTCCAGTTCTGGCCGTCGTCGGACACGCGCAGCGAATAGGCCTTGCCGTAGGCGTTCTCCCAGACCAGCTTCATGTAGCCGACGGGCGTCTTGGCGCCGAAGTCGAACTGGATCCAGGCGCCGTCTTCGAAGGTGCTGGCCCAGCGCGTGCCGGGCTTGCCGTCGATGGCCTGCAGCGCGTTGTTGCCCTGGTTCTCCACGGCTGACGAGGTGGCCGTCACCGGCTTGACGGCAACGCCGGGCTTGCTTAGGTCGGGGCCCGGGCCAGGGGCAGGTGCCGGGCTGGGCGCGGGCGCAGGTGATGGCGCCGGGGCGGGCGAAGGTGCAGGCGCGGGCGCCACGCCCGAGAAGGCCTGGATCTCGAAGAGGGAATAGCCATAACCCGAAGAGCGCTGGATGCCCTTCATGCGCAGATAGCGACCCTGGCCGTTCAAGCCGGTCCAGTCCTCGCTGCCGCCCTGGCTGTTGGGAATGGACTTGATCGTCGTCCAGTTGCTGCCGTCGCTGGAAACCTGCAGCTCGTACTGGTTGGCGTGCGCGCGCTCCCAATCGATGTGCACGCGGCTGATGGTCACCGTGCGGCCGTAGTCCAGCACCAGGAACTGGTCGTCGCTGAAGCCGCTGCTCCAGCGCGAGTTGTCGTCATGGTCGATGGCCTTGGCCGGGCCGAGGTCGGCGCGCTCGGACGAGCTCGCCGTCGCGCTCACCGGCGTCAGCGCTGCCTCGGATTCGCCGGCGCTGGCCGCCAGGGCCCGGGCCGTCGGGCCGGCCTCGCTGCTCTGCGCCGACGGCTGGGCTGGGTCGCCAGAACCGCCGCCGCAGGCCGACACCAGCAGGCTCACGGCGAAGGGCAGGCCGAGGGTTGAAAGATTGCGTAAACCGTGTGGCTTCATTGATCCCTCTTGATCGTGTTTGAGATGACCCGCCTAAGATGACATCGTCGTCATCCGCGGCCGAACAGCCCGTGGAATGACGCGCATGCTGCCTACCCCCTAGTCCGCAGTCGCGGGCCAATTCAGCTGTCACACACCAAACCAATTCGAGTGCCGCATGCGTCGCGCCGCTGAACATTCGCTGGCCCTCGGCCCTCGGCCGATCGGCGTCACGCTGCAGCAATGGCTGTACGCGGCCCTTTGTGAAGCGATACGCGATGGCCGCCTCCCGCCCGGCAGCCGCCTGCCCACTTCGCGTGGCCTGGCCCGCGACCACGGCTGCTCCCGCTCCACCGTCACCGCAGTCTTTGAGCGGCTTCTTGCTGACGGTTACATCTCAGCCCATGTCGGCCGCGGCAGCTTTGTCGCGCCGCAGCCTCCGCCGGCGTCTGTTGTCGAAGTGGCATTGCCGCCCCAGGCCCCTGCGCTGTCCCGCCGTGGCCGCCAGATGAGCGCGGCCGGTGTCGTCGTCATGAGCCGCAACGGCCCGCTGCCGCGCACCTTCGAGGCCGACCGCATCGATGCCGGCCTGTTCCCGGCCGCCGTCTGGGCCAGGCTCGCCGCCAGGCGTGCGCGCTGGCACGAGACCCGCATCGTGCAGGGCATCGAATGGCAAGGCCTGGCACCGCTGCGCGAATTGCTGGCCCAGCAGCTGCTGCTGACGCGCGGCATCCGCTGCGACGCCGACCAGATCGTCATCGTGCCCGGCACGCGCCAGGCCCTGGACCTGCTCGCCCGGCTGCTGCTCAACCCCGGCGAGCAGGCCTGGGTGGAAGACCCCGGCTCCCCCGCCGTGCAGGCCCTGCTGGCGGCGGCCGGCGCGCGCGTCGTGCCGGTGCCGGTAGACGAACAGGGCCTGCAGGTCGACGCGGCCCTGCGCATGGCGCCGCGCGCCCGCCTGGCTTGCACGACGTCCGCCGCGCAGATGCCGCTGGGCCACGCCATGTCGGCGCCGCGCCGCCAGGCCCTGCTGGCCTGGGCCCGCGGTGCCTGCGCCTACGTCATCGACGAGGACCGCGACGGCGACTTCGTCTTCGACGGCAGCGGCGCCCACGCACTGAAGGCCGAGGACGACGGCGACTGCGTCATCCACCTCGGCAGCCTGGCCTTCAGCATGGCACCCTGCATGCGCCTGGCCTACCTGGTGCTGCCGCGCCGCCTCGTCGAGCCGGTGTGCACGGCGCTGGCACTGACCCAAGCCCAGCCGGCGCTGCTGGACCAGGCCGTGCTGCACGACTTCATCGCCGACGGCCACTGGGCCCGGCATCTGCGCGAGCTGCGCCAGGTCTACGGCGCCCGCGCCGAGGCGCTGCGCCATGGGCTGGACAAGCACTTCGGCCGCTGGCTGCAACTCGTGCCCGCGCGCCGTGGCCTGAACCTGACGGCCTGGCTGCCCGGTTCGGCCCGCGATGCCGACCTGGCCGGCCGCGCGGCCGCCGCGGGCGTGACGGTCGCGCCGCTGACGGCTTACCGGCTGCAACACCCCGCACCGGCCGGCCTGCGCTTCGGCTTCGCGGCCTTCAGCGAGGCCAGCATCCGCAGCGGGGTGCAGAGACTCGCCGCGGCCTTGGACTAGGGATGCCTTGAACCTGCCGGCCTCCGGCCGGCACCCACGCCTCAACTCCAACTTGAGGGGAAGGCGTGCTCTCCATCCTGGTCGGCCACAGCTTCTTTCTGCGCTTCGACGCCAAACAGTTCGACCGCGCCAAGCCCTACCCGCCCCTGGCCACGCTGCAGGTCGCCGAACTGCTGCGCCGCCAGGGCCATGAGGTCGCCCTCTTCGACGCGATGCTGGCCGCCGGCACGCAGGACTTCGACCAGCAGCTCGCCGCCGTGCGGCCGCGCGTCGTGCTGCTCTACGAGGACAACTACAACTACCTCAGCAAGATGTGCCTGGCCAAGATGCGCGAGGCCGCCTGCGCCATGATCGCCAGCGCCGCCCGGGCCGGCGCGCGCGTCATCGTGGCCGGCTCGGACGCCAGCGACGCGCCAGAGATCTATCTGCGCGCCGGTGCCGACGTCGCCCTGCGCGGCGAAGGCCTGGACGTGCTGCCCGCCCTGCTGCGCCGCCTGGAGGCCGAGCCCGCGCGGCCCGGCCGCGAACTGCTCGCCGGCCTGGAGCAGCCCGTCACGCTGCAGCCGCGTGGCGACCACGCCGAGCTCGAAGCCCCTGCGGCCTGGGACCTCGTCGACATACCGCGCTACCGCGCCACCTGGACGGCGGCCCACGGCTACTTCAGCCTCAACATGGCGGCCTCCAAGGGCTGCTCATTTCGCTGCAACTGGTGCGCCAAGCCCATCTGGGGCCAGCGCTACCAGCAGCGCAGCGCGGCGGCCGTGGCGGCAGAGATGGCCGAGCTGAAGCGCCGCTTCGCGGCCGACCACGTCTGGTTCGCGGACGACATCTTCGGCTTCCGCGCCGACTGGGTGCAGCGCTTCGCCGCCGAGCTCGATGCGCGGGGCGGCGGCGTGCCCTTCACCATCCAGGCCCGCGCCGACCTCATCAGCGACGCGATGGCCCAGGCGCTGGCCGACGCCGGGTGCCGCGAGGTCTGGATAGGCGCCGAGAGCGGCAGCCAGCAGGTGCTGGACGCGATGAACAAGGGCACGACGGTGGAAGAGATCCGCCAGGCCAGAGAGCGCCTGCAGGCGGTGGGCGTGCGCGTGGGCTTCTTCATCCAGCTCGGCTATCTCGGCGAGGGCCTGGACGAACTGCTGCAGACGCGCCGCCTCATCGAGGAGGCGCGGCCTGACGACATCGGCGTCAGCGTGTCCTACCCGCTGCCGGGCACGCGCTTTCACGAGCAGGTCAAGGCCCAGCTCGGCGCCAAGACGCATTGGGACGACAGCGGCGACCTCGCCATGATGTTCCGCGGCACCTTCGGCAGCGAGGTCTACCGCGCGGTGCGCGACCTGCTGCACGCGCAGGTGGACCTGGGCGCCGCCGACACGCCCGCGCGCCGCCGCGCCGGCGACGAGTTGAAGCAGCGCTGGGCCCGGCTGATCGCCAGCCTGAGCCCCGCCACCGCCCTCACGCCATGAGCAGGCCCTTCAGCGCCAGGGCGCCCGCGCGCGGCTGGCTGCCGCGGCGCAGTTCCCAGCCATGAAGCCCGCCGCAGCCTTCGACAAAGTCGGCCCAGCCCGGCTGGCCGGCGGCATAGGGCTGGCTGATGTGCAGGCGCTGCATCATCTCGGCGGCGTCCAGCGGCCGCAGCAGCACATCGTCTGCCGCCGCCTCGGGCGAGGCGAAGACGAGATGCGCGAGACGCAATGGCTCGGCCGCCAGCGGCGCCCAGCCGCCGCGCAGGTCCAGCTCATGCTTCTCGACGCCGCTGCGCCGGCGAATGACCGGCGTCGCCGCGATGCGTGCCCGCAGTGCCACGTCGTCCACCCAGCGCAGCGCATCGAAGCGCAGGTGCAGGAAGTTCGCGACGCCCGTCACCCGGCGCGTCAGCGGGTCGACAAAACTGGCGTCCTCGGTCAGGAAGTCCAGCCCCTGCAGCATCGCGTGCAGGGCCAGCGTCGACTTGCCGGCACCGCTGGCGCCCAGCAGCAGCGCGCCGACACCCTGCAGGCCCACGCAGCCGGCATGCAGGGGCACCAGGCCACGGGCACGACAGGCCAGCGAGTAGGCCGCGAACTCGATGAGCTCGTAGCGCAGGTGATAGGGAAAGGCCAGCAGCTCGCGCGAGACCTGCACCACGGCGCGGCCGGCGGCCACGTTGACCAGGGCCAGGTTGCAGGCGTCCATCGCCGCGCCCAGCAGGCCGGCGCCACCGAGCATGCGCGGCAGCGGCGGCTCTGCGCCGAAGCTGCCGCTGCCCTCCACCAACTTCAGCTCGATGCACAGCGTGGGCCCGCCCACGGTCTGCGGCGGCAGGCCGAAGTAGGCCGCGTCGGCCAGCGCCAGCAGCTCGGCGCTGTCGCTGCGGAACTCGACGCGCGCGCCCAGCAGCGGGTGGCTGCGGCTCAGGGCCAACGGGGCCCGCTCGCCAAAGGGATCGGCGGTCTGCCGGGGATCGGCCTGCCAGGTCGTGGTGCTCATGAAAGGGAAGCGGTGTGAAAGAGTTGGAGTTGCCCAAGGCAGCGGTGCTGCAGAGGGCGCTGCGGTCGACGACGGACCGGCTGGCGGCCGAACTGGCCGCCCCCCTGCCCATCGCGCCGGCCTGGAACGATTTCGAATGGCGGGCCGCGATGGCCGTGTCCGTCATGCACGGCATCAGCGGCCTGCTCGCCGCCCGCCTGATCTGGGCAGGCCCCGCGCCTTGGCAGGCCTTCCTGGCCGAGCAGGCCGCGCAGGGCCGCCGGCGCGAGGCCCGCATCCGGGAGCTGCTGGCCCGCCTGCAAGGCGCCGCCGTTGCGGCCGGCCTGCCGCTGCTGGGCCTCAAGGGCGCCAGCCTGCTGCGGCTCGATGTCTACGCGCCGGGCGAGCGGCCGATGAGCGACGTGGACCTGCTGGCCCGCCCCGGCGACCTGGATGCCGCCGACCGCCTCGTCACGGCCCTCGGCTACCGGGCGGGCGCCGCCAAACGTCGCCACATCGCCTACGAACCCCTGCAGCAGCGCGCCGACCGCGCCTTCGGCGAGCATGAGGACGACCCGATCAAGATCGAACTGCACCAGGCCGTCAGCGAGCCGCTGCCGCTGCATGAGATAGCCATCACGGCCGGTCTTCTGGCAGCCGATGCCGGCCCGGGGCTGAATGCCTACCCAAGCCAGGCCGCGCTGATGCGCCATCTGCTGCTGCACACGGCCGGCAATCTCTGCAGCCGCAGCGTGCGGCTGATCCAGTTGCATGACATCGCCGCGCTGGGCGCCCGCCTGGATGCAGCCGACTGGGCGCAAGCCCTGGCACCCGCCTCCGATGGCCGGCCGGCCTGGTGGGCCGTGCCGCCGCTGCGGCTGGCGCAGCGACTCTTCCCCGGCCGGTTGGCGCCCATCCCGGCCACGGCGCTGGCCGCCTGCCCGCCACGGTTGCGCCGCGCCAGTGCCGCCCAGGGCCTGGCCGATCTGTCGCTGTCCCACCTCGGCATTCCCATGCTGCCCGGCATCGCCTGGGCACGCGGCCCGGCGGAAGTCCTGGGCCTGGCCTGGCAGCGCCTGCGCCCCGCGGAGCAGGCCGCCACCGCGCAGATCGTGCAGCGCCAGCATTCGCTGGCCGGCTCCGCCTGGACTCGCCGGCCGGCGTGGCTCAAGGCGCTGGGCTTCCTGCTCGGCGCGCCACCACGGGCGCAGACGCTGTACTGCGTGCATCGCGCCCTCGCCTACCGGCCCACCAGCTCGGCATGAAGCTGCTCGAACTGCGCGCAACAGAAGTCCGCGTCCTCGGCCAGGGCGCGGCGCTGGGCCTCGCGCGCCAGCCGCAGCCGCAACGCTTCGTCGCCCTCCAGACGGGCGATCAAGGTCGCCAGGCCACGGGCATCGCCGGGCTCGACAACCAGGGCCGCCTGCGGCGCCCACTCAGCCAGATGCCCGACCGCCGTGCCGACGCTGGGCACGCCCAGCACGGCCGCCTCCAGCACCGCCAGCGGGCCGGCCTCGTGGCGCGAGGTGATGACATGCAGATGCGCGCGCGCCAGCAGTGGCTGCAGCTCGGCCTGGGTCATGAAGCCGTGGAAGCGAACGCGGTGGCTCACACCCAGGCGCGCCGCCAGGGCCTGCACTTCACCGCGCAGCGTGTCCTCGCCGACGAGGTCCAGCTCGGCCGTGGGCAGACGGGCAACGGCCTGCAGCAGGCAGGCCTGATCCTTCACGCGGTTGAGGCTGGCGACCTGCACGAGGCGCAGCGGCGCGCCGGCCTGGCGACGCAGCGGCTCACGCGGCGGCCAGGCCTGCAGGTCCACGCCCAGCGGCAGGCGCTGCGCGCTGCGGCCCAAGGCGGCCAACTGATCCAGCACGGGCCGGCTGGCCGCCGTCAGTGCATCGGCGCCGCGCAGCACCCAGGCCTCGCGCAAGCGGCCGCGCCAGCCCTGGCGACCGCCGTAGGCGATGTCATGCAAGGCCACCAGCTCGCCACCTGCCACGTGCACCGCGCTGCGCAACTTCAGCCACCGCGCGGCCGCGACGGCCACCACGCCGCAGCTGCTCGACCAGATGGACTGCACCAGGTCGAAGCGGCCGCGGCCGTGCTCTCTGACGATGGCCCGCACTGCCCGCGGCACGGTGGCGCGCCCGCCGATGTTGTGCACGCGCGCGCCGCACAGCCACCACTCGCCCGGCTCGGCCTCCTGCCTGAGCGCGAACACATGCACCTCGTGCCGCATGGCCAGGCGCTTGAGCAGGGCCAGCAGCGCCGGCACCACCCTCACCTCGCCCGAGCGGTCCACACCGCCGGGCACGACGACAGCGATCTTCAAACCCGGACCTCCGCATGAACACCCAGACCCGTCTGCTTGATACCCAAGAGGCCTTCGACAGCGTCGCCGCCGACTACGACGGCCCGCGCGGCAACAACCTCGCCATCCAGGACATGCGCGACGAGATGTGGCGCTGGCTGGACAAGAGTTTTTCGCCCGGCAGCCGGCTCATCGACCTGGGCTGCGGCACCGGGCTGGACGCCGTGCACCTGGCGAGCCAAGGCCATCACGTGACGGCGACGGACTGGTCCGAGCGCATGGTCGAGCGCACGCGCGACCGGGCGCGTGAGGCCGGCCTCGCCGTCGATGCGCTCGCCATCGGCGCGCACGAGCTGAACCGCCTGGAGGGCAGCTTCGACGGCGCCTATTCCAACCTCGGCCCGCTGAACTGCGTACCCGACCTCGGCGCCGTGGCGGCCGAATGCGCCCGCCTCATCAAGCCCGGCGGCCGCCTCGTCTTCACCGTCATCGGCCGCTACTGCCCCTGGGAGCTGGCCCACTATCTGCGCCAGCGCCGCTGGAAGCGCGCCGGCATCCGCTTCGCGAAGGGCACCGTGGCCGTCGGCATGAATGGCCGCACGATCTGGACGCGCTACTACACGCCGGCCGAGTTCCACGCCGCCTTCGCCGAGCATTTCGAGCTGGAGGTGCAGCGCGGCCTGTGCGTCTTCGTGCCGCCGCCCTATCTGACCTGGCTGGCCGAGCGCCACCCGCGCTGGCATGAGCGTCTGTGGGCCCTGGACCGGCGCGTGGCTGGCTGGCCGCTGATCAATCGACTGGGCGATCATTTCCTGCTCGTCATGCGCCGGCGCATGAGCTGACCCAGCTCATCCAGCATGGGGTGGCGGCACCAGCGCCAGGCCGCCACGCAGGCGATGGGCGCGAGCGTCAGCGGCACGGCCAGCACCGCGACGGCCGCGAGTGCGCTGCCGCCCAGGGCCGCCCACAGCGCCCGCGGTGACTGGCCGAGATGCCGGGCCGCCAGCCAGAGCTGCACCGGCAGGGCCAGGCAGGCCGCCGCGCACAGGGCCCAGGCGAAGGAGGCCAGGCTGCCATCGAAGATCGCCACGCCCAGCACCAGGCGTGCGCCCAGCGTCACGCCCGTGGGCCAGGCCGCCAGTGCGGGCCGGCCCACGGCGGCCAAGGCGGCGCCGAGTTGCGAGAACGCCAGGCCGAGGGCCGCCGTCAGCGCGAGGGGCAGCACCGCGGGCGTGCAGTCGCCCCAAGCCGGACCGTAGAGCAGGCGCACCAGCGGCTCGCGATAGGCCACGGTCAGGGCGAGCAGCGGCCAGCCCAGCCCCGTCAGCAAGGCCGTGGCGCGGCGCAAGGCGGGCTCGAGTGCTTCGGCGCGTGCATGCCGCCCGGCCAGCAGCGGCAGCGCGCCAAAGCTCAGGGCCTGGCCGGCCACGGCCTGCAGCAGGCTCACCGCGCCCTGGGCACGGCCGAGCAAGCCGACGAGGTGGGCCGAGCCCAGCCGCCCCAGCCACAGATCGGGCAGCACGCCATTGACGCCTCCCAGCAGGCCGACGAGCAGCGCACCCACGCCAAAGCCCAGCACCTCGGCCCAGCCCCGCGAGGACGGCCACCAGCTGCGGCCCGTGGGCATGCAGGCATAGGCCAGGCCGCAGACGAGGATGCTGGCCACCTGCGCCCAGGCCAGGCCGAGCGCGCCCCAACCCTCCATGGACAGCAGCAGCGCCACGCCCGCATGGGCGAGCGTGCCCATGCGTGACACGAAAGCGATGCGCGACGCGGACAGCGCCCGCAACTGCAGCGCAGCCATGACGCTGCCATAGGCCGACAGCAGCAGCCCCAGGGCCAGCACCTGCAGCAGCACCGTCAAGCCGGGTTGGCCGAAGTGCCGGGCCAGGGGATCGGCCAGCACCAGCAGCGCCGTCGTGGCCAGCAGCGTCGTGCAGGCCAGCAGCCCCAGGCAGGCCGAGAAGCGCGCCGGCGTCAACTCGGGCTCGCGCTGCAGATAGGCCGACACGCCGGCATCGCGCAACAGTTGGGCGACACTGAAGACACCCAGGCCCAGCGCATACAGGCCCAGCTCGGCCGGCTGCAGCAGTCGCGCCAGCAGCAGGCCCAGCACGAAGCGCGTGGCGACGCCGCCGGTGGCCGAGGCCAGATTGACGAGGAAGGCGCGCCGGAAGTCGAGCGCCGCGGGCGCGAGGACGAAGCTGTTCATGCCGCCAGCAGGTCGTCATAGGCCGCGACGAGGCAGCGGCCCAGGGCTTCGGTGGAGCAGTGCGACTCGAAGCGGGCGCGCGCCAGTGAGCGCCGCTGCGTCGAAGGCAAGGCGGCCAGCGCCACGATGGCGTCGGCCAGCCGCGCCGCATCGCCCGCCGGCCACAGCCGCGCGGCCGGGCAACCGGAGGCCAGCGCACGGAAGGACGGGATGTCGGTCACCGCCAGCCCCAGCCCGCAGGCCAGGGCCTCGACGACGCTGTAGCCCGTGGCTTCGCGGTGGCTGCCCTGCACGAGGATGTCGGCGGCCGCCATCAGCGTTTCGATGCGCGCATGCGGCTGGGCGCCGAGCAGGTGCACGCGGCCGGCCAGCAGCGGATCGCGCATGCGCTCGCGCACGGCCTCGAACAGCGGCGCGCGGCCGTAGCAGAGCCAGAGCTGCAGGCCGGGCAGGCGCTGTGCCGCCAGGGCCACGCCGTCGAGCACGGTCAGCGGGTCCTTGTTGGCGTCGAGGTGGGCCACCCACAGCAGGCAGGGGTCGCCGGCCAGCCCGGTCGCGGCGCGGGCAGCGGCCGGGTCACGGGTCGCAAAGCCACAACTCGAACCGGGCACTTCGTAGACGCGCGTTGCGGCGGTGATGAGGCCGCGGCGGCGGAAGGGCAGCGCCTGTTCACGGGCACAGAACATCAGGCCACGCGCCGTCGTCGTCAGCGCGCGCCGCCAGGCCGGCCAATGCCAGGGGCGCGGCGGCGCATCGGCGCGGTCCTGCAGCACGATGGGCCGGCCCGGCGCCAGGGCCGCCAGCGCCCTTACCTGCTGCACAAAACCCAGGCCCTGCACATGCACCAACTCCGGCCGCAGGCGGTCGAACAACTCGATGAGTCGCTCGGGCTGGCTGTCGCAGGGCAGGAAGTGGTAGCCGATGCCGCCCCGGCCGACGTATTCCACGTCGGCACAGGCCTGCACGACGCTCACAGCGGCCCCGGCGCCCGCTGCGGCCTCGGCGAGCTGGGTGACGGTAGGCCAGTCCTTCAGCAGTCGCTCGGGCGCACGACCCTGGGGGTCGCGGTGGAAGCTGATCTGCACGACGCGGGCCATGTCAGAGCGAATGCAGTTGCGGGTCCCACAGCTTCACGGCGCGCTCCAGCCAGCGCAGCTCGCGCGGCTGGTCATAACGCGCCAGCCGGTAGCGCCAGGCGGAGGCGGCGCGCAGGGCGGCCTTCTGCCAGGCCGGCGCGCGGATGTCGGTCAGCGTCGGGAAGCGGCAACCCAGCACGGTGCGGAAGTCGCGGATGCGCTGGCGCAGCGCGGGGTTCAGCCAGGGCGCGTCCTTGTGGCACCAGTAGTCCACCCATTCCTTTTGCGCCCAGGCGTCGGCGCTGTCGGGGAAGGTGAAGCCCTTGGGCAGGGCCGGATCGCGCGGCGTCCAGCGGCCTTCTCCACTACCTCCGAGGCGGCGCGGCGGCAGCGGCGTGTGGATGTGCAGCATGATCTCCGCGCCCGGGTGCAGGCGCTTGACCTGGCGGATGAAATCGAAGGTCCTCTCCGTCTCGCCCTCGGGGTCCTGCGGCGGCGCCAGCATGAAGGACAGCTCGGGCACGATGCCGTTGGCGCGGCAGGTCTCGACGACGGCCAGCGTCTGATCGGAGCGCGTGCCCTTGCGCATGTCGCGCAGCAGGCTGTCGTTGGGCGACTCGGCGCCGATATAGGCCATGCACAGCCGGCTGCGCCGCACCAGGGCCCATGAAGCCGCGGACAGGCCTTGCAGCGCGTCGGCGCGGGCGTAGCACCACCAGGGCATCTGCATGCGGGCCAGCACCTCGAGCAGGGGCTGCATGTCGACCTCACGGTCGAAGAAATTGTGGTCGTAGAACTGCACAGAGTCCGCACCGAAGCGCGTCTGCAGGCCGCGCAGGTCATGCTCCAGCCGCTGCGCTTCGGGCAGGGCCGTCTTGCCGCGGAACATGGCGGCCACGCCGCAGAAGCTGCAGCGGTAGCGGCAGCCCAGCGCCGCCTGATAGCCCGTCGTGCGGCGGCCGAGATAGGTCGGGCCGAGATAGCGCTGCGGGTCGTCGACCTCTTCGTAAGTGACGTCCATCTGCAGCGGCGCCGTCGAAAAGGCGCGGTCGGCGTTGTGCACGACGACCCCGCCACCCTCGCGGCGCCAGGACAGGCCACCCACTTCGTCCAGCGGCTTGCCTTCGGTCAACGCATCCAGCAGCTCCATGAAGCCCTGCTCGCCCTGGCCGCGCAGCGCGTAGTCCACGCAGTCGCTGTTCAGGGCCGCATCGGTACAAAGCGTCGGGAAATAGCCGCCCCAGACGATGGGCAGCCCGGGCGCCACGGCGCGGATGGCACGCGACACAGCCAGCGCCGCCGGCAGTTGCGGCCCGCCCATGACGGACAGGCCGACGGCCGCGTAGCCGCCCTCGCGCACGGCCGCTGCTGCCGTCTCGGGCAGATGGCGGTCCAGGTTGCCATCGAGGATGCGAGCTTCGTAGCGGCCCTTCAGCGCTGCGGCCAGATGCATCACGGCCAGCGGGAAGCGCGCATTGGACGTGATGCGAGGGTTGATCAGCAGCACGCGCTTCATGCGAGGGCCTCTTCGGTCATCAGTTCAAGCCCGGGCTCCGCGACAAGTAGATGCGGGGCAATGGCCTTGGCACGACCATCCACCCGCACCGGCAGCAGGCCGAGCAATTCGCCTAGATCAGGGTCGGCATACAGCGGCCGCCCCCCCACGACGACGAGGCGCAGGTCGGTCCGCGTCGCGCGGGACAGCGGCAGGCCGGGTGGCAGCGCAATCAGGTCGGCGCGCAGGCCGGGCTCCAGCCGCCCGCGGTCGTGCAAACCCAGCAACCGAGCGGCATCCTCCGTGACCCACGCTTCCAGGCCCTCCTCGCTCCAGCCGGTCAGCTCGCGCACCAGCGCCAGCTCGGCCAACAGGTCGCGGCCACCGCTGATGCGTGAGTCGCTGCCCAATGCCAGGCGGCCTTGGGCACGCAGCCATTCGGGGTCCAGCGTGCGGCCGAAGAGATGCAGATTGGAGCCGGGGCACCAGACGACGCCGGCGCCGGCATCGACGGCGCGCCGCTGCTGCGCCGTGCTCAAGCCCAGGCCGTGGATGAGCAGGGTTCCCGGGGCAACGCAGCCCAGCGCCTCGAGGCGATCAAACTCCAGCGCCGCCGCGGTGTCGACGCCTTCGGCTGCGTGGATGATCCACAGCCGGCCGGTCGGGCTCGCCCGGCGCGAGTCACGCACCGCCGCTTCACCATCCAGCGCGAGCGAGTGCGACCAGCCGCCAGGCTCGGGCACGTCGACCGGGAAGCCGGGCGCGTCCAGCACGGCGTCGCGCGGGTCGTGGTGCAGCACCGTCGTGACGCCGCTCAGCAGGTTCTTCAGCCCACCGGCCAGCAGGCGTTGCGCGCGCGGCTGGGCCCGGTGCGCGACAAGCTCGGGCGCCGTCGACAGCCGCGGTGTGATGTCGGTGATCCACTCGCTGGCGTTGCGATAGCCGGCGCGGAACTTCAGCCGCGGCAGGGCGCCGTTGAGATGCAGATGGTCGTGGGCGTTGATGAGGCCGGGCAGCAGGCGGGCACCCTTGAGGTTCACGCGCAAGCCGCCGCATGCGCCAGCGATGCGATCACCCTCCGTGCTCAGGCTCAGGCCATCCGCCGCATTGAAGAAGTGAAAGCTCATGGCTTCACCAAGCTCAGCGCGAGGACGACGGCCAGGCCGTTCCAGCGCGCGTAAAAAGCCTCGGAACCGGTGAAGGCTTCCGTCAGCTCGCATCCGACGCGCACCTCGCGCTGTGCCTCCAGCACCAGACCGGCGCGCCAGGCCGCGGCGAGGTGGGCATCGGGATCGTGCAGGGCATGCAGCAGCTCGTGGCGCTGGCCGCTGGCGTCGGTGAAGCTGCGCGTCATGCCGGCGCGCGCGGCGTCGGGGTGGAAGTCGGAGTAGACCAGGGCCCCGCCCGGCGCCAGCACGCACGCCACCTCGGTCATCCAGGCATCGAGGCTGGGCGCATGGCCGACGGCGAGGCCACTGATGACGAGGTCGAAACTCGCCGGCGCAAAGGGCAGGCGCGACATGTCGGCCCTGACGCGATGGGCCAGCGGCGCGCGCGCCAGCATGCCGGCGGACAGGTCGCTGCCGACGACGAAGCGCGCACCCTGCTGCTGCAACAGCAGGCCATAGCGCCCGCTGCCGCAAGCCAGATCCAGCACGCGCCTTCCCGCCACGCCGGGGCAAAGTGCCAGCAGCGCCGCCTGCTCGGCGCGCATCAACGGGTTGTGCGGCAGCGGCGGGTAGGCCTCGGCCCAGAGGTCGTAGGCCGCTTCGTTGGCCAGCTTGCTCATGAGGCAAACCATTTGGAGCACACGCAGTGCGCGCATTCGGGACGACGGCCCGCGCTGACGAGGGCGCGCAGCCGGCGCTGGGCGGGCGAGTTCAGCGCCRCCACCAAGCCGGGCTCGCCCAGGCGGCCGGTGCCGGCGATGAAGAAGCAGGGGCGCACGCCGCCGTCCGCTTCGATGACGGCCGAATGTTCGGGCGCGTTGCAGCGGACTGGCGGCGGATCACCCAGGCCGAGGAGCGCGCGGTAGTGGGTTTCGATGCGGCGCAGCTTGGCCGGCGACTCGGCGATGAAGCCGGTTGCAAAGTCCTCCGCCGCCAGCGCACCGAGGCTGCGGGCCAGCACCGGCAGGTCCTCTGGCTGCAGCGCGACGCCGTCGGCAACCTCGCCATGCCGGCCAAAGGCCTCGGCATGGCTGACGTCGGCGGCAAGAAAGGAGATGTGGGCCACGCCGAGCCGGCGCGCGAGCGCGACGAGCTCTGCCAGCTCCCCGGCATTGCGGCGTTGCACCGTCACGCGCAGGCCGACTTCCATGCCCTGGCGCACCGCGGCGCGGATGCCGGCGCAGACGATCTCGAAGGCGTCCAGCCCACGGATGGCCGCATAACTCGCCGCCGTGCTGCCGTCCAGCGACACGGTCACCTGCTCGAACAGCCGCGCGACCTCTTGTGCATGCTTGGCCAGCGCCAGCCCCGCCGTCAGCAGCCAGAGCTTGTGGCCCTGGCCGCGCAGCAGGGCTGCGATCTCGGCCCATTGCGGATGCAGCAGCGGCTCGCCGCCGGAGACCAGTACGGTCTGGGTGCCGAGTTCGCGCAGGCCCGGCAGCAGGCGTTTCACCGTCTCGATGTCGATGTCCCGCCGCCCATGGCGCCAGTAGTCGCAGCTGACACAGCGCGAGTTGCAGCGCTCCGTCAGGTAGAGCGTCGCCAGCGGCAGCCGCGTGATGGCCGGCGCCAGCGCGATTGGCGGGTCGATGACGCTAGAACAGTCCATGCAGCTCGACAAAGCTCTGCCGCCGGTTGTCGATGGCGTTCTGCGGGATGCCGCCGAATTTGCGATAACCAGCGCGCAACTGCATGAAGGCGATGGGCGTGTACTCGTAGACCAGGCTGTAGCGCGCCTTGTTGTCGTGGGCCACGCGGCGGTCGGGGTCGAGGTATTCGCCGGTGAGCTTGAGGTTGTGGCCCTGCTGTACCAGCCAATTGGCCTCCAGCAGCGTCGCGTATTGCTTGCGCTTGCCTTCGGGGTAACCGGCGTCGCTGACCATGTCGATCTCGGCCAGCCAGGCCACCGGCCCCGTCGTCGTGCCGGCGAAGAGACCATAGGCCTGGCGGTCACCCGCCGTCGACTTGACCTGGGCGGCCGCGGCGCCCACGCGGCCCCAGGGCTGCATCCAGATGGCCTGCGCCGTCGTCTGGTGGCCCGTCGTGCCGCCCTTGTTGCCAGGGCCGTTGCTGCGCACCAGCTGGACGGACCATTCGTCGCCCTCGTGGCCCAGCTCCAGGCCCTTGTCGGGCACCGTCATGCTGACGCCGCTCAACTGGCGCACGAAGGCGAGGCTGTCCTGCAGCCGCCAGCCGAAGGGCAGGTAGAACTGGCCAGCCTTGGCATACCAGCCCAGGCCCGGCGTCGACAGGCGCACATAGGCCTCCTGGCGCTCGGACTTGCCGGGTGCGACCTGCTGGTCGAGGTAGGCGCCGAGGTAGTCCTTGATGAGCTGCACATCGGCATACAGCCTTGTCTGCTCGGTACCGCCGACGCTGCGCGTGGGCTGGCCCGAGACCGAAGTGCGCGTCGTCGCCGTGCGCAGGTCGCCGCCCAGGCGCAGGCGATCGTCGAAGAGCGAGCCGTTCCAGCCCTGCAGGGCCTCGGGCAAGGCATTGGCCGGGATGACGTTCTGCGCAAAGGTGTTGCCCACCGCATTGCGCAGGCCGCCACCGCTGGGGTTCACATGGCATGCCACGCACTTCAACCCGGCACGGATGGCCAGATACGGTTCGGCCTGCGCCATCGACATCAGGGCCATCAAAGCCAGGCCGAGGAGGATTCGCACGGCCTTCATTTCAGAGCTCCGTTGTCGATCCACTGGCGGATCAGGTTGATGGTCTGGGCGTCCAGATAAGGTCCGCCAAACGGCATGCGCGCACCGACGGACTGGTGGCCTTCGAGCTTGTGGATCAGATAGCTGTTGGCCGCATCGCCCGGCGCCACGCGCTTGAGCGAAGCCACCTCTGCGCTCGATACGCCGACCAGCATCGTGAAGCTGTTGGCCGCATCCAGCCTCAGGCCCTGCGGTGCCGCACCGCCGGCATGGCAGGCCGTGCACACGGGTGTGAAGACATGGGACTGGATGGAGCTGAAAGTCGCCGTCATTGGCCCGCTGGGGTCATCGCCCTCGCCGAGCGGTCGACCGTTGGCATCCAGCCCTGCGCCGCTGCCACCGCCACAACCGGCGACCAGCGCGGCTGTGGTGCCCAGTGCAGCCCAAAGCAATCTCGACAATCTCATCAACCTCTCCTGCTACTCACTGCGCCGTGAGTGCCAGCCCGCCTCGGGCGGGTTCAAGAGAAGCTAGGGAGGGCCTGCCAATGCCATGGCAATGGCAGGCCCTAGAAAGCGACCGTCAGGCCGAGCACGAGCGCGCGGCGGCGTGTCGCATCGGTCCACGTGTAAGGCCCACCGCGGCCGGCCGCCGTCCAGGCGAGTTGCAGATCGCTGCTGGCGCCCAGTTGCCAGGACGCGCCCAGGCGCAGATCCGCACGCGTCGCACCGCGCGGCTCGGCATAGGGCGAGACCTGCCCTCCCCAGCCATGTAGCAGGCCAACATGGCCTAACGCAGCGATACCTGGCACGAGCGGCCAGCGCAGGTTGAACTCGGTGTAGAGGCTGCGCTGGCCGACACCGTAGTAGTCGGGCGAGACATAGGCGCGCAGATTCCAGCGTTCGCCCAGCAGGCCGGCGTAGGCCTCCTGGTAGTCGTACTTGGACACGTTCTCGTAGGCATGGGCGACGATGCCGGCCTCGCCGTCCAGACCCGGCGCCAGGCCGAAGACACGGCCACCGTAGAGCTGCAGCGTGGCGCCGCGCCGCTGCGAGAAGCGGGCATGCGCCAGCTGCGCACCGCCATACCAGCCGGCCTCGCCATCCCAGGCCAGCCCGAGCTGGGCGCTCGGACGGTTGGCGCTGTAGGACATGCCCCGCTCACGCGCATCCGTCTGCAGCGACAGCGTGCCGCCGACATCGGCCCAGGCTCCGCCCGCGCAGGCCAGCAGCGTGGCGACCAGCGTCGTCAGTCGGGCCAGGTGCGCGGGCGGCATCAGTCGGGAGTTTGCTCCATCGCCTTGCAGCTGGGCCCGCGGGTTCCGGCATGGCGGGCCAGCGTTGCGCAGCTGTCGATGCGGCCCTGACCGGCCGTGACGAGGGCCGTCTTCAGGGCCAGCGTGCCACGCGTGCCGTCGAGCTCGCGC
Source organism: Roseateles sp. P1_C1_2 (assembly GCF_056406535.1). Classification (NCBI taxonomy): domain Bacteria; kingdom Pseudomonadati; phylum Pseudomonadota; class Betaproteobacteria; order Burkholderiales; family Sphaerotilaceae; genus Roseateles; species Roseateles sp. P1_C1_2. The sequence goes on from NZ_JBFUAB010000003.1 coordinate 200,963, forward strand.
ACCAGCGCGAGCAGGCCGGCCGCATGCGCGGCTGCGAAGGACGAACCCGACACCAGCGACCAGCCGCCCCCCACCGCCGTGCTGGGCACATCACGCCCCGGCGCAATGACTGCACCGGCCGGCAGCGGTTGCGCGAGGCCGACGACGAGCACGCCCGGGTGGTTGGCCGGGAAGGGTCCGTTCTCGCCCGGCATGGCCGCGACGATGGTGGCGCCACGCGCCTGGGCCTGGTCGATCAGCAGGGCCAGCAGGCGGTCGTCCGGCCCGCCCAGGCTCATGTTGATGATGTGGGCGCCCTGCTGGATGGCGGCGTACAGGGCTTTGGCCAGGCCGAGGCTGGTGCACAGGGTCTGGGTGCCTGCCGCCTGCCAGCAGGCGCGCAGCGCCAGCAGCCGCGCCTGGGGCGCGATGCCGGCAATGCCCAGGCCGTTGTCGGCGCGGGCCGCGATGATGCCGGCGACCGCCGTGCCATGGCCCTCGGCCGGCGGCGCCTTGTCGTCGACGAAGTTCTGGTTGACGTCCAACTGGCCGATGAGGTCGGGATGGCTGGCTTCCACGCCGCTGTCGACGACGGCCACGCGCACGCCGCGGCCGGTGGCCAGCTGGTGCAGCTCGGCCAGATGCCACTGGCGGGCCGCCGGCTGGGCGGGGTAGAGCGGCTCCTGCTGGCTGCCCTGGGCGCGGTAGAGGCTGACGGGCTGGGCCCAGGCTACGCGCCTGTCTTCGGCCACGGCCTCGGCGACCTTGGCCGGCAAGCGCGTGTCACCCTCGGGCAGGCGCATGACGAAGCAGTCCACCCCGGCCAGTGGCATGGCCCATTCGCTGCGCATTTCCAGCTTGTGGGCCTGGGCCAGGGCCTGGGCAACCTGCTGGCGCGATTGCCGCCCCACACCCTCGCCATAGGTGCCGGCATAGCTGCCGTCGGGCCGGTAATGGGCCTTGGGCAGCTGCAGCATGACGAGGACCTGGCGCTGGGCCTCTTCGGCCTGGGCGTGCGCCGGACGGCCAAGGCAGCTCAGCAACAGCGCGAACAGGCTGAGCCAGAGTTTCATCGCGTCGGCCCCGGTTGCAGCGGTTCTGCCAATTGCACGATGGACGCCGTGCGCAGGGCCGCCAGGCCGCGGGCATCGACGCGCAGCAGCCAGGCGCCGGTCTCGGTCGGCCCGGCAACCACGCCGGCACCTTGGGCCTGCAGCAACTGGCGCACCGCCTTCTCGGTGGTGCCCGGCTTGAACATGACCAGGGCGTCGGCCACGACCGGCGCCGTGCCGGCGGCAGACAAGCCCTGATAGGCCGCCGGGTCATCCTGGCGCGGTGTCAGCACCAGCACCAGCAGCAGCGCGACGGCAGCCCCCTGCAAACCCAGCACCCAGGGCATCCAACGCACCGCGCGGGCGGGTTTCGCGGGTTTCGGCTGGGCCGCTTGCATCAGCACATGCATCTTCGCGAGGCCCGCTTCCACGTCGCCGCCCTGCGCCGGGGCGCCCGCCACGCTCAGCAGCGTCTGCATGGGCTGCTCGGCCGCCAGCTCGTTGCGGCAGCCCTGGCAGTGCAGCAGATGGCGCTGCACCTGGCCCGTTTCGTCCTCGCCGAGCTGGCCACGCGCATACCAGGGCAGCAGGGCCTGCATGGCAGCGTGCTCGTCATGTTCCATGGGGATCACCACACTCATCATTGTTCTCCTTGCTCCAGCCCCGCCAGGTCATCCAGCAGGAGCCGCAGCCGGCGCCGGGCATAAAACATCCGCGTCTTCACGGTTTCGGCGGGGCAGCCGACGACGTCGGCAATCTCGGCATAGGCCATGTCATGGAAATAGCAGAGTTCGACGACGGCGCGGTGCTCCGGCGACAGCTCCGCCATGGCGCCCCGCAGCCGGCCGCGCAACTGCGCCAGGCCCAGGCGCTGCTCCGGCCCGGGCCCCGGGTCGGCCGGTTCGTCCACGGCGTCGCCATCGACCGGCAGGTCCTGGCGGCTCAGCGCCTTCAGCGCCTTGCGGTAGGCGATGCCGAAAATCCAGGTCGACAGCTTGCTGCGCCCGTCGAAGCTGTCCGAGCGCTGCCAGACCACCATCAGGGTGTCGTTCAGCACCTCCTCGATGGCCTCGGGCTGGCGCATCAGATGCGACAGGAAACGCCAAAGCCGGGGGTGATAAATCCGGTAGAGGGCGTCGAATTCCGCCCGCTGGCCGCGCCTGATGCCCTCCAGCAGGGCCAGCTCCAACGCCTCGGCGGCCGGGCCACGAACCGAGCTCGCAGGCGTCGTCGGCGCGTCATCGCGCTTTTTCCTGATGCTGGGCCACTTCAACATGCTCGCCTGCGGGGTTCCATTGCCCATGAGTCCCGGCGGAGTGCCCGGAGGTTCAAAAGCGATGGTAGCGAGCCCCCTCTACCCAGAGGATTCCGTCACGAAAAGTCCGCCAGTGTCATCTCGCGCAGCCAGCGGGACTCGGCAAAACCCTTGGTGTCATAGAGCTTTTTCAGGCGCGCGGTGGGCACCGCCACCCGGCAGGCGGCCAGCGTGAAATTCTGCTCCCCCTTGCCTTCCTTCCAGGCCGACTGCCAGACGGTGGCCAGCGTGACGGCGCCGTCGGCCATGCGGTTCATGGTGCGCACGCCCAGCGCCGACCACATCGCCGCCGCCTGGCCACGGCCGTGCACGCGCTCGAAGACCTCCAGGATCTCCTGGGGTGGCAGCTCCGTGATGGTGCGGTGCATCAGCTGCACGATGGCGTCGGCCGCCGCCATGGGGCCCTTGAACAGCGGCCGGGCCGGCGCGTCGGTCACGCGCTGCTTGACGCCGGCCACCACTTCCTCGGCGGCCTGGTCCAGCATGTCGTCCTCGTAGACGGCATGCACCTTGTCGTCGTCCGGGTCGTCCGACTGGCCGTGGTGAAGGTGGGAGAGGTGCAAGGGCTGGCAGGCATCGCCGATGTAGTGGGCCAGCACGCCGGCGGCGCAGACATAGGCATCCAGCTGCCTGGCGGCCGCGGCCTGCACCATGACCTTGTAGAGCTCGGCGACGCGAAAGGGCAGCGCGCCGCGGTACTGGGGTTTGCGGTCGGGATCGATGCTGCTGTAGAACTGGTCCCAGACCTGGGGGTCGCGCGTGGCCGGGGCCTGCTGCCAGAGTTGCATCAGCGTCTTGCCGGCGAAGGGGCCGCTGCCGGCCTCGTCCATGTCGGCGAAGTGGTTGGCCTTGTCCTTGCCGCGGGTGCGGCGCCAGACCAGGTCGGGCACATCGGCCAGCGCGATGAACTGGCTCGTCTGCGTGGCACCCGGCAGATTGCCGGCGACGATGTCCTCGTCGCTGACACCGATGGCCGCCGCGTTGGCCTTGAAGACGGCCTTGGCCTTGTTCGTCTGCAGCGCGAAGCAGGCCGCGAAGCCGACGTTGTAGTGGCCGACCTTGCCCCAGTAGCGGCTCTGGCCCGTGCGCCAGTCCTGCACCAGCTCGACGTTCAGCGCCTTGCACAGCGAGCTGAATCCGCTGGCCAGTGCGAACTCGGTGGCGCGGCTGGAATTCAGCGCGCCAAAACCGTGGCCACCCCATTGCACGGCCAATGGCCGGAACTGCGTGGGCGGCGGCAGGTCCTTGTCCTTGGCCGTGCGGTCGGCCATCTCGTCCCAGAACCAGGTGACACCCGAGTCGCCCGGCCGCGACTGCACGGTATCGCGGGGGCGGCGCGGGCCGATCAGGAATTCAGACAGCGAATCCACCCCGCCCATGCTGGCATGGCGGTAGAACAGGCCGTGCACGCGGCCCTCGGTGCGGATGCCACCCGGCAGCACCGTGAACAGCGGGCAACCGATGAGGTTGAGGCTCATCTTGTCGGAGCTGAGGTCGATGACCGGGCCGAAGCTGCCGACGCCGAGGTACTGGGAGTTCGTCGCCCCGACGCTGTCGAGCTTGACCAGGGCGGCGTCCAGCGTCAGGCGTGCATCGCGGCCGGCGAAACCGGGATAGATGTCGGCCAGCGGCAGCGCATCGACGCCATGCGCCGTGATGTGGCCGATACCGACCTTCTTGCCGCGCGGCAGCGCGAACACCGGCGCGCCGGGCTCGGTGCCCGAGGTCACGTGACGGCTGACCAGGGCGAAGGCACAGGCGCCGTCCTCGACGATGGCCGAGGCGACGCCCATGCGGGTGGCGCCCTGGTCGGCCACATGGACCTGAAAGTTGGGGCCGAACTTGTCGGCCGCATAGAGGGCCGTGTCGGCCGGCGGCAGGTTGGTCACGCGCGGCTTCACCAGCACGGGGCAGGTGCGCACCTGGCGGCCGTCGGGCAGGTAGAGCACCGGCGGCACCGCCAGCTCGGGATGGCGGGACAGCTTGCTGCGGTCCAGCCATTCGCTGACGAAGACGAGGATGCAGGGCCAGGACCAGGGCCGGAAATCGCTGTTGTCCAGCGTGCGGGCGCCGAGTTCCTTGCCGGTCTGCTCGGCATGCTCGTCGGCGTAGTTGGGGTCGTCCAGCCGGATGCGGTAGCGCCCGATGGCGGTACCGATGACGGTGGGCAGGTTGGCGATGTGGACGTGGTACTGGTCGCGCGCCTCCAGCAGGTCGCGCACGCTGAGGGTGCGGGGGTCGGCGCGGCGGATGAAACGGTCCATGAAATCTCCGGATGCAACGGCAGGACGCTATCAAGCCCCAGAACACATCGCTTCATCAAGCCTGAGTAAGCGCTATCGTTGCGCCATGAGCGAAGCCGGCGCCCTGCCCCTGGACACCCAGACCTCGGTCTGGGCCGGTGGCGCCGCCGATGCCGAGCCCCAATTGCAATGCGGCGGCGGCGCCGTGGGCACGGCCCGCGAATGGCGCGTCAGTGGCGACTGGACGGTGCTGGCGCTGCGCGAACGCTACGAGGAGTTCCGCCAGCGCGTGGCCACCGCCGTGAAAGAGACGCCCGACGCGCTGTGGGATCTGCGCGAGCTGGGACGGCTGGACACGGCGGGCGCGCTGACGCTTTGGCAGGGCTGGGGCCGCAAGCCGCCACGGCGGCTGCTGTGGCTGCCCGAGCATGTGACGCTGTTCTCGCAGTTCATGCAGCCCGGCGCCCTGCCCAGACGCAAGCGCAGCCTCGGCCCGGGCATCGCGCTGGCCAACCTCAGGCTGATGGCCTTTGCCCGCCATGCGGTCGACCTGGTCACCCTCGTCGGCCGCCTGCTGCTGGACTTCGTGCAGATGCTGCGCCACCCCTCGCTGATCGGCTGGCGCGAGATCTCGGCCAATGTCTATCGCACCGGGGCCCAGGCGCTGCCGATCACGGCCCTGGTGGGCTTTCTCGTCGGGCTGACGCTGTCCTATCTGATCTCGCGGCAGCTGAAGGCCTATGGCGCCGACATCTTCGTCATCAACATCCTCGGCCTGGCCGTGCTGCGCGAGCTGGGGCCGCTGCTGGCGGCCATCATCGTGGCGGGCCGCTCGGGCTCGGCGATGACGGCCCAGATCGGCGTCATGCGCGTCACGCAGGAACTGGACGCGCTGTCGGTGATGGGCATCTCGCACACGGTGCGCCTGGTGGCCCCCAAGGTCATCGCGCTGGCCATCTCGCTGCCGCTGGTGGCCGTGTGGACGAGCGCCCTGATGCTGCTCGGCGGCATGGCGGCGGCCAGTGCCCAGCTCAAACTGGACCCGATGCAGTTCGTGCACACCCTGCCCAGCGTCGTCGAGCCGGTGAACCTGTGGCTGGGCTGGGTCAAGTCCATCCTCTTCGGCGGCCTCATCGCGCTCTTGGCCTGCCATTTCGGCCTGCGCGTGAAGCCCAATACCGAGAGCCTGGGCCAGAGCGTCACGCAGTCGGTCGTCACGGCCATCACGCTGGTCATCGTCGTCGATGCGATCTTCGCGGTGCTGTTTTCAAACATGGGAGTTTGAGTGGCCGACACCGAACCCATCATCGAAGTCGACAACGTGACGACGGCCTATGGCGGCCATGTCATCCACCGCAACCTCAGCCTGACCGTGCACCGCGGCGAAGTCGTCGCGCTGATCGGCGGCTCGGGCTCGGGCAAGACGACGCTGCTGCGCCTGCTGCTGGGCCTGGAGGTGCCACGGGCCGGCACCGTGAAGATCTTCGGCCATCCGCTGGGCCGCTGCGCGGTGCGCGACCTGGAGCGGGTGCGCTACCGCTGGGGCGTGCTGTTCCAGGCCGGCGCGCTGTTCTCGGCGCTGAGCGTCTACGACAACGTCGCGCTGCCGCTGCGCGAGCTCAAGAGCGTGCCCGCCGACCTCGTCACACCCCTCGTCATGCTCAAGCTGGCCCAGGTCGGCCTCAAGCCCGAGGACGCGCTGAAGCGCCCGTCGGAGCTGTCGGGCGGCATGGTCAAGCGCGTGTCGCTGGCGCGGGCCCTCATCCTCGACCCGCAGTTGCTCTTCCTGGACGAACCCACCGCCGGCCTGGACCCCGACAGCGCCAAGCAGTTCGTCAAGCTGCTGCGGCGGCTGCGCCAGGAGCTGGGGCTGACCGTCGTCATGGTCACCCACGACGTGGACACGCTGTTCGCCGTCGTCGACCGCGTCGCTGTGCTGGCCGACCAGCACATCATCGCCAGCGGCCCGCTGTCCGAAGTCGCCCGCCTGCCGCATTCCTTCGTGCGCAACTTCTTCCTCGGCCATGTCGAGCGCTGCGCCGAAGAGGATGTGAGGCGCTTCCGCCTTAGCCTGGACGACACCAGCGACGATGGCGGCGTGCCCGCCGTGCTGCGAGAAGAAGCCAACGTCTAGAGACCATGGAAAACAAAGCCCACGCCCTGGCCGCCGGCCTCTTTCTGCTGCTGCTCGGCCTCGCGCTGGCCGCCAGCGTCGCCTGGTTCCAGGGCGACCGCACCGAGCGCGTGCGCTACACCGTCGTCGCCCGCAGCGGCGTGCCGGGGCTGAACCTGAAGGCGCCCGTCAAGCTGCGCGGCGTGGAGGTCGGCTATGTCGAAACCATCGGCTTCGACCCTGCCGACCCGCGCCAGATCCTCGTCGGCATCGCCGTCGACGCGGCCGCCCCGGTGTCCAAGCAGACCTATGCCCAGCTCGGCCTGCAGGGTGTCACCGGCCTGTCCTTCGTCGGCCTGGAGGAAGCCGACACCCAGGCCGCGCTGCAACGCGCAACGCCGGGTGCGCGCCTGCCGCTGCGGCCCACGCTGCTGGACCGCCTGGCCGAAAGCGGCCCTGGCCTTATTGCCGGTTTTGCCGAGACGGCCACGCGCCTGAACGCCCTGCTCAGCGAAGACAACCGCGCCCAGCTCGGCAAGACCCTCGCCGGGCTGCAGCAGGCCGCCGATGACACCAGCAGGCTGATGGCTGCGCTGCAGCCGAGCGCCCGCGAGCTGCCGGCGCTGCTGAAGGACTCGGACGCCACCGCCAGACGCGCCCAGGCCGCGCTGACCCGCATCGAGGCGCTCGCCGTCGACGGCCAGTTGCTGGCCCAGGACCTCAAGACACGCGCCAAGGCGCTGGACGAGCTGCAGGCGGCCGCCGTGCAGGTGCAGGCCACCAGCCGCAACCTCGAACTCGCCCTGGTGGGCGAGACCTCGCCTCGTACCCGCCCCGTGCTGGCCGACGTCTCCGCCGCCAGCCGCAGCATCGAACGCGCCGCCGACGCCCTCGGCGAGCAGCCGCAAAGCCTGATCTTCGGCCGCGGCGCTCAGCCGCCCGGGCCGGGTGAGGCCGGCTTTGCGGAACGTCTGAAGAAATGAAAACAACCTTCGTCCTGCTCACCGCCGCCCTCGCGCTGAGTGCCTGCTCGCTGACACCGACGGCCTCGCCCAAGGCCGTCTACGACCTCGGCCCCGCGCCCACGGCCACGGCGGCCGGCGGCGCGCTGGCCTGGCGCATTGCCGACGTGACCGCGCCGCCCCAACTGGCCGGCGAAGGCATTGCCTACCGCCTCGCCTTCCAGCAGGCCCAGCGCCTGGAGCATTACCGCGACAGCCTGTGGGCCGCGCCGCCGTCCGCGCTGCTGACGCAGAGGCTGCGCGAGCAGCTCGCCGGCGCACCGGGCTGCAGCGGCAAGCCCGCCACGCTGTTGACCGTCAACCTCGACGAGTTCGAGCAGGTCTTCAGCAGCCCCACCAGCAGCCAGGTCGTGCTGCGCCTGCATGCCACGCTGTGGCCGGCCGGCACGGCCAGCACGCCGCTGCAGCAGCACTGGCGTCTCGAGCGCGCAGCGGCCTCGCCCGATGCGCCCGGCGCCGTGCGCGGCTTGGCCCAGGCCGTGGACGACTGGCTGCCGCAATTGGCGGCCTGGCTGGCAGCGTCGGCATGCCGCTGAGACCGGACCGAGGACAGCGCCTGCGCGCTGTCCGACGCCTGACGAAGGCCTGCCGGCATGCAAGCCGGCAGGCATGAATCCGAGCGGCGGCGGCGCGCGTAGCTAGGCCATGAGTCAACTCGGTCAGCTGCTGCGCGTCGGCCTGCAACGCGCCCGCCAGGACGCCAGCTCGCGCTGGAGTGCCGAACGCCTGCAACGCCACCAGCAGCAGGGCCTCGCCGCACTGCGCCGCCTGGCCCGCGAGCGCTCGCCCTTCTACCGGCGCTTCCACCAGGGGCTGGACGACGCGCCACTCGACGCCCTGCCCATCCTCGACAAGGCCACGTTGATGGCCGAGTTCGACCGCGTCGTGACCGACCCGGCCATCCGCCTGGCCGATGTCGAGGCCCACCTGGCCGCGCCCGACCCGGGCCGGCCCTATCTGGGCCGCTACACGGCGCTGTCGACGTCGGGCTCCACGGGCCTGCGCGGCGTCTTCCTGTTCGACGCCGACGAATGGCGGGCCAGCCTCGCGGCAATCATGCGGCCGCTGATGTGGTCGGGCGCACCGTCGCCACTGGCCAGGCCACGCACGGCGCTGATCGCCTCGGATGCGGCTTGGCATTACTCGGCCCGCGTCGGCGCGTCACTCTCGACGCCGCTGCTGCGCGGCCTGAAGCTGGACGCCGGCCTGCCGCTGGCTGAACTCGTCGCGCGGCTGAACGACTGGCAGCCGGTGTCGATGGCCCTCTACCCGTCCATCCTGCGCCAGCTGGCCGACGAGCAGCTCGCCGGGCGGCTGCACATCCCGCTGCGCCACGTCGGCACCAGCGCCGAGCTGCTGCCCGATGCGACGCGCGCGCGGGTAGCAGCCGCCTGGGGCATTCCCGTCTTCAACACCTATGGCGCGACCGAATACGCCCCCATCGCGACCGAGTGCCGCGAAGGTAGCCTGCACCTGCTGGAAGACCGCGCGATCTTCGAGATCGTCGACGCGGACGGCCGTGCCGTGCCGCCGGGCGAATCCGGCGCGCGCCTTCTCGTCACCGTGCTGGACCGCCACACCCAACCGCTGATCCGCTACGAGATCAGCGACGGCCTGCGCGAGCTGCCGGGCCGCTGCCGCTGCGGCCGTCCCTTCAGGCGCCTGGCGCGCGTCGAGGGCCGTGTCGAGGAGGCCCTGCATCTGCCGGCGGCCAACGGCGGCGCGGCCGTCGACATCCACCCCAACCTCGTGCACCAGTTGCTGGAGCAGGTGCCCGCCACCGGCTGGCAGCTGCGCCAGGAGTCGGCCGACGCGATCACCGTGCTGCTGACCGGCCAGCCCAGCGACCGCGATGCCAGCACGCTGCAGCACCGCCTGGCCGATCTGCTGCAAAGCCGCGGCGCCGCACCGCAGCGCCTGGACCTGCGCTGGGTGGCCGAACTGCCCCGTGGCGCCAGTGGCAAGGCGCCCCTCATCGTCGCCCTGCCCTCATGACGCGCCCGACGCGCCGCCGCTGGACCCGCCTCGCGCTGGCCGCCGTGCTGCTGCCCGGCTTCGCCTGGTCGGCGGCGACGGCGGCGCTGTGGTTCAAGCAGGAGAGCCTGCTCTTCCATCCCGAGCCGCTGCCCGCCGCAACGCGTCTGGCCGACGCGCCGGATGTGCACGAACGTTTTGTCGACGTGCCCGGCGCGCGGCTGTCGGTGCTGGAGCTGCGCCTGCCCGAGCCGCGCGGCGTCGTCTTCTTCCTGCACGGCAACGCGGGCAATCTGCAGAGCTGGTTCACCGACACCGACTTCTACCGCCGCGCCGGCTTCGATCTCGTCATGCCCGACTACCGCGGCTTCGGCAAGAGCACGGGCCGCATCGAGAGCGAAGCCCAGCTGCATGCCGACGTGATGGTCGTCTGGCAAGAGGTGGCGGCCCGCTATGCCGGCAAACACGTCGTCATCTACGGTCGCTCGCTGGGCACCGGCCTGGCGGCGACGCTGGCGGCGACGGTGCAACCCGACCTGACGGTGCTGGTCTCGCCCTATGCCAGCATCGCCGGCCTGGCCAGTGAGCACTTCCCCTGGCTGCCACCGCAGGCCCTGCGCTACCCGCTGCGCACCGACGAGGCGGTGCAGCGCCTGCGCGGCCCACTGCTGCTGGTGCATGGCGACCGGGACGAAGTCATCCCGTTTGCGCAAAGCCTCAAGCTGCAGGCGCTGGCGCCGCAAGCTCGGCTCGTCCGCATCGCGGGCGGCGGGCACAACGACCTGCAGCAGTGGCCGGACTACCCGCAGCAGATGACGGCGGCACTCGCTGCGCTGGCCGCGCCGGCGCAACGCTGACACCTCCGGCCGCGAAGGCTGGACGGGGGGCGCTCATGACCAAAGGCAGAGGGGGCCTCCAAGCCCATCATCCCGGGCATGGAAGTTCTGCCAGGCCCGTGTCCCGCCGTGCGCACGCTCGTCGTCGCCCCGTCGGACAGTCCGGCCTGTGCCCTGGCCCAGCGCCTGATCGACGGCGCCGCGCTGAAGGTGCTGGATCAGGCCCACACGGCCACCGAGGCGCTGACGATGGCGCTGGCGATGCAACCCGAGCTGATGCTGCTGGACCCTGGCCTCAAGCCTGTGGGCGCGGCCGAGCTGGCCGCCTCGCTGCACGACCCCGCACCCCAAATCGTCTGGCTCACGCTGGAAGTCGTGCGGCGCTGCCTGGCTGCCGATGACCCGCAGCGCGTCAACGCCGCGCTGCGGGGCCTGCCGCGGCGCCGGCTGGGCGTGGAGGTGCGCCATCTCATCGTGCTCGAGCACGGTCGCTTCACGACGCTGGACCTCGCCGACATCCGTTGGCTGGAGCTGCCCGACGCCCGCCACCCGACCGTGCTGCTGCACGGCTTTGGTGAACACCATGTGCTGCATCGCCGTCTCGGTGGGCTGCTGGACGATCTGCCGCCCGGCGCCATGCTGCGCTGCCAGAACCGCGTTGCCGTGGCGCCGGCTCATGTGCTGGAAGTGCTGCTTCACGACAAGCGCCGCGCGACGCTGCTGCTGGACAACGGCACCCGACTGGCCTGCGGGCCGCAGTTCTGGCCGGCGCTGGAAGCCGCGCTGCAGGCGCTGGACACGCCGGGGGCCTCGGCCGACCAGCCGCCGACTCCCAGCCGCTGGAGCGCGCCATGGCGTCTGGACGATCCGAGGGGCCCCGGCGACGGCTCCGCTTGATGACCGAGGGATGATTCACCTCCGCTGAGCTGCCCAGGCAGGCCCCGATGCGCTACCTTCGTGACAGAGCGCATGACGCGCCACGGGGTGAGACATGGACTTGGGCTTTGCGGAGCTTCCCGAATCCGCCGTCCGGCGCCGGCTGATGGCCGCCGCGCTGCTGGGCTTGGCCGCGCCTCGGACCCATGCACTGGAGACCCTGGTCATCACCGCCGTCAACAAGACCGGCGCGAGCGCCGTGGCCGCACGGCTGCTGGCCGAGATCTACCGCCGCGCCGGCCTGGGCCTGCAGATCGACGTGCTGCCGCCGTCGCGCGCCAGCCTGGTGACCTTGAGCGAGAAGGCGGACGGCGAGCTGGTCCGCATCGCGAGCTATGGCCAGACCTACCCGCAATTGCTGCGCGTGGACCCGCCCTACTACCGGGTCAGCGTGCGCGCCTACTCCATGCCTTCGCGCGCCGCCAGCGTGCAGACGCGCGACGACCTGAAGCATTACTCGGTGGGCTCCATCCGCGGCATGGCCTACGCGCAGGAGCTGACCGAGAACCACCCGGCGCTGACCCTGACGCAGAACCCACCGCAACTGTTCCGCATGCTGACAGCCGGCCGGGTCGACCTGGCGATCTGCACGACGCTGTCGGCCCAATCGGCGATGACGAGCCTGAGCATCAAGGACCTGGACGCCTCACCCGACCTGGCCCGCTTCGATCTGCATCACTACCTGCATGTCCGCCGCAAGGACCTGGCCCCGCGCCTGGCCGAGGTCATCCGCCGGCTGCGCGACAGCGGCGAGCTGGAGCAGCTGACCGCGCAGCACGAGGCGGCCGCTCTGCGCGAGCAGGCCTAGTCGGCTTCGGCCGCCGCGATGCACTCGATCTCGACGCGGGCGCCCAGCGCCAGGCCGTTGCAGCCCAGCGCGCTGCGTGCCGGCAACGGCGTGCTGCCGAAGAACTCGCGGTAGATCTCGTTGAAGGCCGGCCAGTCGGCCATGTCGGCCAGCATCACCGTGCAGCGCACCAGGTGCTGCAGGTCCAGCCCCTGGCCGCGCAGCACGCTGCGGATGTTCTCCAGCGTCTGCCGCGCCTCGGCGCGCAGGCCGCCTTCGACGAGCTTGAGCTGGCCGGGTACGTTGCCGAGCTGGCCGGACAGATAGAGCATGGAGCCGACGCGCACGCCTTCGGGAAAGGGCACGGTCGCAGGCACGACCTGACCGCTGTTGAATCGTTCGATCTTCATCGTGGGCTCATCCCCATGGCTTGTTCGAGGGCGGCGGGGTCATGGACCTGGCCGCCCTTGATGGTTCGGTAGACGCGGCGGATGTCGCCCATGTTGGTGAGCGGGTCGCCGTCGACGAGGATCATGTCGGCCAGCTTGCCCGGCGTGATCGTGCCGCGGTCTTTCTCGACGCCGAGCACGCGGGCGGGCGTGAGCGTCGCGATGCGCAGCACCTCGGCGTTGGCGATGCCGGCCTGGGCATAGAGCTCCAGTTCACGGTGCAGGCTGTAGCCGGAGAAGCCATCGCTGCCCGGCATGATGGTCACGCCGCCGTCGTGCAGGCGCTTGAGCATGCGCAGCAGGCCCGGCAGGGCCTGGGCGTAGACGGCTTCCTTGCCAGCCGGCACGGCGACGGCGCCGGACAGCTGGCGGCGCCTCACCACCGTCGGGAAACGCTGCACCACCGGCCGCAGCGCCGGCGCGGCGCGCGCCGGTTCGCCCGAGAACAGCCCTTCCAGCACCACCATGGTCGGGTCCAGCACGGTGTGGTGCTGGCGCAGGAAGGCGACGAAGTCATTGAAGCGACCGTCGTTGAAATCGAACTGTGCGAGGCGGTCGGCCAGCACCGTGTAGCGGTCGCGGCTGCGCGTGTCCTTCACGTCGGGGAAGAAGTTCAGCAGGATGAAGTTCAGGTGCTGGATCTCGTCGGCACCGGCCTCGACGAAGGCGCGCGCATGCGTGAAGGCAGGCACATGGCCGCTGACGCGCAGGCCGCGCTCGTGCGCGCGGTCGGCCACGACGGCCACCAGGGCCGGGCTGAGGGACGAATAGATCTTGACCTGGGCATAGCCGTGGTCGGCATACCAGTCCACCGCGGCGCGCGCCTTCTCGGCCGTGTCGACCTTCACGTCGGTCGGTCCGGCCAGCGGGCCCATGCCTTCGATGATGCCGGCCAGCGTCACGCGCGGGCCCAGCTCGGTGCCGGCATCGAAGCGCTTCACGCGGGCCAGCATGGGCAGGTTATCGTTGGCCATGTCGCGCGCACTCGTCACGCCGGCGATGAGGTCGAAGACGCCATCGACATTGCTGAAGTGCTGGTGCACATCCCACAGCCCCGGCATCAGCAAGCGGCCATTGGCGGCGATGACTTCGGCACCGGGTGGCACCTCGAGATCGGCATCGGGCTCGACGCGGACGATGCGCTCGCCGCGCACGAGCACGCTCATGCCGGGGCGCACGCTGAGGCTGGCGGGATCGAACAGCCTGGCGTTGCGGATCAGCAGCGCGCCCTGAGGTTTGTGAGTGTGCTGCTGCGCCAGGCCTGCATGCCAGGCCTGGTCGGCGGCCTGCTGGGCGCGCTGCAGTTCGGCCAGCGCCGGCAGCAGCGGGGCCTCCAGCACCTCGAACCAATCGTCGATGACGCCCGCGGTATCACCCCGGTCGTCCAGCCAGACGGGCAGGGGCGTGAACTCGATGCCGCCGATGCGGTAGAGCGTCAGCTTGCGGCCGGCGGCGTCGACGTCGGCCCCACCCTCCAGCCAGGCTTCGCCGGCCGGCAGCAGCTTCAGCCGTCGCCCGGGGGCCTTCAGCAGCGCGCGGGCCAGCACGCCCATGAACTCGGGCGGCGGGTTGGCCGGCAGGTAGAAGCCGGCCGCGCGGGTTTCGCCCGTTTCGATGCGGTTCTTCCAGCGCGCCAGACCCGTGGCGTCGCGCTCGAAATGCTCGCTGAACTCGACCTTCCAGTAGTCGTTGCCCTTGGCGTCGTAGTGCGTCGGCAGGCCGCGCGCGTCGAGGCGCCAGCGCGCCTCGATGACGTCGCCGCGGCCGCGGTCGTTGAAGCGGTAGTTGGCAGCGGTGACACCGGGTTCGGGCGTCGTCAGCGTCTGCGTGCCGGCGGCGTTGCCGTGGATCTGCACCTGGTCTTCGCGCGCGCAGACGGCGCCGCTGAGCAGGGCCAGAGCAAGGATGAGCAGCTTCATTCCCAGGCCTCCTGCATCACGCGGCGGAAATTGCCGCCCAGGATTTTGGCTATGCGCGCCGCCGGGTGGCCGCGCGCCGCGAGCAACTCGGCCAGCTCGATGAACTGCGTCGGCCCGCAGAGGTCGGGCAGGAAGAGGCTGACGTCAGGCGTCTCGCCCGGTGCGCCTATGCCCATGCTGCGCCGCAGCTCGGTCTCGGCCGCGAGCATGGCGCGGTAGGCCGCCATGTCGTCGATGGCCGTCGTGCCGCCATCGGTGCCCAGGCCGACATGGTCTTCGCCGCAGACGTCCAGCGCGTGCTCCAGATGCATGACCAGGTCGGAGGCCAGCGGCTGGCCGGCCAGGCGCAGATAGGGCATGAAGTAGAGGCCGACGACGCCGCCCTTGTCGGCCAGCAGGCGCAGCTCGGCATCGCTCTTGTTGCGCGGGTGATCGGCTACGGCGCGACAGCCGCTGTGCGTGATGGCCACGGGCCGGCGCGCCAGGCGCAGCGTGTCCAGGCAGGTCTGCTCGCTGCTGTGGCTGAGGTCGACGAGCACGCTTTCGGCTTGCAGGCGCTCGACGACCTCGGCACCGAAGGCGCTCAGGCCGGTGTCGTCAGCCACCGTGGCGCCGCAGCCGACGACGTTGCGGCCGTTGTAGGTGAGCTGGATGACGCGCACGCCGAGGTTGGCGAACAGCGCGATCCGGTCGCTGCTGCGGCCCAGCATCTCGGTGTTCTGGAAGCCGTAGATGACGCCGATCTGGCCCGCGGCGCGCGCCGCGTCGATGTCGCTCGCGGTCAGCACTTTGCGCAGCGCCATGGGGCGGGCGCGGATGAAGGCGTCCCAGCCCGCGATATCGGCCACCGTCGCTTCGAAGGGCTCGGCACTGCCTGCCACATGGCCGAGCGTGATGTTGACGGCCGTGAGGCCCGCCGCGCGCGCGTCGCCCAGCGAGCGGTCGTCGACGCTCTGGCCGGTGCTGGTGTAGGCCATGGCGCTGCGGTCACCGGCGCTGGGCTGGATGCGGATGTTGGGGTTGTCGAGGACGCCCAGGGCGTTGATGACGAGATTCATGGGGTCTTGGTCCGCAACAGCGGCAATAGAAGAAGACAGCTCAAGCCGACCAGGGCATCCAGGCCCAGCGTCATGGCATAGCCCCAATGCTGGACCGCATAGCCCTGCCAGACCACGCTGTAGGTGATGGAGAGATTGGTCAGCGCCATGTAGGCGGCGAACTGCGTGGCGGCCACGGCCGGCTGGGTGATGCCGATGAAGAGGGCCACGCGCGCGCCGTAGATGAAGCCGAACAGCAACTGGTAGATGACGACGGCGGCCATGAAGGCGGTGACCAGGCTGGCCGATGCCGCCTGGCCGGGTGCCCAGCCCTGGCGCTGCAACTCGAACATCAGCACCAGGCCCGGCAGGCTGAGCACGCTGACGTAGGCAGCCATCGCACGGCGCAGATTGACGCGGTCCGACAGCCAGCCGCCGACGATGCAGGTGACGGCGGTGGCCGCCTGCGAGGCCGTGGCGAGCCAGCCGATCTGACCGTTGCTGAGGCCGAGGTCGACCGCCAGATTGGATTGCAGCCCGCGCGCCAAAGCCATGGCCGAGATGGGCAGGACGGCGAACAGCAGGCCGGCCACGGCCAGGCGCGAACCGAGCAGGGCCTGCAGGGCCTGGCGCAGGAAAGCGAGCACCTCGCTGCCCGCTGCGGCCACGCCGGCCGAAGCGGGCTCATCGGCAGCGGCCGGCGTCGCCTCGCGCATGGGCAGCACGACGACGCCCATGACGGTCGCGATGATCAGCGCCAGCACGACGATGCAGAGGTTGAAGCCGATGCTGCCGATCAACAGCAATGCGCCGCCGCCGCCCACCAGCACGCCCAGGGACTGGCCGCCGAACATCATGCCGCTGGCGAAGGCACGCTCGTCTTCGCGCAACGTCGTCACCGCAAGCGCGTCGACGGCCACGTCCTGCACCGCGCCGAACAGGTTGTGCACGACGAGCAGGGCCGTGAAGAGACCGAGCTGGGTGGTCAGGTCCAAGCTGGCCAGCGGCAGCAGCGTCAGCACCATCATTCCCTGCGCGCCGAGGATCCAGCCGCGGCGCGGCCCCAGGCGCCGGGAGGCGATCAGGTCGATGAAGGGGCCGTAGACCCATTTGAAGGCCCAGGGCAGCAGCACCAGGCCGAGGAAGCCGCCGATTTCGGCCGTGCCCACGCCCTGGCGGCGCAGTTGGGTCGCAACGGTCGTCATCGCAAAACCGATGGGCAGGCCTTCGGTCAGGTACATCAGGAAGAACGCCGCAATACGCCCCTTGGGGGACGCCAGCAGATTCGGCAGTCGCATCGCCTCAACCTTCTTCGCGTGGTCGCCGAACGATTCTAGAATATTGTTCTAGGTCCTGCTAACACTGCGGCAACGGGTCGCGTTGTTGCCAGAAAGGCCGCGAGCAAGGCGCAAACCGCAGCCGGGTCGGACACCCGGCGAGGATTTGCAACGCCGCGCGCGGCCTTTCTGGCAACAACCCAAGGGAAGGCCCGCCGCCAGGGGCCACTCCGCGTTGCGTCACTTGCCCGCACATCAGTGCAGGCAGCGTGCCGTGCCTTGATTGGCCCCTGGCGGCGGGCCTTCGCGACCCATTGCCACAGTGTTAACAGGCCCATGACCCAGCCCCGAGGTTCCACCAGCCGTCTTGAAGCGGTCCTGGCGCTCGCTTCGCCCGGTGAGCGCGGCGCCAGCCGGCGCGCGGTGCTGGCGCACGCCCTGCCCTGCTTCAATGCCCGGGGCATCGAGGCCGCCACCATCGAGGACCTGCGCCGGCGCAGTGGCCAGAGCGTGGGCACGATCTACCACCACTTCCGCAACAAGGAGGGCGTGGCCGCCGCCCTCTTCTTCGCCGGTTTCGACGACCAGAGCCGCGCCATCGCGGCGCGCACCGAAGCTGCGCCCGACGCACATGCCGTCGTGGCCGAACTGGTGGCCGCCTATGTCGACTGGGTGACGGCCCTGCCCGAACTGGCGGCCTTTCTCTTCATGGCGCGCGAGACCGTGGCGCAGGGGCCGTATGGCGCCGAGCTGGTAGCGCGCCTGGAAGCGCGCTATGCGCCCATCGACGCGCGGCTGGCCGAGGGCGTGCGCGCCGGCCTCATCACCGAGCTGCCGGCCGATCTGATCCCGGCCCTGGTGCTTGGCGGTGCCGAGTCCTACTGCCGCGGCTGGCTGGCCGGGCGCCGCGCGGCCAGGCCGACGACCTATGCCGGGCTGCTGGCCGAGGCGGCCTGGCGGGGCATTGCGGCCTAGGAGCCTGTGCGGCTGAGGACGTGGTTCGCGTTGAGCCTGGCGAGGGCGCAGGCAAGGCGYGAGGAGGCCGCGGGCTCGCGCCCGCAACGACGAGCAACGCRGCATGCGCCCYYGCCAGRCYCAACCCGMAGGGCCGGGGCGAKTTGCGGGGCCAYRCGGCGTYGCCGGCTCGTTGTGGGTCCCGACCCACGCCTCGCCGGCGCCTAGCCTGGCCCCGCAACTCACCCCGGCGCGGGCCACGCCCTTGGCCGCGCAGGCTCCTGGTCGGGCAGTCATGGCGCTCGTCGGCAGGTGGACTCGCGCACGACCAGGCGCGGTGCCAGCACTTCGTCGAAGGGATGCGCCAGTTCGTCGTTGATGAGCTGCAGCAGGCGCTGCATGGCCACTTCGCCCATCTGCTCGCTGTTCATCGCCACCGAGGTCAGCGTGGGGCTGGTGTAGCGGCCGTAGGCGATGTCGTCGAAGCTGGCAATGGACACGTCGCGCGGGATGCTGACACCCAGCGCCCGCGCCTCGTTCATCAGGCCGAGCGCGATCAAGTCGTTGTAGGTGACGATGGCGTCCGGCCGCTCGCCACCGAGCAGCAGGCGCGAAGCGGCCGCCTCGCCGGCCTCGGGCGACGGCGCATCCACGTCCAGCATCTCCAGCTTGCGGCCGGCCTCGGCGAGCGCATCGCTCAGCCCGCGGATGCGCTCGGCATTCCAGCGCGAGGCCGGGAAGCCGACGTAGGCCACGCGCTGGTACTGCAGCGACATCAGGTGGCGGCCGATCATCAGGCCGGCCAGATAGCCGTCCGAGCCCACGCTGTGCACGCCGGCGTGGCCATAGCGGCCGAAGAAGACGACGGGCTTGCCCAAGGCCTGCAACCATTCGATGGATTCATCCGCCAGCCGTGAGCTGACGACCAGGCCGTCGACGCGCCTTGAGAGCGTCTCGACGAGATGGCGCTCGGGCGCCTTGCTCTCGGCCGTGTCGACGAAGGCCATGCTGTAGTCATTGGCCTGGGCCACGCGGCTGGCGCCCTTGACGATGCCGGTGAAGTGCGGGTTGCCGAGGTCCAGCACCACCAGGCCGACCGCGCCGCTGCGGCCCGTCGCGATGGAGCGGGCCATGTGGTTGGTGCGGTAGCCGAGGCTGTCGATGGCCGCCTGGATGGCCGCTTCGACGCCCGCCGAGAAACGCTGGCCGCCACTGCAGTATTTGGAGACCGTGGCCACGGAGACGCCGGCGGCTTCGGCCACGTCGCGGAGGGTGGGGAGTCGTTTCTTGATCATTTTGGTGAAGCGTTTAACTTGATGATAGTGAGCGATCCAAAAAATGAAAGTCCGTTTCAAGCCTTTGTTGCCAGGGTTTTCGCTAGAAGACTCGCTGTTTACTTGCCGAGCCTCTGCCGCAACAATGATGGAATGGTTAACCGCTTTACCTTGATTGCGTTGTCATTGGCGCTGCTGCCGATGGCGGCGCGGTCCGCGCCGCCCGACGAGCCCTTGCGCGTGTGGACGCGCTCTTCCAAGGACGGCCGCAAGACCTACGACGCCATCGCCGCAGCCTTCACGAAGAAGACCGGCATCCGCATCGAGTACTTCAATGCGCTGACCGATTTCGAGCAGCGCCTGGCGCGCGCCGCCGTCGGCGGCCACCTGCCCGATGTCATCGTCAACGAGATCGGCACGGCCGGTCAGCTGGTCAACATGGGCGTGGCGATGGAGATCGACCGCAAGCGCATCGCCGGTGCCGACGATCTGCTGGACAGCGCCTGGCGCGCCGCCACCCTGCCCGACGGCCGCATCTATGGCGTGCCGGTGTCGGTGCAGGCCCATGTGCTCTTCATCCGCCGCGACTGGCGCGAGAAGCTGGGCCTGCCGGTGCCGCGCACCTGGGAAGAGCTGGCCCAGCTGTCGCGCGCCTTTGCCGAGCGCGACCCGGATGGCAATGGCCGCCGCGACACCTATGGCCTGGCCCTGCCCGCCACCGCGGCGCGCGGCTATGCGGCCTGGTATCTGAGCTCCTTCCTCTTCCAGGCCGGCGGCGAGTTCATGCGCCCCGGCGCCGATGGCAAGCCGCATGGTGCGCTGGACGAGGCCCCCGCCGTCGCCACCCTCTCCTTCTTCCGCCGCCTCGTCTGTGAAGACCGGAGCGTGCAGCCCAATGCCATCAACGCGAACACGCAGGAGACCAACAAGTCCTTCACGTCGGGGCAGGCCGGCCTCTATGTGTCGGGGCCCTATCACCTCGCGCTGTTCGACAAGGAGCCGGGGCGCAGCCGGTTTGAGGCCGTGCCCGTGCCCGCCGGCCCGGGCGGCCAGCGCGCCAGCCTGGCCGGCGGCGAACTGGCCTACATCACGCGCGGCAGCCAGCAGCCGGACCGCGCCAGGCAGTTCGTCGAGTTCCTGATCTCGCCCGAAGGCCAGACCGTGGGCATGCACCCGCCCGAGGGCGGCATGCCCGTCGTGCGCCTGCCGGTCAACAGGCACCTGGATGCCGCGGCCGCGCACGGCGACGAGCGCTGGGCCATGGTGGCGCGGGAGTACGCGCAGCATGGCCACCCGATGCCGCAGGCGCGCAACTGGTCGCGGCTGACACAGATCGCGGCCGACGGCTTCAACGCCATCCTGGCCCACTGCAGCAGGGACATCCCCGGCGAGCTGCGCGCGCTGAACAATCGCTTCAACGCCGAGCTCGCCCGCCAGGAGGCGCAATGACGACGCGCCGCAACTTCAGCCGCTTGGCACCCTGGCTCTTCCTCGCGCCAGCGCTGATCGTCTTCACCTGGTTCAAGTTCATCCCCATGGCCAAGGGCCTGGTGATGAGCCTGCACAAGGTCAATTTCGGCAGCGCCGACAGCTTCGTCGGCTGGCGCAACTTCGAGCGCGCGCTGGCCGATGCCGCGCTGCGCGACGCCGCCGGCCGCACCCTGCTCTACGTTTTTGTCACCGTGCTGCTGTCCGCCTCCATCGCGCTGCTGCTGGCGCAAGCCCTGCAGGGCACGGCGCGGCATATGCGCTTCATCCGCACGGCGATGTTCCTGCCGGCGGTGACGAGCGCCGCGGTGGCGGCCGAGGTCTGGCGCATCCTCTATGCGCCCACGCCGGATGGCGTCATCAATGCCTTGATCGGCCTCATCGGCATAGGCCCCCAAGGCTTCTGGGCCGACCCGGCCCAGGCCCTCCCGGCCTTGATCGGCATGCATGTCTGGAAGCACGTGCCCTACGACACCGTCATCTTCGTGGCCGGCCTGGCCGGCATCAACAGCGAGCTGTATGACGCGGCCGCCGTCGACGGCGCCAATGCCTGGCAGCGCTTCACCGCCGTGACGCTGCCCGGCCTGGCGCCGGCCATCACCGTCATCTGCACGCTGGGCTTCATCCGCGGCTTCCGTGTCTTCACCGAGGTCTATGCGACGACGGGCGGCGGGCCGGCCGGCAGCACCGAGGTCGTCATGACGCAGATCTACAAGCAGGGCTTCCAGGAGCTGGACTACGGCTTCGCCGCCGCCGCCTCGACGCTGCTCTTCCTGTTCACCGCGGCCCTCACCGCCGTCTACCTCGCCTGGCGCCGCCGTCGATGAAATCCGCGTTCTCCTGGGCGCCGCGCGCCCTGCTCTACGGCCTCGTGCTGATCGTCTTCGCCGGCCCCTTCTGGGCCTTTTTGATGACGGCCCTGTCCGGCGTCACCATCGCGCCGGGCCGGCTGCTGTGGTGGCCCGAGCAGCCGACGCTGGAGAACTTCCGCTACGCCTGGGTGGAGGCCAAGGTCTGGCGCTATCTGCTGAACTCCCTCGTCGTCGTGCTCGTCGGCACCGTGCTGCAGTTGTCGGTCAGCGCGCTCGCGGCTTACGCGCTGGCGCGCAAGCGCTTCCGCGGCCTGGCGGCGGTCAGCTTCCTGATCCTGTCGACCATGATGCTGCCCGACGAGGTCATCGCCATTCCCCTCTTCATCGTGCTGGGCAAGCTGCCGCTCGTGGGCGCCAGCCTGCACGACACACATCTGGGCATGATCCTGCCGGTCGTCGGCTGGGGTTTCTCCATCTTCATGCTGAGCGAGTTCATGCGCGCGATTCCGGCCGACCTCGAAGAGGCCGCGCGCGTGGACGGCGCCAGCGACTGGCAGATCTTCTGGCACGTCATCCTGCCGCTGTGCAAGCCGGCACTCGGCAGCGCCGCGGTCTTCGGCTTCATCATGATCTGGGACCAGTACCTGCTGCCCCTGCTCGTCACCAACGACGAGTCCCTCTACACGCTGCCCGTCGCGCTGGCCACCGTGCGCGCCGACGAGACGATGAAGCCCGCCGTCTTCATCGCCATCAGCGTCATCGCCATGCTGCCCAGCATCCTCGTCTACCTGGGCCTGCAGAAATCCTTCAACCGCGGCCTGCTGGCCGGTGCCGTGAAAGGCTAGTGAGAGTGGCTGCCATCGAATTGAAGGGCGTGGGCAAACGCTTCGCCCAGACCGACGTCATCCGTGACGTTTCGCTGTCCATCGCCGACGGCGAGTTCTGCGTGCTCGTGGGCCCCAGCGGCTCGGGCAAGTCCACGCTGCTGCGCATGATTGCGGGGCTGGAGGATGTGACCAGCGGCCAGCTGCACATCGCTGGTCGCGACGTGACGCATGAGCCGCCCAAGGCGCGCGACATCGCCATGGTGTTCCAGAGCTACGCCCTCTACCCGCAGATGACGGTGCGCGAGAACATGGGCTTCGGGCTGAAGCTGATGAAGCGCCCGGCCGCGGAGATCCGCCGCCGCGTCGACGAGATCGCGCGCATGCTGAGCCTGGAGCCGCTGATGGAGCGCCGGCCGGCGGCCCTGTCGGGCGGCCAGCGCCAGCGCGTGGCCATGGGTCGCGCCATGGTGCGAGAGCCTGCGGCCTTCCTGTTCGACGAGCCCCTGTCCAACCTCGATGCCGCGCTGCGCAGCGCGGTGCGCCAGGAAATCCGCGCCCTGCATGCGCGGCTGCGCACGACATCCGTCTACGTGACCCACGACCAGGTCGAGGCCATGACCATGGGCGACACCATCGTCGTGCTGCGCGATGGCCGCATCGAGCAGAGCGGCAGCCCGGCCGAGCTCTACGACCGCCCGGCGAATCGCTTTGTCGCCGGCTTCATCGGCTCACCGGCGATGAACTTCTGCACGCCGCCAGCAGGCTTCGCGACTGCGCTGGATGCGACGCGGCTGCAGGTCGGCGTTCGCCCCGAGCATCTGCAGCTCGGCCGAGCGCCGGATGCGGCCGCGGTCTTCGATTGCACCGTCGAGTCCGTCGAGTTCATGGGCGCGCAGTCGCAGCTCAACCTGCAAAGCGCGACGGGCCCGCTGGTCATCAACATCGCGGATCGGCCCGGGCTGCATGCCGGCGACCGCATCAGCGTGTCGGCGACGCGCGACCGGCTGCATTTCTTCGATACGCAGAGCGGCTTGCGCCAGGAGGCCGCATGAAGCGAAGAGCCCTGCTGCTCGGCTTGCTGATGAGCCAGGCTCATGCGGCCAGCGAAGCCCCGCTGCTGACGCTGGATCGAAGTGCGCTCGACGAAACGAAGCGTCGCCTTGCCGCAGGCGATCCGCACCTCGCCGCGGCTCACGCGGCCCTGCTCGCCCGTGCCGCCAAGGCCCTGAAGACCCCTTTGCGCAGCGTTGCCGACAAGAAGCTGCTACCGCCCTCGGGTTCGCGCAACGACTACATGAGCATGGGCCCCTACTGGTGGCCCAACCCGGACACGGCCAACGGCCTGCCCTATATCCGCCGCGACGGCCAACGCAACCCGCAGGTGGCCGGTGACGCGCTGGACTCCGACCGCATGCAGGCCTTCTGCCGCGATGTCTTCGAGCTGGCGCTGGCCCATCGCTTCGGCGCGCCGGACAGCCATGCCGACAAGGCCGCCGCCGCGATCCACCACTGGTTCCTCGCGCCCGGGACGCGCATGACCCCGCATCTGCGCTACGGCCAGGGCATCCCCGGCATCGTCGAGGGCCGCGCCGAGGGGCTGATCGACACGCGCAACCTGTGGATGGTCATCGACGCGGCCCTGCTGCTGAACGCGCGCGGTGCCCTGCCCGATGCCGACCTTGCCGCACTGCGCCAGTGGTTCGGCGAGTTCACGCAATGGATGCAGACCAGCCCCATCGCCCGCGACGAAGACAACGCCGACAACAACCACGGCATGTTCTTCGACGCGCAACTGGTGAACTACCTGCTCTTCACCGGTCAGGCCGACAAGGCGCGGGCCAGGCTGGCGACCGTCGTGGCGCGCCGCATCACGCCACAGATCGAGGCCGACGGCCGCATGCCTCGCGAGCTGTCGCGCACGCGGCCCTTCCACTATTGCGCCTTCAATCTGGAGGCGGCGACGCACCTGGCGCAATACGACCGCGCGCTGTGGCGCGAGCCACGCCTGCTGCAGGCCATCGCCTATCTGCAGGCGGCGGCGCTGGCGCCCGCCAGCTGGAAGCACGCCACGCCCACCGAGCCCGCGCTGGAGCCCGACAAGCTGCTGTCTGTGTTGTTGATGGTGCGCCGCGCCACGGGTGCCGAGCAAGCCTTGCTGGAGCCCCTTGCGGCGGCGCGCGCCTCGGACCTCGACTGGCTGCTCTGGCCTGCGCCCGCCAAGGCCTAGCGAGTCACGCCTGCGAAAGCCAGGTGCAGGCGCCGTTGGAGGCCTGCTTGTTGCTTTGCACGCCGACCGGCTTGGTCTTGCGCAGCTCGGCCGCAACCTGCTCGATATAGGCCTTGCTCGGATGCCACGGGCCCGAGCAGAAACTGTCGCTCTGCAGCGTGACCCGCCGGGTATAGATGACCCGCCACAAAACTACGTTTTCCACTTGGGCGACTTTGCTAACGTTCTGTCGAAATGGTACGAAACACCCCTGCAGGCATCACCACCATCGCTCGACAAACACGCCCCGGTCGCCGCTTAGTTCACGAACTTGCGCTGCACTCGCGCAGCCACCCTCTTGACATTTCCGGTGACGTAAAGAATCACCTACACGCCCTGTCAAGAACTCCCGGCTTGCGTCTTCAGCGGCTCATCCGCCAGCTGCATGCTCAACGCTGCGAAGCCGCCTGCGTCACGCGGATCGACCACAGCGGTTGCCTCGCGAGCTCCGCCGCGGTGAGGTCGTCGGCCGTCACCGCATATTCATTGCTGCTGCGCTCCACGAAATAGGCCGTGCGGTAGCGCTGCAGGAGTCCTCCGAGTGCTTTGCGGGCCTGGCTCGAAGGGCCGTTGAAGGTGAGGGTCAGCATGGTCATGGTCGGTGCTTCCGTCAAAGTGCCGAGGGGTCATGGCCATCGGCCTCCTTTGAACGCCGGCACACCGACACGGTTGACGGGCAAGGTTGATACAGGATGTCAGCGGCTGCTACAGCCCGGGCTGAAAGATGGGCGACACCGCGCGGGTGATCAGGCGCACGTTGGCGTGGTTCTCATCGAGGTTGCTCAGCGCGATGACCGTCAGCTGGTCATCGGGGTAGCGCATGATTTCGGTCACATAGCCGGGCATGCCGCCAGAGTGGTAGACCCAGCGGTGGCCCTGCTGGGTGCGCAGCTGCCAGCCCAGGCCGTAGTAGATGTCCGGCGTCGTCGCAGTCGCCGCCTGCACCAGGGAGTTGGGGGTCCACATCAGGTCCAGCGTGGCCTTCTTCAGGATCTTCTCGGTGTAGAGGGCAGCATCCCATTTCGCCAGGTCCAGGGCATTGACCTGGATGCCGCTGGCCGCGAGGCCCAGATAGCTGCGATTGGCCGCGTTGTAGAGATAAGGCTTGGGCGCTGTGCCCACCTGCCCGCGCTCGTAGCCGACCGCGTTGCCGGCTTCCGACTCGCCCGGCGCCATCACGCGCGCGCTGTCCATGCCCAGCGGCAGGAAGACGCGCCGGCGCAGGAACTCGCCATAGGACTGCCCGCTGACCTGCTGGATGAGGAGGCCCAGCAGGTCATAACCAACGTTGCTGTACAGATAGGCCGAGCCGGGCACGAACTTCAGCGCATAGGTCTGAAAACGCGCCAGCAGCTCCGCCTCGGAAAAGCCCTGGTTTCGATCGAGGGCGCCGTAGAAGGCATCGTCCGGGTACTCCGGCAGGCCCGAGCTGTGATTGAGCACATGGCGGATCGTGATGCCGCTCCAGGCGGCAGGCATAGGACCGAGGTGGGGCGCCAGCTTGTCGTCAAGCGAGAGGCGGCCTTCTTCGACCAGCAGCATCACGGCGGTGGCGGCAAATGACTTGGTGATCGAGCCGATCTCGAAGCGGTCTTCAACCTGCACCGGCGTGGCAGTCTCAAGATTGGCGTAGCCGTAGCCCTTGGCGTAGATGATCTTGCCGGCACGGGCGACCACCAGGCTCAGGCCCGGGATGCCTTGCGCAACGAGCTGCTGCTGGATGACGTCGTCCACTGCGGTGTTGGCGGTCTGCGCCATGCCGGCGGGCTGGGTGCTGACAACCGGCAGTGCTCGGTCCGCCGGCGCGGGCGAATCTGCGCCCCCGCCCCCGCATCCCACCAGTGGCAGGGCCCACAGCGATTGCAGGACGAGGCGGCGTTGGAGCATGGTCATGACAGCGACTGAAGCGTGTTCGAGGCGGCGCAGTGTGCCCTGGCAGGAGGGTGCCGTGCCGCGGCGGCGGTGGCGCTCTTTGGCCGGCCTTTGGCTGCCGGCAGATCTCGGCCCAACCCGCCTCGATACTGAGGCCATGCACATCCTCCTGATCGAAGACGACCTCGATCTCGGCAACGCCTTGCAGGCCGCGTTGCGGGTCGAGGGCTTCAGCAGCCAATGGCTGCGCCGGGTCGTGGATGCTCCCCCGCAGCTCGATCCCACCCAGCAGGACGCGGTACTGCTGGACCTCGGCCTGCCCGATGGCTGCGGCCTGCAGCTGCTCAAACGCTGGCGCGAGCAGGGTGCCAACACGCCGCTGCTGGTGATGACGGCCCGCATCAGCCTGGCCGAGCGCCTGGAAGGCCTGGACGGGGGCGCCGACGACTACCTGGGCAAGCCCTTCGAGATGCCCGAGCTGATGGCGCGACTGCGCGCACTGCTGCGCCGCAGTGCACGCCAGGCCAGCGAGGACTGGCGCTTCGGTGACCTGCGCATCCGACCACGGGCGCGCGAAGTCTGCATCGATGAGCGCTGGATTGAACTGAGCCCGCGCGAGTTCGACCTGCTCAATCTGCTGGCCGCCGAAGCAGGCCAGGTTGTTCCCAAGGGCAGGCTGGCGCAGAAGCTCGCCCCGCTGGGCGAGGCCCTGGACTTCGCCAACCTGGAGATGCACCTGTCCAATCTGCGCCGCAAGATCGGGCCCGAGCGCATCGGCACGGTGCGCGGCATTGGCTACCGGCTGCTCGCATGAAGTGGCGCAGCCTCTGGCGCGCGCTGCGCCAGCCGTCTCTCAGCCGGCGCATCGCCTTCGTGCTGCTCGCGGCGCTGCCGCTGGTCGGGCTGGAGATCCTGGCCTGGGAGTACTACCGCTTCCGCGCCGGCTCGGACAACCACGTCGGTCTGCAGAGGACCACCGACGACTACGCCGCCTATCTGCTCGACAAACCCGAGGCGGATCGCGTGGTTGCCCTGCGGACCCTGATCGACGACATCAACTACTGGCGCAGCTTCGACCCCGAGCACCGGCCCGGACAGGTGGCCGTGCTCTGGCTGGCTGCTGGTGGAGGCATCCTGTACGAGTCCCACCCGCCGCTGCGCGAGGCCTTGCGCGCCCTGCCCTCTGGCCGCGCCGACGGCGAGCTGGCAGCGCAGGCGTACTGGACCTATCGCCTTGACGGCCCGCTGGGCTCACTGCGATTGGCCGAACCCAGGCGCACCGCGGCACCGGCGCTATGGCACGTTGCGCGCCAGTTGCGCTTCTACCTGCTGATCGCCCTCCCGGTCCTGCTGTTGCCGCTTTGGCTGGCCTTGTACCGGGGCCTGCATCCGCTGCGTGATCTCGTGCAGCGCCTGGCCCAGCGCGATGCCCAGGACCTGCGCCCGCTCGGCGTGAACCTGCCGCAGGCCGAGCTGCAACCGCTGGGCCAGGCGTTTGACGCGATGCTGGGCCGGCTGCGCCTGCAGCGCGAGCGTGAGCAGCAATTCATTCAGGAGGCCGCGCACGAGCTGCGCACGCCGCTGGCCGTCATCGGCGCCCAGGCCCATGTGCTGCGACGCGCCAGCGACGCAGGCGCACGCGAGCAGGCCTCCCAGGCGCTGGATGCCGCCGTCGCGCGCGCCGCTCATTTGAGCCGCCAGCTGCTCACGCTGGCAGGCATCGAATCCATCGGTGCGGTCACGCCCGAGCGCGCCACCGACCTGGCCGAGCAGACCCGCGCCCAACTGGTCGAGTTGTTGCCGCTCGCCGAGGCGCGCGGCATCGAGCTGGCGCTGGACGCACCCGACCGACTGTCCAGCCGCATCCCGCCGCCGCTGTGGCGTTCGCTGCTCGGCAACCTGGTGGACAACGCGCTGCGCTATTGCCCGCGCGGCAGCCGCATCGGGGTCCGTTTGGCCGAGGATGCCGACGGTGTGCAGCTGCAGGTGGCCGACGACGGGCCCGGCATTGCCGAGGCC
Organism: Roseateles sp. P1_C1_2; assembly: GCF_056406535.1. Taxonomy (NCBI): domain Bacteria; kingdom Pseudomonadati; phylum Pseudomonadota; class Betaproteobacteria; order Burkholderiales; family Sphaerotilaceae; genus Roseateles; species Roseateles sp. P1_C1_2. The sequence goes on from NZ_JBFUAB010000003.1 coordinate 229,414, forward strand.
GACCGCCCCCGCGTGTTCGAACGCTTCTGGCGCGCCGATCAGACCGGGGCCAGCGGCAGCGGCCTGGGACTGGCCATCGTGCGTCAGGTGGTGCACAGCCTCGACGGCACCATCACCGTCGGCCCGGGCCTGGAGGGCCGGGGCGTCGCGTTCAGCGCCAGGGGCTTGGCGCCAGGGGAGGCCTGACGCAGATCACCCGCAGCTCGGGAAGGTCGACGGTGACCGACTTCGCCTCGTGCGAGCCCAGGCAATTGCTACGCTGCGCGCCCACGAAACCCCACCGGGCGCGCCAGCGTCCGCCGCATGCGCTTCTTCATTCCTGCTGAAACCCGCGCCGTCCTCGCCGCGAATCGCGCCTTGCGCGTGCTGCTGCTGACCGACTTCCTCACCCTGCTGTGCGGATTGAGCATGGCGGTCGTCCTGCCATGGTGGATCACCAGCAGCGGCGGTGCCCCGGCGATGGCCACCTTCAGCGTGACGCTGGCCCTCGCGGCCTTCATCGTCGCGCCGGCCCTGTCCCCCTTTGGCGACCGCATCTGCAAGGGCCGCCAGATCAGCTGGGGGCTTGCGGCCCTGTGCCTGGTTGCCACCGCCTTCGCGGCGCTTTCCTGTGCCGGCGTTTTCAGCGTCGCGGCCCTCGCCGCGCTGTCCATCCTGCAGATCGTCGCCACCTCCTTCGTGGACCCCGCACGTGACGCCGTGCTGGCGGAACTCATCGCATCGGCGCAACTCGCCACGGCGATCCGCCTGCGCAAGGCCACGCATGCGCTGGGCGGCATCCTCGGGCCGGTGCTGGCCGGCGCCTTGCTCGGGTCGGTGGGCGTCACGGCGGCCTTGTGCTGCTGTTGCATCCTGCTGGCCGCCGCGACGCTTGTCGCTTCGCGCATCCCGCGCAGCACCGGTTCGCGGCCAGCGAGCCGGGGGTTTGCCGCGTGGTGGAGCGATCTGCGCGCCGGGCTCGCCGCCAGATGGCGGGTGCCCATGGAGCGCGGCTGGACCCTGGTGAACTTCGCCGTGTGGATCTTCCAGGGGCCTGCCGTGGGCCTGCTGGTGCCGATCAAGGTGCATGCCCTCGGCCTGCAGGGCAGCTGGCTCGGCCTCGGCCTGGGCGCACTCTCGCTCGGTGCCCTGGTCGGCAGCCTCTTCGGCTCACGGCTGCTGGTGGAGCGTTTCGGCCGCTATCGCGTGCGGGTCGGCCTGGGCGTTCTCGAGGGCATCGCGCTGGCCATGGTCGGCCTTTGCGCCTCGCCGCTGCCGATGCTGGCCGGGCTCATGGCGGCGGGCTTCTGCAACGCCTCGATGAGCCTGGTGGGCGCCACGCATCGTGCGCTGGCGATTCCCCGCGAATACCGCGTCCGCATGCTCGCCGCCGGCTCCATGAGCACCCAGATCGCCGGCGCCATCGGCCCCGCCCTGGTCGGCATGGCGCTGGCGAGCTACAGCGTGACGCTGGTGTACGCGGCCTGGGGCCTGCTGATGGCCATCTGCGTGCTGGGTTTCCTCGCTGTGCCGCGGCTCAAGGAATTCCTGACGCTGGAACACGAGGAGATCGTGGATTGGTATCGGCGGCAGTACCCGGGGGTGTTCAGGTGACGAAGAGGCACCGCAGTGGGCCGCGGCAGTCGCAGTTCGACGAACGCATACGCAGGAGACCGCGCTCAAGCCGCTGTTGAATTCAATCGTGACGATCCGGGACCGAAGCCTCCACGGACTGCGGGCCGTCCCGTGCCGGCTGCGGCTGCTCCCGCAGTTTGGCCGAGATCAAGGTGCCCAAGCCGGGTGCCGCCACGATGGTCATCGTGCCGCCTTCAGCTTCGACGCGAAAGCGCATGCCCACGAGACCATGGGCCGACCGGAGCGGCTGCCGCGTGTCGAAACCCACGCCGTCGTCGCGAATCGACACTTCCACCCGCCCGTCGTGGCCGCTCAGCGCAAGCCACACCTGGCTGGCTTGCGCGTACTTGCCGATGTTCGTGAATGCCTCCTGCACCAGCCGGTAGATCATCAGATTGGCGCGGGCGCTCAACTGCACCGGTTCCAGCTGGCACTGCACATGCAGACCCGAACTGGCGCCGAACTCGCGGGCCATGATGTCCAGCGTCGGCACGAGGCCGAGCAGGGTCAGTGAGGACGGTTGCAAGTCCTCCACGATGCGACGTTTCAGCGCGATACCCTGGTTCAGGGTTGAGATGAGGTGGGTCAGCCTCTCGAGGGCTTCGGGCGCCGGAGTGGGCAGCGCGCCCAGCCGCGCGCGGATGCGCGCCGCATCCAGCTTCGCGGAAGTCATCAGAGCGCCCATCTCGTCGTGCAGGTCACGCGCCAGGCGTGCACGCTCGTCCTCACGGGCGGTCTGCAGGTGGTAGGTCAGCTCGGTCAGCTCGGTGGTTCGCTCCAGCACCTCCAGTTCCAGCAAATCGTGCGCGGCCTGGATGAGGCGCTGCTGTTCGCTGCGCTGAAACTCCAGTGCCGTACGGTGCCGCAAGGCGATGAAAAGGGTGAGCAGTCCGATCATGCTGAGTGAGGCCACGCCGACGCGCCCCATCAGCAAGGTGTCGTAGAGGCTGCCCCGGCCGGCGACCACATGACGGGCCTCGTACTGCAGCAGCTGGGCACTGAGCGCGCGAATCGCTTCCATCTGCTCCGCATCGGAACCTCCCCCTGCGAGCTTGGCTGCCGTCGTCTGATGCAAGCCGGTCAGCAGGGCCTTCGGCTGAGCCTGGTCCGCGTAGTAGGCGTCCAGCGCGGTGAAGGCGCCGGCAATCGTCTGCAACGCCTGGCCATAGGCCGCCCATTGCGCCTGGCGCGACTCGGCCGTGATGGCAGGGGCATCGGTCTTCCGGGCCGCCTCGGCATCCAGCACGCCCCATTGCAGTTCCTGCAGGCTCGTGGGCACGATGGCCATGGCACCCAGCCGATCCAGCGTCCGGGTGGACTGCCAGTACGCGCCTTCGCTGATGGAGATCAGCGCGAACACCCCCACACAGGCCATCGGAAAGATCAGCGGGTTGCGCTTGATGACTTTCAGGACGTCCATGGCCCCTCCAGCATTGCTTCATCTGCTGACACGGCGGCGCAGAGGATCGCCGTCGGGCGCCTGTGAACCGTAGAGGCGGCGGCAGGCTTGACCTTGGGCGGCGCGGCAAGCAGCCTTTTGGCACGAGGGTCTGAACCAGCTGCCAAGGGCCGCTCCGGTGATCCGGGCAGATTGCCGCGGTTGCATGCGCAATGTAGCGAACCACGGCATCCCTGCGGTGCGCGCTGGTGAACAGCACGGCCGCGCGATGGCTTGGCCATCCTCAACCGCCGTGACTTGCTCCAGGCCTTGCGACCGAAGGCGTGCTGCGCTACATGTGGAGCAGTGCGTGGGGTGGCGTGCTCACGGAGGCGAGACCAACCCCACGGCAGCGTCGGCATGCAACGGCAGTCGCGGCCGGCCGGCGTATCCGAGCGCGGTGTTCGCGTCGCGCAGGCAGGGGGGTGATGCCGGGCAAGAGCTGAGCGGCTCCCCGCCCGCTCAGCGCATCACGATCAGCTGAACACGCCGGTTCGTGCTGCGGCCTTCGCGGGTGTTGTTGTCGGCCAGGGGCGCAGATTCGCCATAGCTGATCGTTGCCATGCGCGCCAGCGGCAGGCCGGCGCGGGACAGGTGCAGGCGCACGGCTTCGGCCCGCTTGAGGCCCAGTTGCTGGTTGATCGTGTCGCTGCCGGTGGCGTCGGTGTGGCCCTGGATTTCGATGAACACCGGCTGGTTGTCGGCCTTGAGCTTGGCGACGAGTTGATCGAGTTCCTGGCCGGCCTGCTCGGTGAGCTGGGCGCGGCCCGAGCTGAACTTGATCTTGTCATCGGTCAGCACGGTACTCATCAGCAGGCTGGGCGGCTTGGGCAGGTTGTTGAAGGCCTGGGTTCGCGCTGCTGCCTCCTGCTGCAGAAGGGCCAGCATGCGTGCCTCGCTGCCCTGCAGCCGGCCATCCAGGGCCTTGAGGCCGTCGTCGTGCGCCTGCACGCGGGTGCCGAGGCCGTCCACGCTGGTCTGCACCGGAGCGACGGTCTCCTTGACGAATTCCTTGGTGGCGCAAGCGCTCAGCAGCAGGACGCTGCTGGCGATGATCAGGGGAGAAAGTCTCGACATCGGTGGTCTCGTGGAGGAAGAAAGAGCGCGACTCTAGGCAGTCCTCCACGGAAAAACGTACCGAGCTGTGAGCAATCCTTGCGCCGTTAACCAGGCCGAACAAAGCCTTACCGTTCTGCGCTCCGGCGCGGCGGGCACAGATCGGCTGATGCCCGTCCAGGCTTTCGGCTGTCCTGGTCGGTGAAAGTCTTGATTTGTCCTTCGCTGAACATGCCGCCCCCGACCTGCGTCGGCCCCTCGCCGAAGCTGCGCCATGGGCGGGTGCCGTGGATGGCTGCGCATTCATCTCTGGACGGCTTGCGAGCAGAATCCCCTCCATGGGCCCGAAACGTCGAAGCGCTTTTGACCAGTTGCTGCTGCGTCGCGGTCTTGTGTTCGGCGCCGCCGCGGCCCTGTCCGGCATCTCGGCGGCCGAGCAGGTGCTTGAGTTTGTGTACCCGCGTACGCATGAACGGCCCACGGACAGCTATGCGTTCAAGATGCTGAACGCTGCGTTGGCGGCGTCGGGGCGGCAGTACACGCTGCGGCTGAGTGCAATGCAGCTGTCATCCATGCGTGCCCTCTTGGCGCTCGAGACCGGTGGCGTCAATGTCATGGACACCGGAGCCTCGCCCAAGGTGGCTGAGCGCGGACTGATCCTGCCCTTTCCGTTGGATCTCGGTCTCAGTGGCTACCGTGTGATGCTGGTGCATCGCGACCGACTTGATCGCCTGCGGAGCCTGCACAGTTATGAAGACCTGCGCAAGTTGAGCTTCGGCCAAGGCCCTGATTGGGTGGATACCAGCATCCTTCGCGCTGCGGGACTCAAGGTACAGGAGGCAGAGTTTCTGTCGCTGTTTCGGATGCTGGAAGCAGGGCGATTCGACGCGTTCCCATTGGGAGTCGATGAGGCCAGCCATTTGCTGAAACTGTTTGGACATCTGGCGCCGTCGGCCGTGCTGCTTGAGGACTGGTGCATCCATTACCAATTCGCTCGGGTCTTCGCGGTCCAGTTGCGCCAGCCTGCCCTGGCCGAGGCATTGACTGCTGGTCTGTCTGCGATTTTCTCCGATGGAAGTGCGCGATCGATCCTTTCGCGGGATGCTCACATCGGCCCATTGATCGATGGACAACGACGGCTGCCCCCGAAGATCTTCGAACTCGACAATCGTCTCTGGATCGCGCCGTTTCAGGCGATTCCCGACAAGCTGTTCTTCACACCTCGCTGAAGAACGCGACGCGAGGGAGCAGTGACGGGCTCGGCGGATAGGCGCTGTCGCCACTCACTGGCGCTCTGCGGCGCCAATCGGTATGCGTGCGCCGAACTCCTCTTGACCAACCAGCAGGCAGTCGTCATGGCCATCTGGCGATGCTACGGACCCGTCGGGCCTGTGGGAGGTCAATGCCACGGTGACCGACTTCAATCGGTCAACCCAACTAATTCTGCGGACTCAGTTCCAGCTTGACTGAGCGGATCGCTGGTCACCAACAGCGTGACGCCGCCCGGCCATCGCCGTCACTTCGCCTCAGGGATTGAAGGGATGCCGGGCCGGGATGGCCTGCGACAACATGGCGTCCAACGCCACGACCGCGTCAGGCCATGTTCGTCAATCCCGGCTTCGACATCCTTGCCTCGCTGCTGAGCGGGGTCGGGACCTGCTTGTGCCTGGTCTGCCTGGACGGCCGGCCATGGCTGTCGCAAGCGGAGCTGACGGCGCTACAGGAGCAGCAGGCGAGGATGTGGCAGGCCGAGGCGCAAGGAGCGGTGCTCGGCATCGTCCCCGACGGGTTGCGCGCCTGCGGCTTCGTTGCTCTGGGCGCCGCTCGCGTCGCGGCGCTCAAATGCGTCGAACACGCCGAACGGCATCAACTGCCCTACTGGGTGGCGTCGGAGGCGCAGGGCATCGACTCCCACGTGTGGGTCGTCGTGCTGAAGGCCACCGACGGCGCCTCGCAGTTGCTTCTAGATTCGTACGGCTGGGAGACCGGCACCCCCCGCCGGCCACGCTTCGGTGTGATGGAGTTACCTTGCGAGGCGATTGAGGTCCATGCGGCGGTACAGGTCAAGGACTCGGACGGCTTTGCCATGTACCACCCGGCTTTCGACTGCCACCGGTAGCTGCGGCCGGCCGCCTCAACGCCGTTAGGGCAGCGTCTCGCTCACATTCGAGTCGCTTCCGTCCACGAAGTTGTTGTCCCACATGAAGCTTGGAAGCCATGCGTCCTGCGGCCAAGGTAGGCGCCAATTGCGCCTTCATTGATGAGTCCGACGGACTTTATTAATGCCCGACGGACTCTATTTGTTGGCGTCAGGGAGTCAGCCATGCGGCCCCGGTCACTCCACAGTGACCGACTTCGCCAGATTGCGCGGCTTGTCCACATCCGTCCCGCGCGCACAAGCCGTGTGATACGCCAGCATCTGCAGCGGCACGACGTGCAGGATGGGGCTCAGTTGGCCGTAGTGCTCGGGCATGCGGATGACGTGCAGGCCGGCTTCGCTCTCGATGGCGGTGTCGCCGTCGGCGAAGACATAGAGCTGGCCGCCGCGGGCGCGGACTTCCTGCATGTTGCTCTTCAGCTTTTCCAGCAGCGCGTCGTTCGGTGCCACCGTCACCACGGGCATCTCGGCGGTGACGAGGGCCAGAGGGCCGTGCTTCAACTCGCCCGCGGCGTAGGCCTCGGCGTGGATGTAGGTGATCTCCTTGAGCTTGAGCGCGCCTTCCATGGCGATGGGGTAGTGCAGGCCGCGCGCCAGGAACAGCGCGTTTTCCTTGCGGGCGAATTCCTCGCTCCAGGCAATGACCTGCGGCTCCAGCGCCAGCACGGCCTGCACGGCCACGGGGAGGTGGCGCAAGTCCTTCAGGTGCTCGGCCTCATCGGCCTCGCTGAGGTGACCACGCGTCTGGGCCAGCGCCAGCGTCAGCAGGAAGAGACCGACCAGCTGGGTCGTGAAGGCCTTGGTGGAGGCCACACCGATCTCGACGCCGGCGCGGGTGATGTAGGCCAGCTCGCACTCGCGCACCATGGCGCTGGTGGCCACATTGCAGATGGTCAGCGTGTGCTTCATGCCCAGGCTGCGGGCATGCTTGAGCGCGGCGATGGTGTCGGCCGTCTCGCCGCTCTGGCTGATGGTGACGACCAGCGTGCGCGGGTTGGGCACGCTGTCGCGGTAGCGGTACTCGCTGGCGATCTCGACGCTGGTCGGGATCTTGGCGATGCTCTCCAGCCAGTACTTGGCGGTCGAGCCCGAGTAGTAGCTGGTGCCGCAGGCCAGGATGAGGACGTTGTCCACTTCCTTGAAGATGCGGAAGGCGCCGTCGCCGAACAGTTCGGGGCTGATGCTGGTCACCGCGTCCAGCGTGTTGGCGATGGCCACCGGCTGCTCGAAGATCTCCTTCTGCATGTAGTGGCGGTAGGGGCCGAGTTCGGCGGCGCCGCTGTGGGCATGCACCGTCCTCACTTCGCGCTGCACGGCCTGGTAGCGGCCGGTCGTCGTGTCCAGGCGGCTCAGCCAGTAGCGGCCGAGCTGCAGGTCGACGACATCGCCCTCTTCCAGGTAGACGATCTGGTCGGTCACGCCGGCCAGTGCCATGGCGTCGGAGGCGACGAAGTTCTCCTGCTCACCCACGCCCAGGATCAGCGGCGAACCCTCGCGGGCGGCAACGACGCGGTGCGGCTCGTCGCGGCAGAACACCGCCACGGCATAGGCGCCCTTGAGGCGCGGCAGGGCCTGCTGCACGGCGTCGAGCAGGTCGCCGCTGTAGAGGTGGTCGATGAGGTGGGCGATGACCTCGGTGTCGGTCTGGCTCGAGAACTGATAGCCGCGCGCCTTCAGCTCGGCGCGCAGTTCGTCGTGGTTCTCGATGATGCCGTTGTGCACCAGGGCGATGCGGCCGACGGCGTCGGCCGTCGCGTTGGCGCCGGGCGAGAAGTGCGGGTGGGCGTTGTGCACGGCCGGCGCGCCGTGGGTGGCCCAGCGGGTGTGGGCGATGCCGGTGCCGGCGGAGATGCCGTCCTGGTCGGCCTGGGCCTGCAGTTCGGCGACGCGGGAGGTGCTGCGGGCGCGCTTGAGGCCACCGTCCTGATGCACGGCCACGCCGCAGGAGTCATAGCCGCGGTATTCGAGGCGCTTCAGGCCTTCGACAAGGATGGGAACGATGTTGCGCTGACTGACCGCGCCGACGATGCCGCACATAGAGAAGTCTCCGTTCGAGGAATGGTGAGCATCCTAGGCAGGGTGTCGCGGCGAATGGATGCAATATTTCTCGTTTCATGAAGGAAAATTTCTCGATACTTGTCGCAAGAAATATTCAATCACTAGATAGCGAAAAATGATCGATTTGGACAGCATCGACCTTCGCCTGCTGGGCGCCCTGCAGGACGACGCCTCCCTGAGCAACCAGGACTTGGCCGCCCGCGTCGCCGTCTCGCCCGCCACCTGCCTGCGGCGCGTCAAGCGCCTCGTCGAGACCGGCATCGTGGAACGCCGCGTGGCCCTGCTGTCGCCCGACAAGCTGGGCGCCGGCCTGTCCGCCATCCTCGAGATCACACTGGACCGCCAGGGTGCCGAGCACCTGGATGCCTTCGAGGCGCGCGCGCTGCAGGAGGCGGTCGTGCAGCAGTGCTGGCGGGTGTCCCCGGGGCCGGACTTCGTGCTCATCGTGCAACTGGCCGACATGCCGGCCTACCAGGCCTTCACGCAGCGCCTGCTGACCCAGGACGCCAATGTGCGCAATATCAAGGCCTTCTTCAGCGTGAAGCGGGCCAAGTTCGACACGCGCATCGCGCTGCCACCCCCCTAACTTCACATGGTCCCCCGCGAGCCCGGGGGGCAAAAGCCGTTCCCGCAGCCGACAGAATCTTGCTCCCCCCGATCGGAGCTCTTCCCATGCTGTTCCGCAAGTCCTTGCGCCCCGCCGCCTTCGCGCTGGCCGTCGGCTTCGCCGGCCTGGCCCCCACCGCCCAGGCCCTGAACATCGTGCTGAACGATGTGGGGGCCACACCCATGACCGCCCAGCAACTGGGCGCCTTCCAGACCGCGGCCAATTACTGGTCGGGCAGGCTCACGGACAACGTCACCGTCTACGTCAGCATCGCCTTCGCCGACCTGGACGCCGGCGTGCTGGGCTCCACCCGATCGGCGCTGACAACCCTCAACTATGGCTCGCTGCGCAGCAGCCTGCTGACCGACCAGAAGTCGGTGACGGACGCTGCCGCCGTCGCCACGCTGCCGAACACCAGCAGCCTGAGCTTCTGGGCCACCCAGGGCGACCTGACCACCCGCTTCGACAACGACGGCTCGGCCAACAACCGGCTCTTCAGCCTCACCACGGCCAATGCCAAGGCCCTCGGTGGCAGCACGCCCACCGATGCGACCTCCCCGGATGCCCGCATCACCTTCGGCAATGCCTTCGCCAACAGCTTCGCCTACGCCCGCATCAATGGCCAGGTGCCGGCCAACAAGGTGGACTTCATCACGGTGGCCGAGCACGAGATCGGCCACGCCCTGGGCTTCGTCTCGGGCGTGGACAGCATCGACTTCTGCGTGGACCACGCCGCCCAATGCGGCCCGCTGGAAACCCAGGCCTGGTACTCGTCGCTGGACCTGTACCGCTACTCGGCCGCCGGCAAGCGCGACCTGACACTCGGCGGTTCGCCCTATTTCTCCCTGGACGGCGGCGCGACTTCCATCCAGCCGTTCTCGACCGGCGTCGCGCATGGCAACGGCCAGCAGGCCAGCCACTTCGGCACCAGCGTCATCACGCTGATGCGCCCCTTCGTCGTCAACGGCCAGTCCTACGACGCCAGTGCCAGCGACCTGATGGCCTTCGACGCCATCGGCTGGGACCTGGCCGCCGCCGTGCCGGAGCCGAGCCAGTACGCCCTGCTGCTCGGCGGCCTGGCCGCCATCGGCCTGGCACGCCGCCGCCAGCGCGATTGAAGCCTGAGCCTGCAATGCAAAGCGGCCCCGCGGGGCCGCTTTTTCTTTGCCGGGCCTCAGCGCTTCAGCAGGCCCAGGCCCTTCAGGTAGTCGCCTTCCGGGAAGCAGACCGTCTGCGGATGGTCGGCCGCGGCCGACAGGCGCTCGACGATATAGCCGTCCACGCCCGCGTCCAGGCCGGCGCCGGCGACGATCTTGTGGAAGAGGTCGGGCGAGATGCCACCCGAGCAGGAGAAGGTGTAGAGCAGGCCGCCATCATTGAGCAGCATGAAGGCCAGGCGGTTGATGTCCTTGTAGGCCCGCGCGGCGCGCTCGGCGTGGGCGACCGTGGGCGCGAACTTGGGCGGGTCGAGCACGATGGCATCGAAGCGCCGGCCCTCCTGCAAGCAGCGTCGCAAGGTCGCATTCACGTCGGCATCCCAGGCCTGGTGGCGGCTCGCGTCGAAGCCGTTCAGCTCGACGTGGGCCTGGGCACGCGCCAGCGCCGGGCCGGAGGAGTCGACGCTGATGACCTCGCTCGCGCCGCCCGCCAGCGCCGCCACCGAGAAGCCGCCGGTGTAGCTGAAGCAGTTCAGCACGCTCTTGCAGCCGTACTGCTTCACCGCGTCGGCAAAGCGGCGGCGGCTGTCGCGCTGGTCGAGGTAGTAACCGGTCTTGTGGCCTTCCGCCACATCCAGCGTCAGCCGCCAGTCGTGCTCGCGGATGGTCAGCGCCGTCTCGCCCTCACCACGCAGCCAGCCCGTCTGCACGGGCAGGCCTTCCCATTCGCGGGCCTGGGCGTCGGAGCGCTCGTAGAGGCGCGCGAGGCCGGTCACGGCCAGCAGCGCATCGACGATGGCGCCCTTCCAGCGCTCGGCACCGGCGCTGCCAAACTGCGCGACCAGCGTGTCGCCATAGCGGTCGACGACGAGGCCGGGCAGGCCGTCGGCCTCGCCGTGCACCAGGCGCCAGGCGTCCGACGCGATGGCCAGCCGGCTGCGCATCGCCACCGCCTGCTCGATGCGTCGCTTGAAGAAGGCCGCGTCGATGCGCTCGGCCTCGTCGAAGCTCCAGGCCCGCAGGCGGATCTGCGACTGAGGGCTGAAGGCAGCCCAGCACAGGAAGGCGCCGTCGGCCGACTCGACGCGCACCGTCTCGCCCGAGTCGCCACCGCCGCGCGCGACGGAGCTCTCGAACACCCAGGGGTGGCGCTTGAGCAGGGAGCGCTCCTTGCCGGGCCGAATGACAACTTTCTTCATCGCTGCAGCGTCCCGAAGGCGTAGTTGAGCCCGAGGTGGAGCACGGGCGTGGACTGGTTGCTGCCGCGCATGGTGCGGAACTCACCGAGGCCGGTGCGCAGGCGCAGCCGCTCGCCGACCCGCCATTGCGCCCACAGCTCGGCCTGCGTCACGGCACCGCCGCCCACCTGCACGCCGCCGCCGCCGGCCGCGCCGACCAGCCATTCCGCGCCCACGCGCATGCCGCTCCACAGCGGCGCGCTCTGCACGCCCAGGCCCAGCAGGCCGAAGGAATAGGCACCCGCATGACCAGCCGCCGCGCTGCCGGCCTGCGCCGTGCCGTAGAGGCTGGAGGTGAACTCGCGCGACATGGTCACGGCCAGGCTGCTGACCGCTTCGCGGCGCCCATCCTTGAAGCGCACTCGCGGCAGGTGCATGACGCTGGCGCCGAGCTGCTGCCCGCGCACCGTGCCGCCGCTGTCATCGGCGAGCGCCACGGGCGCACGGTCCAGCGGCATCGAGATCACGGCGCGCACGAAGCGCGCGCTGTAGTTGCCGCGCGGGGCATGGGTCAGCCCCGCGTCGAAGCGCAGGCTGGGCCCCCAGGGCGTGATCCAGCGCAGCGTCGGGCCGGCGCGCAGCAGCAGGCCGCTGCCGGTATCCAGGTTGCCACCACCGGCCAGGCCCGCCCCGAGCTGGCCACCGATGCGCAGTTGCGGCGATCCCAGCGCCCAGTCCTGGCCGATCTGGCCCAGCACTTCCATATAGCCGTCGGCACCGCCCTGGGCCGCACCCGCGGCCTCGATGCCCCACCAGCTGCCGTCGACGATGTACTGGCGCAGTTCCGCGCCGGCCTTGCCCACGCGGCGCGTGCGCCGCTCGCCGTTGCGGTCGACGCTGACGGAGCGCGGCGACTCATAGCCGCCGATCAGCGAGATCTCATCGAACTGCAGGCCGGTGCGCTGGCTGGCGCGGCCCGGGCGGCCGGCATCGTCGGGCGAGAAGCTCGCGAAGCCCATCGAACGGCCGATCGAGAAGCTCAGGCCGACGCCGCTCTTCACATTGCCACTGGGGAAACGGATCTGCGAGATGCCGATGCCGGTGTACCAGGCGCCGGCCTCGGTGCGCAGCGACAGTTCGGGCCTGAGCATCAGGCCGCCGCCGAAACGCAGCTGCTGGCTCGACAGCCCGCCGCCCGCGCCGACATACAGGCTGGCCGCCAGATGGGTGTTGCTGCTCAGCCGCCAGCGCCGCTGGCCGGTGAAGCCGACGGTGAAGATGCCGCCGTAGTTGCCCTTGGCCGCGCCGTAGACGCCGGGGCCGAAACCCCAGTCATCGTCCAGGGCCATCATGTAGCTGAGCGATGCGAAGGCGGTGCGGCCGCCGTCGGGCATCTTCATGCGGGTCCAGTTGCCTTCGACCGCCGCGGGGCGCAGCGTGTCGACGCGGGCAAACGGGGCGTCGTCGGGAATAGCCCAGGTCGTCGTCGGCAGCATGGCAGCCAGCGCGGCCAAAGCCGTGATTTGGAATCTCATTTCTTGGCTCGGGGGTGCGCGGCGTCGTAGATACGCGCCAGGTGCTGGTGGTCCAGCTGCGTGTACACCTGGGTCGTCGTGATGTGGGCGTGGCCGAGCAGCTCCTGCACGGCGCGCAGGTCGCCGCTGGACTGCAGCAGGTGGGAGGCGAAGCTGTGGCGCAGCATGTGCGGGTGGACATGGGCCGGGCTGCCGGCCGCGACGGCGCGCGCGCTGAGCATGGCGCGCAGCGTCGAGCCGGCAATGCGATGCCCGCGCGAACCGACGAAGAGCGCCGCCTCGCCGGCCGCCGCCACTTGCGGCCGCACGGCCAGCCAGGCCCGCAGCGCCTCGGCCGCGGCCTTGCCCAGCGGCGTGCTGCGGCGCTTGCCGCCCTTGCCCAGCACATGCACCTCGCCAGCTTGCAGGTCGACCCAGCCGTCGGCCTGGCGACTGGCCTGGGCGTCCAGGCCCGTCAGCTCGGAAGCACGCAGGCCGGCACCGTAGAGCAGCTCGACCATGGCGCGGTCGCGCGCCTCCAGCACCGGGTCGGCCGCGGCCTCGGGCGTGTAGGCGGCGAGTTGCACCGCATCGTCCACGCCCAGGGCCTTGGGCAAGGGCTTGGGCGCCTTGGGCGCGCGCAGGCCATCGAAGGGATTCAGCGCGACGCGACCCTGCAGGCCCAGCCAGCGGTAGGCGCTGCGCCAGACCGACAGCAGCAGCGCAATCGACTTGGGCGCCAGGCCTTCGCGATGCAGCAGCGCGGCGAGGCGGCGCGCCTGGGCGATGCTGAGGGCGCGCGCATCGATGGCGCTTGAGGCCAGCATGGCCTGCAGGCGCTCCAGGCCATCGGTGTAGATGCGCAGCGTGCGCGGACTCAGGCGCTGCTGCACGCGGGCGTGCTGCAAGAACTCCGTGAAGTCCTGCGCCAGCTCCATCATGCAGCGAGCAACCCCGCCAGCCCGGCACTGGCAATCTCGCCGACGCGGGTCAGGAAGTCGGTGCCCATCTCGGCCGTGTAGCGCGTCGGGTCGGGCGAGCCCAGCACCAGCAGGCCGAAGGGCTTGTCCTCGTTGGCGCTGGGCTGGTGCAGCGGGATCAGCGCCAGCGAGGTCGCCGTGCCGCCGCTCTCGGACAGGCCCAGCCAGCGCGCCGCCTCGAAGCCCGAGTTCACGCCGCAATAGGGCTGGCTCAGGCTGGAGGCGAAGCTGCGCACGTCGGTGCTGACCGAGGCCGCGAACTCCAACGCCTCGTGCTCGGGCGCCACACCCCACAGGCGCAGGCCGGCTTGCGGGATCATGAACTGGTGGCGCAGCTCGGCCAGCAGCACGTTGGGCAGCTCGGGCGTGCCGACGGCGCGCATGACGGCCAGCGTCCAGCGGTGCAGGCGGTCGGCGATGGCGACGTTGTCCTGGCCGTTGCGGATCATGTCGATGACCCGCATCTCCAGGCCCTTGATCTTGTCGCGCAGCATCTCGGCCTGGCGCTCCTGCAGCGACACGGCGCGCGCGCCATGCGGGTGCTGCAGTTGCACGCTGGCCAGCAGCGCCGCGTGGCGCTCGAAGAAACCGGGTGTGGCCGCCAGGTAGTTGGCGATGTCGGTTTCGGTGATGCCTTGCACCGCGTCAGCGGCCGGGTTGGAACTCACAGCGTGATCTCTCCGTCAAAAACTTTCACTGCGGGGCCGGTCATCAGCACCGGGTTCTCGCCACCCGCCCATTCGATGCGCAGCAGGCCGCCGCGCGTCTGCACTTCCACCGCTTCGTCCAGCCAGCCAGCGCGGATGCCCGCAACGACGGCCGCGCAGGCGCCCGTACCGCAGGCCAGGGTCTCGCCGGCGTCGCGCTCGAAAACGCGCAGCGCGATGCCGTCGCGGGCCAGCACCTGCATGAAGCCGGCGTTGACGCGCCGGGGGAAATGCGAGTCCTGCTCGATCAGCGGGCCCTGGGTCAGCACCGGCGCCGTCTCGACGTCGTCGACGCGCTGCACCGCATGCGGGTTGCCCATGGAGACGACGCCCAGCTCCGCACCCTCGATGGGCCAGAGCTCGAAGCCGTTCACCAGACGCGGCGTCAGGCCCCGGGCGTCGAAAGGCAGGGCCGCATGCTCGAAGGCTGGCGCACCCATGTTGACCGTCACGCGGCCGTCGTCCTGCAGCTTCAGCAGCAGGCGGCGATTCATCGTGTCGACCTGGATCTCGCGCTTGGTCGTAAGCCCGGCGTCGACGACGAAGCGCACGAAGCAGCGCGAGCCGTTKCCGCAATGCTCCACCTCGTCGCCGGTGTTGTTGAAGATGCGGTAGCGGAAGTCCGCGCCGGCGTCCTGGCTGGGCTCGATGACGAGGATCTGGTCGCAGCCGACACCGAAGCGGCGGTCGCCGAGCAGGCGCATCTGCTCCTTGGTCAGCGCGAAGGGCTGCTTCGTCGCGTCGATGACGACGAAGTCATTGCCGGCGCCGTGCATCTTGGTGAAGCGCAATCTCATGGAGCCGGATTATCGGGGGCGGCCCCGATATCCAGGCCACGCGGCTGCTTATAGCGGTGGTAGCCCCACATGTACTGCCCCGGTGCGCGCCGGATCACACTCTCCATGGCGGCATTGATGGTCGCGGCGGCCGCCTCGGCCGGCGCGTCCTTGGCGATGTCGGGCGCCGGCAGCACATGCACGACGAAGCCCTGCCCGCCGGGCAGACGCTCGCCCCAGATCAACAGCACCGCCGCTCCCGTCTGCTGCACGAGGCGGGCGGCCAGCGTCATCGTGTAGGCGGGTTGGCCGAAGAAGGGCGCCCACACGCCGAGGCCGTCCGGCGGCACCTGGTCGGGCAGCAGGCCGATGACCTCCCCCTTGCGCAGCGCACGGATCATCTGGCGCACACCGGCCAGAGACGCCGGTGCGGTGGCCAGGCCAGCGCGCTCGCGCGATCCGGCCATCACCTCGCGCAGCGAGGCCTGGCGCGCCGGGCGGTAGAGCACCGTGATGGGGGCCTCGGCCGTCGTGAAACGCTCGGCAATGGCCTGGGCGCAGATCTCGAAGCAACCCATATGCGGCGTCAGCATGACAAGGCCGCGCTTTTGTTCAAGGGCCGCGGCAATCAGCTCGCCGCCCTCCCAGCGCAGCCTGTCGCCCAGCGGCTGGCGCTTGGTGGCTATCCACAGCCAAGGCAGCTCCGCCGCCATGCGGCCGGCGGCCGCAATCGCCGGCCGCGCGTCACCCCAGGCCACCCCCGCCTGGGCCACATTGGCCTGGAAGCGCCGCCGGTAGACCCCCGAGGCGAAATAGACGGCCCAGCCCAGCAGCCCGCCCAAAGCGTGCAAAAGCGCCAAGGGCAGCCGGGACAACAAACGAAAGACCAAGCCCATGTTTCTTATAATCGCCGGATCGCCGAGTTACTGAACTACTTGCGGGGCGATCCATAAATCCCGCTAAAGCGTTCGCCGCATCCTCCTGGAGCAACGGCGACGCCGTCAACTAAGCAACCGGAGTTTAAAAGTGGCGAACGATTTCCTCTTCACGTCTGAATCTGTTTCTGAAGGACACCCCGACAAGGTGGCCGACCAGATTTCGGACGCCATCCTGGACGCGATCTTCGAGCAGGACCCGCGCAGCCGCGTGGCCGCCGAGACGCTGTGCAATACCGGCCTGGTCGTGCTGGCCGGCGAGATCACGACGAACGCCCACGTCGACTACATCCAGGTCGCGCGCGACACCATCAAGCGCATCGGCTACGACAACACCGAGTACGGCATCGACTACAAGGGTTGCGCCGTCCTCGTCGCCTACGACAAGCAGAGCAACGACATCGCCCAGGGCGTGGACCACGCCTCCGACGACCACCTCAACATCGGCGCCGGCGACCAGGGCCTGATGTTCGGCTATGCCTGCGACGAGACGCCCGAGCTGATGCCGGCGCCGATCTACTACGCCCACCGCCTCGTCGAGCGCCAGGCCCAGCTGCGCAAGGACGGCCGCCTGCCCTTCCTGCGCCCGGACGCCAAGAGCCAGGTCACGATGCGCTATGTGGACGGCAAGCCCCACAGCATCGACACCGTCGTGCTCTCCACCCAGCATGCGCCCGAGTACTCGCTCGGTGACCGCATGACGGACGAGTTCTACGAAGCCATCCGTGAAGAGCTGATCAAGCCGGTGCTGCCCAAGGAGTGGATCAACGCCGACACCAAGTACCTGATCAACCCGACCGGCCGCTTCGTCGTCGGCGGCCCGCAGGGCGACTGCGGCCTGACCGGCCGCAAGATCATCGTCGACACCTATGGCGGCGCCTGCCCCCACGGCGGTGGCGCCTTCTCCGGCAAGGACCCGTCCAAGGTCGACCGCAGCGCCGCCTATGCCGCGCGCTACGTCGCCAAGAACATCGTCGCCGCCGGCCTGGCCCGCCAGTGCCAGATCCAGGTCGCCTACGCCATCGGCGTGGCCCGCCCGATGAACGTGACGGTCTACACCGAAGGCACGGGCGTCATCCCCGACGACCAGATCGCCAAGCTCGTCAACGAGCACTTCGACCTGCGTCCCAAGGGCATCATCCAGATGCTGGACCTGCTGCGCCCGATCTATTCGAAGACGGCGGCTTATGGCCACTTCGGGCGTGAGGAGCCTGAGTTCACCTGGGAACGTACGGACAAGGCTCAGGCGCTGCGCAAGGCGGCCGGCCTGTAAAACCTCGTCTCTCGGAGCAAACACCGCCTCTTCAGGCGGTGTTTTTCCTTGCACCAACCGCCACGCACGGACGTAGAGTCAACGCACCGGCAGGGTGCGCGATCACAGCCGCCCGCCGCGCCATCAACCTGGAGGCGGTGATGAACATGCAATCCATGCGAATCGGGACCCGGCTGGGCCTGGGCTTCGGCCTGGTGCTGCTGCTGCTGGCGGTGGCCCTGGGTGTGAGCTACCGGCAGATCGGCGCCGTCGGCCCCCACATCGACCTGCTGGTGGAGCTCCAGCGCCGCCAGGACATGGCCCAGGACTGGCGCACCGCCACCCAGCTCAACGTCACCCGCACCGATGCGGTCGCGCGCGCCGGCGGCGCGGGCCCGGTGGCCGAGTTCTTCTCGCCCGCCATCAAGACGACCAGCGCCAAGATTACCGAGCTGCAGGAGGGCCTGACCAAGGTCGTCGACACCGAGCGCGGCAAGGCCCTGCTCACCGAGATCGCCGACGCGCGCAAGGCCTATGTCGACATCCGCAACCAGGTCTTCGCCCAGCTCAAGGCCGGCGAGGCCGACGCCGCCCTGCAGACGCTCGAGGGCAAGATGCGCCCGGCCTCTGAAGCCTATGTTGCGGCCATCAGCCGCATGGCCGACTTCCAGGGCGAGCGCGTGCGCGTCGAGACCCAACAGGTCATGGAAGAAGCGCGCCGCACGCAGATGATCATGCTGGTCATCGCCATCGCCTGCCTGAGCGTGGGCGTCGCGGCCGCCTGGCTGATCACGCGCTCCGTCGTCGGCCCGCTGCGCGAGGCCATCCAGGAGGCCGAGGAGGTCGGCCGCGGCGACCTGTCGCGCGACATCCGCAGTGTCGGCAGCGACGAGACCGCCCAGCTGACGCAGGCCCTGGGGCAGATGCAGCAGGCGCTGCGCCATCTCGTCGGCTCGGTGCGCGAAAACGCCAACGGCGTGGCGACGGCCAGCACCGAGATCTCGCACGGCAGCAACGATCTGTCGGCCCGCACCGAGCAGCAGGCCAGCGCCATCCAGCAGACGGCGGCATCGATGGAGGAGCTGTCGGCCACGGTCAGGCTCAATGCCGACAACGCCGGCGAGGCCGACCAGCTCGCGCATGACGCCAGCCAGGTGGCGCGCCAGGGCGGCGAGGTCGTCGGTGAGGCGGTGCAGCGCATGAAGGGCATCGAAGAGAGCTCGCGCAAGATCGGCGACATCATCGGCACCATCGACGCCATCGCCTTCCAGACCAATATCCTGGCGCTGAATGCCGCCGTCGAGGCCGCCCGCGCCGGCGAGCAGGGCCGCGGCTTTGCCGTCGTCGCCAGCGAGGTGCGCATGCTGGCCCAGCGCAGCGCCGACGCGGCCAAGGAGATCAAGGGCCTGATCGGCGACAGCGTCGAGCGCGTCGAACAGGGCGCCGTGCTGGTGAACAAGGCCGGCCAGACCATGGAGCAGGTCGTCACGGCGATCGGTCGCGTCGCGCAGATCGTGCGCGAGATCAGCTCGGCCAGCCGCGAGCAGAGCACCGGCGTCAGCCAGGTCGGCCAGGCCATCACGCAGATGGACCAGGCCACGCAGCAGAACGCCGCCCTGGTGGAAGAAAGCGCCGCGGCGGCGGAGAGCCTCAAGCACCAGGCCGATGAGCTGGTGAAGCTCGTTTCAACCTTCCGCGTCTAGAACGAAGCCGACACATCGGCTCGGCGCGCCTGGCAGCTTGTTGGCGCGACGGCGCCGCTTCGCGGCTGCGCGTCATCCATTTCTCACGTCATTCGCCGTTGGGCAAGTCCTTTGGCGTCGAGCCCCTCGTGCCATTCTCCTGATCAGATTTTGGCTCGTCGACCGCGGGCATATTCGAGGCCACACCCTGCCGCTCGAGATGATCACGAACGGCCGCTGCGTTCCTTTCCACAACTTCGCTCACGGCCTCGGTCAGGACCCGGTCAATCTCGACACGCTCCATCAGCTCTTCGACACCGATCACCGTTTCGCGGGCCGGATCTCCCTCGGCGCTTTCGCCGGGCGACGGGGCGCCTGGGGCATTGGCAGTTTGAGGGGTCTGGTTGGTCGAGTATTGCTTGCACAGTTCGAGGAACTGGTCGATCTCGGTCGACTTGTCGAACACTGCGTCGGCGCCGCACTCGCTCGACTTTCGGCGAATGTCCGGCGTGGCGTAGTTGCTCAACACGATCATGTACTGATCGCTGCGGCGCGCTCTTCCGGCGCGCAGAACCTGGAGTCCGTTGCCCGCTTTCAGCAACATGTCCACGATCGCAATTCGCCACTGGTCCGCATGCGCCTTCAGCGCCGCAATGCCTTGATCTGCCGTCTCGGCGGTGGCGATGACTTCGACGTCCGCAAACTCCTCCAAGGCCGGAATCAGGCTTGACCGGATAGCAGCACTATCTTCGATCAAAATGGTCGCGATAGGCATCGTTCGTCCAGCCGGCGCCAGTGGGCAAGGACGTTTATACAGGGCGTGCTCTGCCCATAATGTAGGACGACGCGCCGCCCCTGCACCAAGCGGGCGGACGCACCACGCCAAGCGGGAAAGCCGCACCAGGAGAGGCCATGTCTAACGAGTTGTCTGATTCGCAGGGAAAGCGGGATGCGTCGCCGCTCGACGACGCACTGACCAAGAACAAGGAAGCGACCGAGGAAGTGGCGCGCGCCGCTGACGATCTGGCTGTCGTGCATGCGGTCCTTGACACCAAGCTCGCCAAAGGTTCGAGTGACGGCGACGTCAAGCGGGCGGTCGCCGAGACGAAGAAGGTCGAGGAACGCCTCAGCGAGTCCGCCGAAAAGCTGGAGCAGGTCAACGAGACCTTGGAGCGCGAAGTGCGTAGAGGTGCTTGAGCCGCTCAGAGGCCGCCCCCGCTACCCGCTCACCCCTCTCAACGCGTCGTCCAGCACCTCCACCCAGTGCCGCACCGGATGGGTCGTGCCGCTTTGCAGATGCTGGATGCAGCCGATGTTGGCTGAGACGATCTGTTCGGCCTGCAGCGGCGCCAGCGCCGCCAGCTTGCGGTCGCGCAGCTGCCTGGACAGCTCGGGCTGCAGCACCGAATAGGTGCCGGCCGAGCCGCAGCAGAGGTGGCTGTCGCTCGGCGCGCAGGCGATGCGAAAACCCAGCTCGCCGAGCGAAGCTTCCACGCCACCCTTGAGCTTTTGCCCGTGCTGCAGCGTGCACGGCGAGTGATAGGCCAGCGAGCCCGGCTTGGCCTTGAGCCGCGCCTTCAGCGTGGGCACCAGCTCGGGCAGCAATTCGCTGAGGTCCTTGGTCATCTCGCTGACGCGCCTGGCCTTGTCGGCATAGGCCGGGTCGTGGGCCAGCAGATGGGCGTAGTCCTTGACCATGACGCCGCAGCCCGAGGCATTTATGACCAAGGCCTCGACACGCTCGCCCAGGCCCGAGACCAGCGGCCACCAGGCGTCGATGTTGCGGCGCATGTCGTTCAGCGCAGCCTCGTGGTCGCCCAGGTGCTCGCGGATGGCGCCACAGCAACCCGCGCCATCGGCCACCACGGTCTGGATGCCCGCTGCGTCCAGCACGCGGGCCGTGGCGCTGTTGATATTGGGCGCCATGGCCGGCTGCACGCAGCCCAGCAGCAGCGCGACCTTGCGATTGAGCTGGCGCGTCGGCCAGTCGTGGGCCGTGGCTGGTGGCCTGGCCGGTACCTTGTCCTTCAGCGACGCCGGCACCAGGGGCCGGAACATCTGGCCCAGCTTCATCGCCGGCTTGAACAGCGGCGAGGTCAGCCCCTCCTTCAGCAGCCAGCGCACGCGCTTCTCGGCATTGGGACGTTCGACCTTGGCGTCGACGACGCGGCGGCCGATGTCCACTAGGCGGCCGTACTCGACGCCCGACGGACAAGTCGTCTCGCAGTTGCGGCAGGTCATGCAGCGGTCCAGATGCAGCTGGGTTTCGCGCGTCGGCTCCACGCCCTCCATGACCTGCTTGATCAGGTAGATGCGGCCGCGCGGGCCGTCCAGCTCGTCGCCGAGCAGCTGATAGGTCGGGCAGGTCGCCGTGCAGAAGCCGCAGTGCACGCAGCGCCGCAGGATGGCCTCGGCCTCGGTGCCCTCGGGGGTACCGGCGAATTCGGGGGCGAGGGTGGTTTGCATGCCGTCAGTTGCTGGCAAGACGCTCGGCGCACCAGGCCTGCGTCACATAGGGGAAGGCGATCACGGGTTCGCGCAACGCGGCGAAGCGCAGCGGGAGTGCCCGCAACTTCGCTTCCACGATCTCGCGCTCGGTCTGGGGCAGTGCCGCGATGAAGCTCACCGAGGCGATGCGGTCGATGACGACCTGCTCGAACGAGCCCTCATGGCGGTGGGGCAACTCCGTCAGCTGCAGCGGCGCGAACAGCGTCTGCCCCTCGAAAGGGCGCCTCCACTGGCCGGTGTAGTAGCGCGGCACATCGCCCTCGTAGGGCGTGATGATCTCGGTGATCGCCGCGACCCAGTCGCAGGATTCGTCCCGCACATTCCAGACCAGGCCGAGCCGGCCGGCGGGCTTCAGCACGCGGTGCATCTCGCCCAGGGCCTGGCCATTGGCGAACCAGTGAAAGGCCTGGGCGCAGACCAGCACGTCGGCCTCGGCATCAGCCAATGGCAGGGCCTCCGCCGTACCCGCAAGCGCCCGCACGCCGGGCAGGCTCTGCGACAGCTTCTCGCGCATCGCGTCGACCGGCTCCACCGCCGTCACCGCAGCGTCGGTGCGGGCCAGCAGCCGGGTGAACTTGCCGGTGCCCGCGCCGAGGTCGACCACCCGCGCACCTGCACGCACGCCGAGCGCTGTCTCCAACCAGGCCGCCAGCGCCTGCGGGTACTCTGGCCGGCCGCGCTGGTAGCTGTCGGGGGCCTGGGTATAGCCGCGCTGGGCGGCGTCGTGGATGGGCAGGTTCATCACAGTGCGGCGTAGAGCCGGCCCGGATTGAACACGCCATGCGGGTCGAAGCTGGCCTTGAGCCGCTTGTGGATGGCCGCCAGCGGTGTGCTCAGCGGCGCGAACACACCGCCGCTCTTGTCCAGCGAACGGAACAGCGTCGCATGCCCGCCCACCGCAGCAGACGCCTCGCGCACGCCGGCCGGCGGCAGCGGCGTGACGACCCAGCGCTGGGCGCCGCCCCATTCGATGAGCTGTTCGCCATGCAGCTTCAGCTCGGGCGTCGTGCTCGGCAGCGACAGCCGCCACAGTCGCGCGCCACCGGCCACGGCACGCTCGGCGCCGATGAAGAACTCGTCGCTGTGGTCGCGCAGGCCGGTCCAGAAAGGCTCGGCCATGTCTTGCGGAATGACATCGCCCCCCAGCTTGCGGCAGGCCGCCTCGACGGCTGCTTCGGCACCCGCCATGCGCAGCAGCAAGGCACCGTCCCACCAGGCACTGGCCTCGATGGGCAGGGGCTCGCCGCCCCAGCGGTTGACCGCCATCAGCGCGGCGGCCTGGTCGAAATCGAAGCGCAGCGTCGCGATGGCGGCCGGCAGCGGCAGCACCTTCAGCGTGACTTCGGTGATGAGGCCGAGCTGCCCCAGCGAGCCCGCCAGCGCGCGGCTGACGTCGAAGCCGGCGACGTTCTTCATGACCGTGCCGCCGAAGCTCAGCAGCTCGCCCTTGCCGTTGATCATCACGGCGCCCAGCAGGTGGTCGCGCACCGACCCCAACGCCGCCCGCGTCGGCCCCGACAGGCCGGCGGCCACCATGCCACCCACCGTGCCGCGGCCCCCGAAGCGCGGTGGCTCGAAGGCCAGGCGCTGGTGGCGCTTGGCCAGCAGCGCTTCGACATCGGCGATCGGCGTGCCCGCCAGCGCGCTGACGAACAGCTCGCTGGGCTCGTAGGCCGTCACGCCCTTCATCTCCAGCGTGGACAGCAGCTCGCCCTGCGGCGCCTCGCCATAGAAGTCCTTGCTGCCATGGCCCTGGATGCGCAGCGGCTCGCGCGCATCGCGCAATCGGGTCTGCAGGTCGGCAAAGCTCAAAACCGCTCCAGTTCCGGAAAGGCCAGCAGGCCGCGCTTCACATGCATGCGGCCGTACTCGGCGCAGCGGGAGAGGGACGGGATCTGCTTGCCCGGGTTCAGCGTGCCCGCCGGGTCGAAGGCGCGTTTGAGCGCCAGCATCTGCTCGCGCTCCTCGGCGCTGAACTGCACGCACATCGAGTTGAGCTTCTCCACGCCCACGCCATGCTCGCCCGTCACCGTGCCGCCCAGCGCCACGCTGCGCTCCAGGATCTCGGCGCCAAACTGCTCGCAGCGGTGCAGCTGGTCGGGGTCGTTGGCATCGAACAGGATCAGCGGATGCAGATTGCCGTCGCCGGCATGGAAGACGTTGGCGCAGCGCAGGCCGTACTTTTTCTCCATCTGCTGGATGTCGAGCAGGATGGTGGCGAGGTGCTTGCGCGGGATGGTGGAGTCCATGCACATGTAGTCGGGGCTGATGCGGCCCGACGCCGGAAAGGCGTTCTTGCGGCCGCTCCAGAACTTCAGCCGCTGGGCCTCGTCGGCGCTGACCTGGCAGCGCGTCGCGCCGCTGGCCTGCAGCACGGCCTCCATGCGCGCCACCTCCTCGGCCACCTCCTCGGGCGTGCCATCGCTCTCGCACAGCAGGATGGCCTCGGCCTCGAGGTCGTAGCCGGCATGCACGAAGTCCTCGACGGCGGCCGTCATCGGCTTGTCCATCATCTCCAGGCCCGCCGGGATGATGCCGGCCGCGATGATGGCCGCGACGGCGTCGCCGGCCTTTCGCACATCGTCGAAGCTGGCCATGATGCAGCGCGCCAGCTGCGGCTTGGGCACCAGCTTGACGGTGACCTCGGTGACGACGGCCAGCATGCCCTCGCTGCCAATGACGAGGGCCAGCAGGTCCAGGCCCGGGGCGTCGAGCGCCTCGCTGCCGAACTCGATGGGCTCGCCCTCGGCCGTGAAGCCGCGCACACGCAGCACGTTGTGCAGCGTCAGGCCGTATTTCAGGCAGTGCACGCCGCCGCTGTTCTCGGCGACGTTGCCGCCGATGCTGCAGGCGATCTGGCTGCTGGGGTCGGGCGCGTAGTAGAGGCCGTGAGTCGCGGCAGCTTCGGAAATCGCCAGGTTGCGCACGCCGCATTGCACGCGGGCCGTGCGCGACAGCGGGTCCAGCGACACGATCCTGTTGAACTTGGCCAGGGCCAGCGTGACGCCCAGCTCATGCGGCATCGCGCCACCCGACAGACCCGTGCCCGCGCCGCGCGCGACGACGGGCACCCCGAGGCGATGGCAGGCCTTGAGCACAGCCGCCACCTGGGCCTCGGTCTCGGGCAGGGCCACGGCCAGCGGGCGCTGGCGGTAGGCGGTCAGACCGTCGCATTCATAGGGCGTGGTCTGCTCGGCCTGGTGCAGCAGGGCGTGGGCGGGCAGCAGCGGCGCGAGGGCTGCAATGAGGGCGGCGCGGCGGGCGGCGAGGTCCAGCGGGGCATTCATGGCGGGCCCACTTTAGCCTTCGAGGGAGAGCCAGTAGGCCGGCTTGTGCAGCGGCGTCTCGGGCGGCAGCAGCGGGTTCTTCAGCAGCAGCTGGCGGCGCCGGGCCAGGTGGTGGCGGCGCATCAGGTCGCCGAAATACTGCTGGAAGAGGCGGGCCAGGCTGCCGTCGCTGGCCGCCGAATCCATGCCGCGCTGCAGCTCGGCCGCCAGCTGCGGCCGATCCGGGCGCACGAAAAGATAGGAGGCCGCCGGGTAGCGCAGCAGCACATGGGGTTCGATGACGAGGTCGTGGGCCTGCGGCGTGGCCGCCTCGTCGTCGATCTCGAAGACGGCGCGCGGGAAGTAGTCGATGCGGCGCAGCCTCAGCATGTCGAACAGCGCCTCGTAGCGGCTGATGCCCTGCACCGGCAGGCCATTGGCGCGCAGGATGCCGGTGTCCGGCCAATCCTGGCCCTGGCCGGCAACGTAGCGCGAGAGCTCGCTGAGGTCGCGCAGCTCGCGCCAGCGATCCACGTCCTCGGGGCGGACGAAGGCGATGCGGCAACCGATGAGGCCACGATCCATCGGCACGCGCACCGGCAGCATCTGGCCCTCGCGCTCGATGCTGGTCATGGTCCAGCACAGGTCGATGCGTCCGCTGCGGTCCGCCAGCTCGCGCACGACGCGCGCCTGCGTCATCGGCACGGGTGACTCCAGCAGCTCGTAGTCGGTGCCGCTGCGCGTGATGGCGAGCTTGATGACCTCCTGCATGTAGTGCCATTGCGGCACACGGCCGGGGTCGTGCTGGGGGTAGACCAGCGGCTTGGCGCGCGCGGGCGCCTCGGCGGCGGCGCCCGCCGCGAGCATGAACAGCAGCGGCCGGCGCCTCATCGCCCGCTCGCGGCCTGGGCGCGCCCCGGCCTCAAGCCTTGCGCCGCGCGGTCTTGGCCGCCGTTTTCGTGGTGGTGGTCTTGGCAGCGGTCCGGGCCGCCGGCTTGGGCGCGGCGCCCGACGCAAAGCCCTTGGCGACGCTGCCGACCACCGTGGCCGGCACGCTGGCGGCGCGCTTGAGCGTGTCGCTGGCGGCGTCGAAGCTCTGCTTGACGAGGGTGCCGGCCAGGTTCTTGGCCGCATCGGTGGCGGTGTCCTTCATGGCCGAGGTGGCCAGCTGCGTGAACTGCTGGCTCAGCGCCGTCCACCATTGCGTCGGGTCGACGACGCCGGCGGGGTTGTCCGCCACGGCCTTGGCCGCGTCGCCGGCAGTCTTCACGGTCTTGGCCGCCACCTTGGCCGCGGTCTTGGCCGAGGTGGCAGCCGTGCTGGCGGCGGCCTGGGCTACGGGCGCCGCGGCAGCCAGGATCTCGGGCGGGATGCCGGGCCAGGAGGTGCCGTCGCCGCTGGGCAGCTTGAGGCTGTCGCGCAGGTCGGCCAGCGGCACGTTCATGGACTTGAGCGTGGACAGGGTCATGCGCTGCACCTCCAGCGCCTGGATGGTGGCGGCCAGCATGCGCGCGTTCTGCTCCAGCCAGAACTGCACGGTGCGCAGCTCCTCGATGCGCTTGGAGAGCTCCTCCGGGTTGAGCGTCGGCGCGACCCACTGGCCGATGCCGGGCAGGGCCGAGCCGGCGTTCTTGACGAGGCCCTGCAGGAACTCGAAGCCGGGCACGAACTTGGTGAAGCTGTTGTCGCTCATGGTGTCTCCTGGGTCGTCCAACGCTGTGGATGCTACTTCGCGGGCAGCAGGGCTTCGACGGTAAAACCCTGCTCGGCCAGCAACCTGGGCAGGGCCTGGGGCCCGCTCATGTGCAAGGCGCCCACGGCCACCAGCAGGCGCTGGCCGGCGGCGTGCAGGGCGGTGATGCGCGCGGCCAGCGGGCCGTTGCGGTCGTCGTTGACGCGCTTGAGCCAGGCGCGCTCGGCCGGCGTGTCGGCGCAGGCGCACCAGCGCGGGTAGTCGGCCAAGGTGCCGAGGTCGCCGC
Source organism: Roseateles sp. P1_C1_2 (assembly GCF_056406535.1). Lineage (NCBI taxonomy): Bacteria > Pseudomonadati > Pseudomonadota > Betaproteobacteria > Burkholderiales > Sphaerotilaceae > Roseateles > Roseateles sp. P1_C1_2. The sequence goes on from NZ_JBFUAB010000003.1 coordinate 256,279, forward strand.
GCGACCAGGCCTCGGCCAGCTTGCGCAGCGGCGCCCGCACCTGGCCGCGCTGCATCTGCTTGAGCGCGGCGTCGACGATGACCGGCAATTCCGCGGCCGCCGGTTCCAGCGCCGCCAGTTGCTCCTGCACGCTCTCCAGCGACTGCACCGGCCGGCCTTCGACATTGGCGCGCGCCATCAGGGACAGGTCCTGGCCGAAGCCGGCGTCGAAGCCGTCACGCCGCACCTCCAACAGCGTCAGCGTGCTGAGCTGCAGCATGGCCGGCAGCGCGCTGAGGGCGTTGGGGGGCAGGCAGGCCGCACGGGCCTGCGCATCCATGCGCCGGGCCAGCGCGGGCGACAGCGGCAGCTTCTGCACGGTTTCCAGCGCCGCGGGCACGTCCGCCGGGTCCAGCTCCACGGCCAGCACCTCGGTGGCGTCCCAGGCGGCACGCAGGGCCGGACCGGGAATGATCCACTCCGGCTTGCCGATATGCAGGGTGCCGTACAGATAGCTGCTGTGACCATCGCGGCTGATGCGCCACAGCAGGCCGCGGTCGGGCGCACGGGCCAGCCACGACTTGATCTGCTCCGGCGTCGGAACCCTGGGTTCCGGTGGGCAGGCCGCCTGCGCCACGCCCACGAGCAGCGTGAAGGCGATGGCGAGGGAAAGCGAAAGGGCTCGAATCATGGCTTGGGCTCGATGCGGAGTTCACCGGGCTTCTGGCTGAAATGCAGGCGCCCCAGCACGTCCATGCCGAGCAGCGGCGCGCCCAGGTCGGGCAGCACGGTCACCGCCAGCTTGTCGGCGCGCACGCCGCCTTCCAGCACGATGTCGGCCCGCGCCAGGAAGCCGCGCACGGCGCCGCCGGCGGTATGGGTCCGCACGGCGCCCAGGGGCTTGAGCCCGGCGCGCTCGGCCAGGGCCTGGGGCAGGGCCGTCGTCGTGGCGCCGGTGTCGACCAGGAAGTCGACCTCGATGCCGGCAACCCGCCCCGGCCAGTGGAAATGCCCGTCGTCGCCGCGCGTCAGCACGATGGCCTCGCCCGCCAGCTGGAAGCGGCTGGACTGGCGTTCATGCTCCCAGAACTGGAAGCCCAGGAAGATGACCAGGCCGACCAGCAGCCAGATCGTCAACAGCTTGAAGGTGTGCGGCAGATCCGGATGGGACACGGTGGGGGGGCTGTTTACGCTACGGGAATCGGTGCGAGAGTGCCTGCGCGGGCGCAGGGCAAGGCGTGCGACGCCGCCTGGGCTCATGCCCAAGCAAAGCGCGCAACGATGCCATGCGCCTGCGCAGACACTCTCCCAACGGGTTGTCACTCGAAAGCCCGCGCGCGGCGCTGCGAAGCCTCGCTGGGGATGACCCCAGCTTCGACTTCGCGCCTTGCTCGCGGGCTTTTGAGTGGCAACGCACCCGATTCCCGTAGCGTAAACAGCCCCCTGGGTTTGTGAGGGCGCCAACGATAACCGCGCGGCTCAAAATCCATGACATGAAGCGCATGAAGCTCTTGAAGCTGTTCCCCGCCCTCCTGCTGGCCGCCTGCGCCTCGGCCCAGGCCAACCCCTTCGCGCCCGTCGAGTGGCTGGCCGGCTGCTGGGTGCAGCAGGGGCGCGAGGCCGGCTCGGTCGAGCAGTGGATGGCGCCGGCCGGCGGCCTGATGCTGGGCATGGCGCGCACCCTGAAGAACGGCCGCGTCGTCGAGTTCGAGTTCATGCAGATCCGCGCCGATGCCGACGGCAAGCTGAGCTATGTCGCCCAACCCCAGGGCCGGCCGCCGACGGAGTTCGGCTTGCTGCGCCAAGGAGAAGCCGAAGCGGTGTTCGAGAACCCGACTCACGATTTCCCGCAACGCGTCATCTACCGGCGCGAGGCCGCCGACCGGCTGGTGGCGCGCATCGAAGGCAGCATGAAGGGCAAGGAGCGCGGCATCGACTTCCCCATGCAACGCACGGCCTGCCCTTGAAAGCCCTGTCGCTGCTGGCACTGCTGCTGGCGGGGAGCGCCGACGAGACCGCGCTGAACCGCTTCAACGATCCCTTCGAGGCCGTGTCCAGCGACATCGCCGGCTGCCCCGAGCCGCTCGGCCCGCGCGTCACCGCGGCCGAGGCCCGCGTGCAGGCCCACCACCGCGCCGAGCGCGGCACGACCTGCTGGCTCCAAGGTGAATGCCGCGAACCCAATGCCTTCCACTACGACGCCGCCATCGCCCAGGCCCTGCGCCCGCGGCTGGCCGGCGCAGCGGCCCTGCATCCCAGCAGCCTGTGGTTCACCGTGCAGGGGCGCGTCGTCTATCTGGAAGGCTGCGTCGAGCGCGCCGAACAGGCGGCCGAGCTGGAGGCGCAGGCACGCGGATTGCCTGACGTGCAGCAAGCCCTGGCCCTGGTGCGGGTCGGCCGGGGTGGCGCTGTCCCTTATCGACGCCTGGGCGGCCCATGAATCGACCCGCAAGACCCCAGGCCCGACAACGCCGCCCGGCCTTGTCACGATGCTGCCCATGCGACTGCTGAAGCGACTTGCAACCCTGCTCACCTTGACGGCCCTGCTGGGCCTGATCGGCTGCTCCAGCCTGACGCTGGCCTACAACCAGCTGCCGCTGCTGGTCGGCCTGTGGGCCGACCACTATCTGGACCTGGACAGCAGCCAGGAGAGTCGGCTGAAGGAAAAGCTGCAGGCCTGGCAGGCCTGGCACCGCCGCGAAGAGCTGCCGCATTGGCTGGCGCTGCTGCGCCAGGCCAACACGGCGCTGGACAACGGCGTGACGCCGGACGAGCTGCTGGCGCTGGAGCGCGGTGCGCGCGCCAGCCTGGAGCGCTGCCTGCAGCAGGCCGCGCCGCTGGCCGCGCCCATCCTGGCCGACCTGCGACCCGATCAGTGGCAGCACCTGCAAAAGGAAATGGACGAGAAGACGGCCGAATGGCGCGACAAGCACGCCGGCAGTGGCGGCCCGGGCGAGCGCGCCAAGCGCTACACGACCAATCTGGAACGCTGGCTGGGCGACCTGGACCGGTCCACACGCAAGCAGGCCCGCGCCGACGCGCAGGGCTGGCACTTCGACTTGGCGGCCATGGCCCAGGGCCGCGCCACGCGGCAGGCACGCACGGTGGAGGCGCTGAAGGCCTGGTCGCGCCACGACCTGGCCGGCGGCAACGCGCTGTTCATGAGCAATGCGCTGACGCTGCCGTCCGAGCAGCCCTACCGTGATGAGGTCACCGCCAGCCTGCTGAAGCTGCTGAACGGCCTGAACGGCGAACAGCGCGCCCAGGTGCGCAAGCACTGGGCCGACTGGGCCAACGAGTTGCGCAGCCTGCAGACGGCGAGCTGAGTCTGTTCAGCGCAGCGCGAACAGCTCGGCCAGCGCCTCGCGGTACTGCGCCTGGCCGACGGCATTGGTGTTGTGGTGGGAGCCGCCCTCGACGAGCAGGAAACGCTTGGGCGCCTGGGCACGCTCGTACAGCGCCTGGCCGAGGCGGTGGGGAATGAGGCTGTCCTGGCTGCCATGCACCACCAGCAGCGGCGAGCCGACGTCGGCAACGCGCGAGGCCGCATCGAAACGCTGCGTGATCAGCGGTGAGACCGGCAGCCACCCCCAGCGGAAGGTGCTGACGACGTCGGGGATGGACGTGAAGCTGCCCTCGACGATGAGCCCATCCTCGTCGCCGACCTCGCTGGCCAGCTGCACGGCGATGGCGCCACCCAGTGAATGGCCGAAGATGAAGCGGCGCTGCGCCGGATGCTGGCGCGCCAGCCAGTCCCAGGCCGCGCGGGCATCCTCGGCGGCCATGGCCTCCGACGGCAGGCCCGCCGAACTGCGGCCGAAGCCGCGGTAGTCGACGCGGCTGTCGAAGGCGATCCAGACGTCTTCCATGCCCTGCGCCGCGGCGAGGCCGCCGGCCCAGGTGCGGTCGCCGGGCTGGAAGATCCAGTCACGCTGGCGCTCGTCCAGCGTGGCGCAGCCGACCTGCAGGCCCAGCACCGCGAGCAGCCCCAGGGCGGCAAGGCGCCGCCACGAGCGGCGGGATGTGACGGCACGGCTCATGCCCTCATCCTGCCAGAGCGCGCCCGACCGGTGGCGAGACGGGCCTTGGCCCGCTCCAGACCTTAGGAGCGCAGCGCCGCCACGGCGGACAGGCGCGCGGCCCGGCGTGCCGGCACCCAGACGGCCAGTTGGCCCAGCAGCCACAGCACCAGCGCGCCGGCGATCAGGTAGGCGCCGGGCAGGCGTGGCAGCTCATAGCTCTGCATCAGCAGCTGGCTCAGGCCCCAGGCGCCGCCCAGGCCGATGAGGATGCCGGTCGTCGTCAGCAGCAGGTTCTCGAGCTGGAAGTAGCGCAGGATCTGGGTCTCGGTGGCGCCCAATGCGCGCCGCGTGCCGATCATGCGGGTGCGCTGTTGCACCCAGAAGCTGGCCAGACCGACGATGCCCATGGCGGTGACGAGCAGCAGCGCCACGCAGACGCCGCCCATCAGCCAGGCCATCGCGCGGTCCTGGGCATAGAAATCGGCGCGCATCTCGGTCAGCGGCTTGGCCTGGGTGACGACACGCCCCTTGTTGCCGGCTTCGAGCACGGCTGTTGCGGCCTTGATCTTGGCGTCCAGCTGGCCCGGCTCTGCACGGATGATGTAGGAGCCGCCGCCGCGCAGCGGCAGGATCATCGCGTTGCCGCCGTCGTTGCCGCCGCGGGCGCGGTGCAGCTGGGTGTGCGTCAGCGTGTCGACGACGCCGATGACGGTCGACGGCGAGTTGCCGAAGATGTAGACCGTCTTGCCCACCGCCGAGACGCCGGGGAAGAGCTTGTCGGCCATCAACTTGTTGATGATGAGCTGGCCGATCTTGGGATCGGAGACGCTGAAGACCTGGAAGCCGTCCAGGATCTCGTCGGCCGTGAAGTTGCGGCCCTCGAGCAGCTTGAGCCCGAAGGTCGGCAGCATCTGGTCGTCGGCCGCGTACTGCGCCGCGCTGATGCGCACGCCCTTGTTGTCGGGCTCCATCGACACGCCGCTGTTGTTGCTGTTGTTGCCGTAGACGATCTGGTTGGCCACCGTGGCGGCCTTGATGCCCGGGATGGCGCGCACCTGCGCGATGTCCTCGGCCACGATGCTCGCGGTGCGCTCGGGCGGCTGCGGCTTGCTGCCGCGCAGCGTCAGCACGGCCATCTCGGACTCGGCCAGGCCGCTGTCGGTGTTCAGCGCCTGGACGCGGGTCTGGATGAGGTGCAGCGCGTTGGTGACGATGCCGCAGGACAGCGCCACCTCCAGCACGATGAGGCCGGCTGCGATGCGGTGGCGGCGCAGCGTGGACAGGATGGGCATGAGGTCTGTGAACATGTTTTCAGTCAGTTGATGCCCGAGCTACTCGCTTCGCTCGGGCGGTCTGGCACACAAGTCAAGAGACTTTCAGTTGGACGGCGGGGGTGACGAGGGCGGCACGCCAGGCGGGCAGCAGGCCGGCGAGCAGGCTGGCCAGCAAGGCCAGGCCCAGCGTCAGGGCCAGCATGCTGGCGTCGAGCTCGGCCAGGCGGGCATATTCGTTCGGGCTCTGACGCACCAGCCACAGCCCGCCCTGGGCGAACAGCAGGCCCAGCAGCGCACCGGCCAGGCCGAGCAGGCCGGCCTCGACGACGAACTGCTTGAAGATGTCGCCGCGCGTGGCGCCCAGGGCCCGGCGCACGCCGATCTCGCCGCTGCGGCGCAGCGTCTTGGCCAGCAGCAGGCCCACCATGTTGACGACGCAGACGGCCAGGAAGCCGAAGGCCAGCCAGGTCTGCAGGCGCACGTCGGCGGGCAGCACCTTCTGCGAGCCCAACCAGTCCATCACATCGCGCAGGCGCACATTCGTCGGGCGCTCGTAGCGGCCGGCCTTGCGCTGGGCTTCGGAGAAGGCGACGAGGTAGTCGCGGTAGGCGCTAGCGTCCTCGGGCTTGGCGAACTCGACCCAGTACTGGATCCAGGAGCAGCTGGCGTTCAAGTCCAGCGAGCTGCCGCCGTTGGCGCCACGGGCCCAGCAATTCATATTGCCCCAATGGCCCATCTTGAGCGCCATCGCCGTCGAGAACGGCAGGTAGAAGTCCTCGGTCTCGGTGTAGCTGCCCAGCGTCAGGTCCCAGAAGTGCGGCTGCACCTTCCAGGGCTTGAGCACGCCGACGATGCGCAGCGGCTGGCCGCGCACGATGACTTCCTTGCCGATGCTGTTGGCGCCGCCGAAGAGCTTCTCGTTCAGCGACGCCGAGATGACGGCGACGCGCGCCTCGGCTTCGTCGTCGGTCGCGTTCCAGCCGCCGCCGTATTGCCAGGGCGCATCGAACATCGCGAAGAAGTCGGCCGACGTCATGCGCACGCCCGAGAAGATCGGCTTGACCTGGGCATCCGACAGGCCCACGGCGGTGTTGAAGCCGCTGGACATGGTCTGGCGCATCGCTTTCTTGTCGCGCAGCAGCGCCGTCGCGTCGAAGCGGGTCAGGTCGAAGTTGGGCTCTTCGCCGGCTTTCCAGCCGACCATGTCCGAGGCGTCGAGCTGCACATTGAACAGACGCGCACTCTTGTGCGGGATCGGATCGCCCGACAGCACGTGGTAGACGGTCAGCGTCGTCATGCAGGCGCCGATGCCCAGGGCCAGGGCCAAGACCATCAACGCGGAGAGGCCCTTGGCGGCAAGGGTGTTGCGCCAGGCGAGTTCGAGGTAGTGGAGGAACATCAGTTTTTCTCCAGGAGGGCGTTGACGGTGGTGAGCTCGGCGTCACCGAGCGAACCGGCCGCCTGGTGCAGGGCCAGCAGGGCCAGCACATGGCGGTGGCGGGCCTGGGTCTGCGCGTTCTGCGCGCCGGCCAGGGTCTGGATGGCGAGGAGCAGGTCGGTGGTGCTGCGCGTGCCGAGCGTGAGGCCGGTGCGGGTGGCTTCGAGCGCGCGCTCGGCGGCCTCGACGGCGACCTGCGTGGAGCGCAGCTGCACCTCGCCCTGGCCGACGGCCAGATGCTGGGCGCGAACCTCGCGCAGCACGGCGCGGCGGCCGGCTTCGAGCTGCTCGCGCGCGGCGTCGCGCTGGAAGCCGGCGCGGTCGGCCGCGGCGGCTACTGAGCCACCGGCGAACAGCGGCACGGTCAGGCGCAGCCCGATCAGCGTCGGCGTGCGGCTGGCGTCCAGCGCCGAGACGCCATCGCCGCGGCGCTGCGTCGTGTCCACACCCACGCTCAGCGTTGGCAGATGGCCGGCGCGTGCGGCGGAGATGCGTTGCTCGCTGGCCTGCACGTCCAGCTGCAGCGCGCGCAGWTCGGGGTTGGCCTGCAGCGCGCGCTGGACCCAGGCCTCGGCGTCGTCCGGCAATGGCTGGGCGGTCAGCGCACGGCGCAGCGGCTGCAGTGCGGCGACGGGAGTGCCCGTCAGCTGGGCCAGCGCCTCGCGCGCATCGGCCACATTGAGTTCGGCGGCCAGCGTATTGCCACGCGCCAGCTCGCGGTAGGCGCGCGACTGGTCGGCCTCGACCTGGGCCGACAGACCGGCCTTGAAGCGGGTGTCAGCCTCGCTGACCTGGCGGGCGAAGGCCTCTTCATTGGCGCGGGCCGTGGCCAGCTGGGCCTGGGCCGACAGCAGGCCGAAATAGGCATCGGCCACCCGCGCCCGCGCGGCCTGCTCGGCGGCGGCCAAGCGGGCGACCTGGGCGGAGGCCTGGCTGCGGCTGGCATCCCATTCGCGCAGCGCGGCCAGGTCGACCAGGGGCTGGCTGAGGCTGCTCGTCGTCGTGCGCACGCGGGCACCGCTGCCGTTCTCGCGCTGCTCGCTGCTCTGCAGGCTCCACTGCGGCAGCAGGGCGGCGCGGGCTTCGCGCGAGGCGGCTTCCTGCGCGCCGTTGTAGGCCGCGGCCTGGCGCAGCAGCGGATCGGCCGCACGCGCCTGGGCCCAGACCTGCAGCAGGTCGTCGGCGCGGGCCGCGGTGGCGGTCAGCAGCGCGAGGACGAGGATCAAAGGACGCATGGGCTTAGGCGACGGCCAGGGTCGTCTTCAATTCGGCGGTCAGGTCGACGACCTGGCCGTCGATGACGTGCACATTGCGCTGGGCGCGGGCGGCCAGCTGGGGGTCGTGGGTGACCATGACGATGGTGGCGCCGTCGCGGTGCAGCTCTTCCAGCAGCTCCATGACGCTGCGCGCCATCGCGCTGTCGAGATTGCCGGTGGGTTCGTCGGCCAGCAGCAGGCGCGGCTCGCCGGCGAGGGCGCGGGCGATGGCGACACGCTGCTGCTGACCGCCGGACAGCTCGGCCGGGTAGTGGCGGCCGCGGGCCGACAGGCCGACACGGGCCAGCGCATCGGCGGCGCGCTTCTTGCGCTCGGCACTGCCGTAGCCCCGGTAGCGCAGCGGCACCTCGATGTTGTCGAGCACGCTCAGGTCGGGGATCAGGTTGAAGGCCTGGAAGATGAAGCCGATCTTCTGGTTGCGGATGCGCGAGCGCTCGGCGTCGCCCATACGGCTGACGTCGATGCCGTCGAGCTTGTAGCGGCCGGCGCTGAAGGCCTCCAGCAGGCCGGCAATGGTCAGGAAGGTCGTCTTGCCGGAGCCCGAGGGCCCGGTCACTGCGACGAACTCACCCTCGTTGACGGTCAGGTTGAAGTCGCGCAGCGCATAGGTCTCGACCATCTCGGTGCGGTAGACCTTCTGCAGTTTTTCCATCTGGAGCATGGGAGGTGTCCTGTTCGTTTGGATTGAGTTGGTCGCGATCAGCTTTGCCGAGGGCTTGGTTTGTCTAACTGGCACTTGCTCTCTGGCAAGGTGCCGGGAGTCCGTCCCGGCGGCCGGGTAACTTTCTTCTGCGGGGCCAGAAGAAAGTCACCAAAGAAGAGGCCCTGAACCGCACACGATCGCGACGCCGCGATGAGCGGCGCGCGAAAACGGCCAGCGGCATTGCGACAAGAAGCGAACCGCTGCGCTCTCGCACACGACTTGTCACCTGCGCAGCTCATCGCACCATCACCCCGTTCGACGCGCGGCTGCACGCCGGGCTCACCAAAACAGCCCAATGCAGCGTCGCTCGGGCGACGCGGCTGCTCGGTATTTCCTGATGAGCCCGGCGTGCAGCCGGCGTTAACTGGCTTGAAGGCCCGATCGCTGGTGCTCGCCACAAGTCGTGTGCGAGAGCGCAGCGGTTCGCTTCGGGGCGCCGTCCATTTCGAGCTTGCGAGCGCCTCATCCCGCTCGAGTGCGGATTGCATCAGCGCTCCTCTTTTGGTGACTTTTCTCTGGCGCGTCAGAGAAAAGTTACCCGCCCTCGCGGGGCGGACTCCCGCGGCACTGCAGGGAGTCTTAAGGACAGCCGTCAAAGCAACCTGACTCAGCATCACGCCCAACCCTCAATCCGCAATCAGGACGCGCTCCGCGCCCTTGAAGTTGTCCGACCCGGAGATGACGACGCGGTCCCCGGCCGACAGGCCCGAGATCACCTCGACCCGCTCCAGCGAGCGCGCACCCAGCTTGATGGCGACCTTCTCCGCCACGCCGCCGCGCACCACATAGGCATAGCTGCCGCCGCCGTCGTCGACGAAGCTGCCGCGCGTCACGCCCAGCACCTTGTCGCGCTTGTCCAGCAGCACGCGCACCGACAGGCGCTGGTTCTGGCGCAGCTGCTCGGGCTGCTGGCCGGCAAAGCGCAACCGTGCCGAGACCTCGCCGCCCACGACCTCGGGCGACACCGAGCTGACCTGGCCGGCCCAGCGCTGGCCGTTGCCGTTGATCTCGCCGGGCATGCCGGGCTGCAGCTCGCGGGCGAAGCTCTCGGCCACCTGCATCTGCACTTCCAGCGCCGACAGGTCGATGACGGACAGCAGCTTGGCGTCGCGGGCGACGTTGGTGCGGTCGGGGATGAAGAGCTGGCCGACCTGGCCGTCCACCGGCGAGCGCACCGACAGCTCGCCCACCTGGCGCTCCAGGTCGGCCACCAGCAGCTGCTGGCGGGCCAGCGCGCTCTTCTTGGCCTGCACGTCCAGGGCCAGGCTGTCGGTCTTGAGGCCGCGCAGGTCGCGGGCCTGATCGTGCGCAAGCTTGGCCTTGGCCAGTGCGTCCTGGGCGCGCTCGACCTGCATGCGTGCCGTGGCGCCGGCCTCGAAGGCCTGGGTCTGGCGGGCCAGGTCGTTGGCGGCGGTCTGCTGGTCGATGCGGGCGTTCTCGAACGCGCTCTGCAGCGCGGCGGTCTGCTGGCGGGCCTCGACCTCTGCGCGGGCGAGGTCGGCCTTCACGGCGTCGACATTGCTGCGTTCCTGGGCCAGGCGGTTGGTCAGCTCGGGCGAGTCGACGCGGGCCAGCACCTGGTTGCGCTTGACGGGGTCGCCGGCCTGCACGGCCAGCGTGACGGTGCCGGCGCCGGGCGCGAACAGCGTCGGGCTCTGGGCGGCGACGACGCGGCCCTCGCCGGCGACATCGCGCGTCAGCGGCCCGACGTCGACGGTGGCCAGGGACAGGCGGGCCACGCTGACCGCCTGGTCGGCGGACAGCATCTGCTTGATACGGCCGCCGCTGGTCAGGGCCAGCACGGCCACGACGGCAGCGCCGCCGCCGACCAGCCAGGGCCAGCGCCGGGACTGGGGCGCCACGGGGCGGTCCTGCTCGGTGGTGTCGCGAAAGCGGGTGTTCATGGCCGGTATTTCGCAAGCCACGTGCCAGGCCGCCGCGCGTGACAAATCAACGGCTTGGCGGCGCCGGGACTGTCCGCGGACAGCTTGCGGACAGTCCGAACAATGTCCGCAACCCACCGCATCGTTTGCTTACCAAACTGAACAAATGGTGGCGAGACGACACGAGCGGCGCCAACAAAGATGGCGCCGCTTCGAAAGACCACCATGCCCTTCGCCCGACTTTGCCTGTGGGCCGCGCTGGCCGCCCTGAGCTGGCCCGCCCTGGCTGCCGACACGCCGCCGACCACCACCACGATGACCGAGTCCGAAGCCCGGCGCTTTCTGGCCCTGGCCAGCTTCGGCCCGACGGACGCCGCGGTCAGCGACCTGATCGCGCGCGGCCGCACGGCCTGGATCACGGGTCAATTCAATCTGGCCTCGTCCGATTTCAGCGGCGTGCCCTATGTCGACCCGGACTCCAGCAAGGGCTGCCCCGCCGGTTCGCCGGCCACCTGCAAGCGCGACAACTACAGCCTGTTCCCGGTGCAGGTGCAGTTCTTCGCGAACGCGGTGAACCAGCCCGACCAGCTGCGCCAGCGCACGGCGCTGGCCCTGTCGGAGATCCTGGTCGTGTCGGGCAATGTCATCAAGCTGCCCAATGCGATGGCCAACTACCAGCGCATCTTCCTGCGCAACGCCTTCGGCAACTTCCGCGACGTGCTGAAGGAAGTGACGCTGTCCCCGGCCATGGGGCGCTTCCTGAACATGGCCAACAACGACAAGGCCAACCCGACCAAGGGCATAGAGCCCAACGAGAACTACGCCCGCGAGGTGCTGCAGCTCTTCTCCATCGGCCTGTGGCAGCTCAACCTCGACGGCAGCCTGAAGCTCGACAGCAGCGGCCAGCCGCTGCCGAGCTATGACCAGGACACCGTCGAAGGCTTCGCCCATGCCTTCACCGGCTGGACCTATGCGCCGCGGCCGGGTGCCACGAAGAACAAGTTCGGCAACCCGAGCTACTACGACGCGCCCATGGTCGCCTTCGACGACCACCATGACAAAGGCAGCAAGAAGCTGCTCAACGGCACCGTGCTGCCCGGCGGCCAGACGGCCCAGGCCGACCTCGACGCGGCCATCGACAACATCTTCAACCACCCCAATGTCGGCGTCTTCATCGGCCGCCAGCTGATCCAGCAGCTCGTCACGGCCAACCCCAGCCCGGCCTATGTGCAGCGCGTGGCCACGACCTTCAATGGTGGCCAGCGCAACAAGCGCGGCGACATGAAGGCCGTGCTGCAGGCCATCCTGACCGATCCCGAGACGTTCACGCCGCAGGCACCCGCCAACTTCGGCAAGCTGCGCGAACCCATCCTGCAACTGACCCATCTGCTGCGTGCGCTGGGTGGCACGAGCGACGGCGTCTGGCTGCGCAGCCAGGCCGCCGGCCTGGGCCAGACGGTCTACAGCCCGGCCAGCGTCTTCAACTTCTTCCCGCCCGACTACGACCTGCCCGACAACCCGGCCCTGGACGGCCCGGCCTTCGGCGTCTTCAACGCCAGCGCCGCCTTCAAGCTGAGCGGCGTGCTGCAGACGGCGCTGAACGGCAAGGGCGTGGCGGCCGATCCGACGGTGGCCGGCTCGGTAGGCACCAAGATCGACCTGGCCCGCTGGCAGGCCCTGGCGGCAACGCCGGCCAGCCTCGTCGCCGAGATCAACCGCGTGCTCTTCGCCGGCCGCGCCAGCAGCAGCTTGCAGACAGCCCTGCTGAAAGCAGCGCAGATCGCACCGGCCACCAAGCCCCTGGATCGCGCCAAGGCCGCGCTCTTCCTCGCCGCGATGTCACCCGAGTATTTGGTGGAGAACTGAAGTGAAAAGGCCCCTCGCCCACTCTCGCCCCGCTGAACGCGGGCAAGCCTGGTCGGTCCCCCGCGGGGACGGCGATGCTTGCCGGTTCGACCGGCAAGCACATCGCCAGACGGGCCGGCTCGGGAGCGGCCCAGCGCTCGGCCCGCAAGTTCAAGCGTTCCGAATCGGAGAACTGACATGCTGAATCGTCGCCATCTGCTCTCCCACGCCGCGGCCTTCGCCGGCGCCTCCGCCCTGCCCTCGCTGGCCGCGCCGCTGCTGGGCAGCGACTACCGCGCCCTCGTCTGCGTCTTCCTCTATGGCGGCAACGACGGCAACAACATGGTCATTCCGACCGACGCCGCCAGCTACGCTGCCTATGCCAGGGCGCGCGGCACCGCCGGTGCCGGCGGGCTGACGCTGCCGCAATCGGCCCTCGCGCCACTGAACGGCGGCGGCGTCGGCCTGCACCCGGCCCTGACGCCGCTGGCCGACATCTGGAACCAGGGCCACCTGGCCGTGCAGGCCAATGTCGGCCCGCTCGTGAGGCCCATGACCAAGGCCGAGTTCAACGGTTCAGGAGCGCAGCGTCCGAGCAATCTGTTCTCCCACGACGACCAGCAGGACCAATGGCAGCGTGGCCAATCCTTCAGCGGCAACCAGGCCACCTCGGCGACGGGCTGGGGCGGCCGCATCGCCGACCTGCAGGCCAGCAACGGCGTGGTGCCCATGGCGCTGTCGGTCAGCGGCAACAACGTCTTCATGAACGGCGCCAGCAACGCCGGCCTGACCGTCGGCTCCGGCACCAGCTTCGCGATCAAGGGCTTCGGCAACAACCCGAGCGCCAGCCCCCTCTACCAGCTCTACCAGAGCCTGCTGCAGCAGCCCTATGCCAACGCCGAGGAACGCGCCGCGGCCAGCGTGCTCAACCAGGCCGTCAAGGCCAGCAATGTGCTGAACACGGCGCTGTCCGGCACCGGCAGCGTCGCCGGCCTCTTCAATGGCCTGAACAGCGGCGTGGCCCAGCAGCTGCTGACGGTGGCCAAGATGATCGAGGGCCGTTCGGGCCTGGGCGTCACGCGCCAGCTCTTCTTCGTCAGCATGGGCGGTTTCGACACCCACAACGACCAGCTCAACCAGCAGAACCAGCTCTTCGCCGACCTCGGCCCGGCGTTGAAGGCCTTCTACGACGCGATGCAGCAACTCGGCGTCGCCAATGGGGTGACCACCTTCACCGCCAGCGACTTCGCCCGCACCCTGCAGCCCGCCTCGGGCGGCGGTACCGACCACGCCTGGGGCAACCACCAGTTCGTGCTCGGCGGCGCCGTCAAGGGCGGCCTCTATGGCCGCATGCCCCAGCTCGTGCTCGGCGGGCCGGACGACTCCGGCGACGAAGGCCGCTGGCTGCCGACGACGTCGGTGGACCAGATGAGCGCGACGCTGGCCAGCTGGTTCGGCGTCGGCGCAGCCGACCTCGGCGGCGTCTTCCCCCACCTGGCCAACTTCAGCGTCAAGAACCTCGGTTACTTCGGCTGATGACAAAACTGGAAGGATCGACTGGTACAACCGCCCGATGCCCGACAACCACACGATCCAGTGCCGCTGCGGCCAGCTCCGCGGCCAGCTCCAGCCCACGCGCCCGTCCAATCGCTGCGTCTGCCATTGCACCGACTGCCAGGCCTTTGCCCGGCATCTGGGCGCGCAGGACGCGCTGGACCGCCAGGGCGGCACCGACATCGTCCAGGTCCCGGCCTCCCACGTCGTATTCACGCAGGGCCAGCAACGGCTGGCCTGCATCCGACTGACCGACAAGGGCATGCTGCGCTGGTATGCGAGCTGCTGCCGCACGCCGATAGGCAACACGCTCGCGGACCGGAAGGCCGATTTCGTCGGCCTCATCCACACGGGCCTCGGCCCTGGCAGGCCCTCCGTGGACGAATCATTCGGACCGGTCACGATGCGCGTCGGCGTCGACGGCGCCCTGGGCGACAGCAAGCCGAAGGCGGCCGGCATGTTCAGCGGCATCGCCAAGACCCTTGCCATGATCATCAAGGGGCGTCTGCGTGGGACCTACCGGGCCAGTCCGTTCTTCAATCCGCAGACCGGTCTTCCGATCGCGAAGCCCCAGGTGCTCTCGACCGCCGAACTGGCGGCGGCCAAGCGGGTGGGCTGAGGGCGGCTATTTCGGCTGAGGCTTGGCGCAGGGCTGGGTCAGCAGCCCGTAGTTCGCTTCCTTCGCGTACAGGAAGCGGCCGCTGCCGACGTCGAAGATCAGGTCGGTGGACACGATGCGTCCCCACCAGGCGCGCACGAATAGCAGCTCTTCGTTGAGCCACTGGGCCTCGACGCTGTCGAGTTCGCGGTCGAAGTCCATGCGCCAGCGCGCGCGGGTCTTGGTCGAGAAGATCTGCAGGGCCACCGTGTCCGGTCCGTTGAGCCCCGGCTGGGTCACCCGCGTGAAGGCGGCGGTGCGCTGCGGTGCCCAGCGCTTGTCTTCGGCCTCATCGCTTGCCGGCGGCGCCGCCGGCCGCGCGGCCAGGCGCTTGACGGTGACATGGTCCTTCAGCGGGATGAGCTGAGGCGCCGAGTAGAGGACGACGGCCTCGTCGCAGCTCTGCATGGATTCGGCCTGCGCCGTGCAGGCAAAAGCCACGAGAACAAGACCGGGAAGGAGTGGGTGCATGGCGACGGTGTTGGGAGGTTGGCGAATGCTGCCAGCCTCAACGCAGACGTCATGCGCCGCGACGACTTCGTTCGTGGGGTGCCCTATTCGACGAGGCGGCCGCCAAAGGCGACACGCCCCGCCCCAGCCGGCGCGTACTCGAGATGCACGAGATGGGTCGGCCGGCCGGCCGCCGCCGCAATGGCCGCCGTCAGCGCGGTGATCTCGGCCTTCAGCGCCTCGCCCGTCGGCGGGCGCGCATGCAGCATGCGCACGAAGACCGGTGCCTCGCCTTCCAGCGGACCGCCGTTCTCGGCGTAGTGGCCGATGCCGTCCAGCCTGACCCAGACCCGCCCGGGATCCAGGCCGAGGATGTCGCCGATCACGTCGGCCAGATGAGCGGCGAGCGCCTCGGCAGCCGGCGGCAGGGCGCCGGCCCAGAGGACGTCGACGACGGGCACGCCCTCAGGCCCCGACCGCGACGAGGAAGCAGTAGGCCAGCACGGCGCCCCACAGGCACAGCCCGAACAAGGAGGAAGCGCTTCGCATCATGTCGTTCTCCCATCTGATTGAACGCTGCTGCTGCATGCCTCAGGCACGCAGCAGCTTGTCTGCATAACGCCAAGTTTGCGGGGCTTGGGGAAACACTGTTGCCAGTGCGGTTTCCGACAGGCCCAGATGGCGCTGCAGCAGCGGCGCCAGCACCTGGCGGAAGTCGGTGCGCACGGCCAGGTCGCGGCCGTCGGCCAGGGCGCTGGCGTCCAGGCCCGGCCATTCGCCCAGCATCTGGCCACCGGCCACCGGGCCGCCCAGCAGCCAGATGACATTGCCGCGGCCATGGTCGGTGCCGCCGTTGCCGTTCTGGCGCAGCGTGCGGCCGAACTCGCTGACGACGACGATGACGGTGTCCTTGTAGGTGTCGCCCAGGCCGGCGGTCAAAGCGTCCAGGCCCTCGCCCAGGCTGGCCAGGCGGTTGGCGAGCTGGCCGCGGGCGGCGCCCTGGTTGACGTGGGTGTCCCAGCCGCCCACGGCCGTGAAGGCGAGCTGGGTGTGGGCGTCCTTGCGGATCAGCTGCCCCAGGCGGCGCGCATCGGCGGCAAAGCTGCGTGCGGACGGCGCGCCGGCGTCGGCGCTCGGGTCCATCGACTTGGGCTCGGCGGCGGCCATGCTGCGGCTCATTTCCTCACGGGCTCGCGAGGTGTCGCGCAGCGTACCGCTGAGCTGGGCGTCGTTGGCGTAGAGCTTGGCCAGGCCGGCCTGCATCTGCGGGTCGTCGATGGCGCGGCGCTGCATCGCGTTGGGGCCCAGGCCGAGGCTGGCGACGCTGGCCGTGCCGGCAAAGATGCGCGGCGGCGTGCTGCCCTGGCTGATGGCGCGCGTCGGCGCCGGCTCACCCGGCAGGGCCGTCAGCAGCCGGTTCATCCAGCCATCCGGCGTGGACTTGCGGCCCGGCGTGCCGGATTCGAAATAGTCCTGGGCGTCGAAGTGGGAGCGTGTCGTGTCGGGCGAGCCACTGGCATGCACGAAGGCGAGCTGGCCGCCGTCCCAGTGGCGCTTCAGCGGTGCCAGGGAGGGGTGCAGGCCGAACAGCGAGTCCAGCTTGATGAGGCCGTCCTCGGCGCCCGGTGCCGCGAGTGCGATCTGCGGACGGCTGGCGGCGTATTCGCGCTCGCCATAGGGCGCGACGACCGAGAGGCCATCCACCGCGCCACGCAGCATGACGACGACGAGCTTTTTCTGCCTGAACTCGCCGTTTTGGCCCTGGGCCTGCACGAGAGACACCGGCAGGCCGCCAAGGGTGAAGGCGCCAAAGTGCAGCAGTTGACGACGCAGCATGGCGGTCACCTCTTCATGAAATCGGGGCTGGCGAGAAGGAGAGCCACTTGCTGTCCGGCGGGCTCACTGGCCAGCGTGCGACGTGTCGGCTCGCTGACCGATGCGCCGAGGGTGCTGGTCAGCTTCTCGGCACTGATGCCACTGCGCTGCCCCAGAGTCGTCGCCAGTTGCACGCGCTGCGTCAACGCCTCGGGGTTGCGCCAAGCGGCGGCCGTGTTCTTGTAGCCATCCGGCGTGGCCGCGCCGTACAGCGGCTGGCCGGCCTGGGCCAGGGCGCCCAGCAGGTTCTGCTGGTTGGCCGGCTGCAGGTCCAGAGCGCGCAGGCTGGACAGCAGGTATTGATAGGGCGTCTTGAACTTGGCCTGGTAGGCCTCGCGGCTCCAGAACTCGTCGGCGCGGATCAGCGTGCGCGTGAACTCGCGCAGGTCGCCGCCGCTGGCCTTGAAGTTGTCGGCCAGCTTCTGCACCAAGCTGGGCGGCGGGTCGTCGGCCACGAAGGCCTGGGCGAACTTGGCGGCTAGGTGGCGAGCCGTGGCCGGGTGCGCGGCCAGCGTGTCCAGCGCGTGTTCTCCCTCGGCCTGGCCGGCGCCCTTCACGGTCTGGCCCAGCCAGGTCTTGCTGCCGTGGTCGTGCTTGCGCGCATCGAACACGAACAAATCGCCCGTGCCGCCCACCAGGGCCTTGCGCGAGTCCAGGCCCCAGCCGGTCAGCATGCGCGCGAGCTCAGTCACGTCATGCTGGCTGTAGCCGCCGTCCACGCCCAGCGTGTGCAGCTCCATCAGCTCGCGGGCGTAGTTCTCGTTGAGGCCGCTGGGCACGCGTGCCTTCAGCTCCGGCCGCTCGGCCAGGAAGCGGCGGGCGCGCTGCGGCGGTTCATAGCCGGCGACGACGCTCTGGGCGTTGTCGAGATAGATCAGCATGGCCGGGTGCCTGGCGGTGGCGCCCAGCATGTCGCGGAAGCGCCCCAGCACATGCGGCCGGATGGCGCGCTGTTCGTAGTCAGCCACGAGGACGCCGACCGCGTTCTTGCCGGCGAAGACGTTGAAGTGGTTGAACCAGAACTCGGTCATCACCTCCTCGAGCTGGGCCGGGCTCTGCAGCGCCCGCGACAGCCGGGCCGTCGCGGCCTGGGCGACGAGGGGGCGGATCTTCTCGCGCACCGCGTTCAGCGCATCGGCATCGGCCTTCATGCCCTGGGCCTGTTCACGGCGGGCCTCGCGGGCCGCCTTGACCGCCTCGCGGTAACGGCCCAGCAACTCGGCCTGGCCGAGCTTGAGGACGTCCAGACCCGCCAGCCGGGTGCTCAGGCTTTCCGGCTGCGGCAGGCGGCGCGGCTCCAGCTGCTCGGTGAGAAAGCGCTCCAGCCATTTGTCGGCACCCTGGGCGGCCATCGCGGCGGCGTCGGCCGGGCGCGGGCCGTAGCCGAGGCGGTTGAGCGCATGCAGGGCGCGCTCATCGGCGCTCAGGGCCGGAGCAGCCACCGCGACCGCCGCCTGGCTGCGGCGCGCCGCCAGCATGACGCCGCTCGCCAGGGCGGCGGCACTGCTCAGCACAAAGCGGCGGTTTTTCATGGGCGGTCTCCGGTGTCCGTCTTTCACCGAAGCATCCTGCCGAGGGCGCAAGGCCTTGTGGCCAATGCGCAAAGATTTGTGTCAGGGCGAGGCTGTTTCCAGCTTCAGCGCTTCCCTAGCCAGTGCTCAAGGCTGCGCAGCGTGGCTGCCACGTCCAGCGGCTTGCTCCAGTAGCCGTCGAAACCATGGCGGCGCGCCAGCTGCGAGGCGACGAATTCGGATTCGGCCGTCACCAGCAAAGCCGGCACGTCTTCGGGCAGGCCGGCTTCGCGCAACTGGGCCAGCAACTCGTCGCCACCGATGTCGGGCAGGCGCAGGTCGCACAGCAGCAGGTCGACACGGCCCTGCGTCACGAGGCGCCGGGCTTCGGCGCCGCTGCGGGCCACCAGCAGGCTGCAGCCCGGGCGCAGCTCCAGGATGCCCTGCATCAGCATCGCGTTGACCGGATCGTCTTCGACGTAGAGAACCTGGCTGGTCGTCATGCCCGCCCCTTCAGCAGCAGCCGGCAGGCGGCCGAAGTTCGGGTCGGTCGGGGTGTTGTCGGCAGGCGAGGCGCATAGCAGCATGGCGTTGGATTTTGCTGCAATTATCAAATCTATTAATACAGACGATCAATGCTCTGCCCCTGAACGGGTGGGGTCGCAGAGGATTTGCCAAATATTGCGCGACGCTTGCCGCGCGCTTGGTCTAGGGCCAGCCGGCGCGGCGTCGCGGGCCCTAAGTGCGCCGGCGCAGTTCCGCCACGGCCCGGGACAGCGGCAACCAGCCTTCCGGCAGGGGGCGACCCGGCGCCCAGTCCGCGGCGGCCGTTTCCAGCACGAGGGCCTGGGCGGCCAGGCTGGGGTGGCCCAGCAACTCGAGCACGGCTTTCAGGCCATGGGCGACGCGGCGCAGCGCCGGCGCGTCGCCACTGGCGACGGCCGCATTGCCTTGCGCGAGATCGTCGGCGAAACGTTCGAGGCAGCCGGCACGAAAGCTCTCGTACAGGCCACGGTCGCCGCCGAAATGCTGCTGCACCGGGTCGACACCGATGACGGCCACGGCGGGCGCTGCGCTGGCGCCGCGGCCACCCAGCAACTCGCCGATGGTGTCCAGCAGCTCGGCCAGCGGCACGGGCTTGCGCAGCGTGCGCACCACGCCGAGCGCCGCCAGGGCGGCATGGCGTTCGGGGTGCACGCCGGCACTGAAGACCACCCAGGGCGGTGCGCCGGCCGACTGCGCCAGGCCCTCGGCCAGCAGGGTTTCGGCCGAGCCGTCGGGCAGCATCAGGTCGCTGATGACGAGCTGCCAGCCGCCTGCCGCCAACGCCGTGCGCGCATCGGCCAGGCGGCGCACGACCGTCAGTTCGACCGCGGGCGCGGCGGCGTCATGGCCGGGCAATTCCTCGAGCGCCAATTCAACGAAACGGGCGATCGACGCATCGTCCTCGATCAGCAGCAGGCGCGCGGCCATTGCTGGGTGCGCACTCAGGCCGGCTGGGCCTGGGCGGCCTCGACCAACAGCCGTGGCAACTCGGTGACAAGGGCCGTCTTGTGCACCAGCGGCACACCGTCCAGCGCAAAGGCATAGGGCGCGCGCTGGGCTTCGTCCAGTGCGGTGACGACGATGAGACGGCTGCGCGCGAACTGCGGGTGCGAGCGCAGGCTGGTGATCAGCGCCGCGCCGTCGATGCCGGGCAGCAGGATGTCGATGAGCAGCACGTCTGGTTCCAGGCGGCCGGCCATGGCCAGGCCGGCGATGCCGTCGGAAGCGACATGCAGTTCGGCCTCTGGCAACTCGCGCTTGACGACCAGGCTGATGAGGTTCTGGAAGTGCACGGAGTCTTCGATGAGCAGCAGCGTCACGGGCCGCGCGCCAGCCCGTGCGTCGGCTGGCAGCGCTGTCGACGCGGCACCCGCGCGGGCGGCGAGCCAGGCCTCCAATGAGCTGCGCAGGATGCGGCGATGGCCACCGGGGGTCTTCCAGGCCTGCAACTCGCCGCGATCCACCATCAGTTGCACGGAACGCACCGCCATGCCCAGCTGTTGGGCGGCTTCGGTGGTCGAACAGGTATCGGGCACGGTCGGGGCGCGGTTCACCCGCCATATTTTGCCGAATTTGCCAGCAATGGCCGAGTCGGCATATTTGATAAAACTGATTGCGCTCGGAGAATGCGAGATCTGCCAGGAGCTCGCCATGCTGCCCACCGCCATCCTCGACCTGCCCACGCCACCGCTGACGCTGCCGCCGCCCGAACCCGCCGCGGACCGCAGCGCCCATCGCGTGCGCCTCGGGCATCTGGCCGAAGCCCTGGCCCTGCGCCTGGGGCTGGACGCCGACAGCGCCCGCCAGCTGCGCCTGGCCGCCCCGCTGCACGACGTCGGCGAGCTCGACGCCGCCGACAGCTGCACCGAACCGCCCTGGCCGCTGACGCGGGACCAGGAGCGCCACCGCCGGCAGGCCCAACCGCGCCGCGGCGCGGCCCTGCTCGCGGGTTCCAGCCTGCCGCTGTTCGCGCTCGCGGCCGAGATCGCGCTGCACCACCGCGAGCGCTGGGACGGCAGCGGCTATCCCGAGGGGCTGCAGGGCGAGACCATCCGGCTGTCTGGGCGTATCGTTGCCGTCGTGGACTATTTCGACGCGCTGACCATGCCCCGCAGCTACCGCCCGGCCCGCGCCGACGACCGCGCGCTGGCGATGCTGGCGGAGCAGGCCGGCAGCGCCTTCGACCCCGCCATCGTCGCCGCCTTCCTGAGCCACGCGACCGAGCTGATTGCCCTGCGCGACCACGTCAACGCGATGCGCCCGGGAGCCCAGGCATGAGCCGGCTGGCCGCCGCGCTGCTCGGCCTGCTGGCCGCCACCACCGCCTGCGCGGCACCCGCCGCCACCGCCTCGCAGCGCGTGCAGGAAAGCGGCGAGCTGCGCGTGTGCATCTGGCCCGACTACTACGGCGTCTCGCTGCGCAACCCGCGCACCGGCCAGCTCGCCGGCATCGACATCGACCTGTCGGCCGCCTTCGCCGCCGACCTCAAGGTCAAGCCGGTCTATGTCGACTCGTCCTTCGCGACCCTCGTCGACGACCTGCAGCGCGACCGCTGCGACATCGCCATGTTCGCCGTCGGCATGACGCCCCAGCGCGCCCAGGTGCTGCGCTTCAGCCGGCCCTACCTGGAAAGCGACATCTATGCGGTGACCACGCGCAGCAGCCGGGTCGTGAAGCAATGGCAAGACCTGGACCGCCCGGGCGTGCGCATCGCCGTGCAGGCCGGCACCTTCATGGAACCCGTCATGGCGGCGGCCCTCAAACAGGCTAACCTCGTCGTCGTGCGGCCGCCGGACACGCGCGAGCGCGAGCTCGAGGCCGGCCGCGTGGATGCCTTCATGACCGACTACCCCTACAGCCGCCGACTGCTGGACAACGCCGACTGGGCCCGCCTCGTCGCGCCGCCCACGCCCTTCTTCGTGCTGCCCTATGCCTATGCCGTCAAGCCTGGCGACGCCGCCTGGCTGGCCACGGTGGACGAATTCGTCAGCCGCATGCAGCGCGACGGCCGGCTGCAGGCCGCCGCCAAACGCCACGGCCTCAGCGCCATCGTGCGCAGTAACTGATGCCCCCCGTCCAAGGCGTACCTTGGCCGGTCTTGCAGACCGCGCCGCAGCTTGCGCCGCAGCCCTTCGGCAGGCACACCGCGCCCACTGGGCGCGCCGTGTCCGGCCTCAGCCCCCGAGGGGGCGGCGATGCTCGCGGCGTCGAACCGCGAGCACATCGCCGGTGGGGCCGGCTCGGGAGCGGCCCAGCGCTCGGCCCGCAATACCCGGCTTCGTGCGTCCTGGGCTGGCGCGAATGTGCAATGGGCAGCTGAGATGCCACACCGCAGCCGCTGGCGCCCAAGCATCATCATCGCCAGCGCCGGCGTCCTGCTCGCGGCCACGCTGCTCGCCGGCGCGGGCTACAGCATCTGGCGCGAGAAGCGCGAACTGACGACCGAGACCGCCGCCCGCCAGGCCCTGCTCGCCCGTGTGCTCGAGGACCACGCCAGCCGCAGCCTGGACGCCACCCAGCTGGCCCTGGCCGGCCTGGCCGACGTGGCCGAGCGTGGCGCGCCGCCCGAGGTGCTGCAGGCCCTGCTGGGCCAGACCCAGGCCAGCCTTGGCTTCCTGCGCGGCGTCGCCCTGCTCGACGAGGCCGGCCACGTGCTGGCCGCGGCCGACCCGGCCGACCGCGGCGCGCAGATCGTGACGGCCCGCCTCGGCCCCTGGCCGGCGCTGGGCCAGGACGCCCTCGGCGGTTTCGTCGCCGCGCGCAGCCTGGCCGGCCTCGCCGGCGTCGCACCAGGCAGTCCGGCGGCCGCCGTGCCGCCCGGCGTCGGCTTCATCCCGCTGCTGCGTGGGATCAAGTTACCCGACGGCCGCCCGGCCCTGCTCGCCGCCCTGCTCAACCCCGACGCGCTGGCCACCTTCCAGGAGCTGACGCTGAACGACACGCGCGCCGCGGCCGCCCTCGTCGACCTGGATGGCCGGCTGCTCGCCGCCACCGCCGGCGCCGACCACCTCGCGGGCGAACGCCTGGACTCGCTGCAAAGGCCCACCGGGCCGCTGGCACGCGTGCGCACCGGCAGCGAATACGGCCGCTGGGACGGCCCCGGCCTGCGCGACRCCGAGCAGCTCGGCGCCTTCCGCGCGCTGCGCAGCCGCCCCCTCGTCGTCGTCGTCGAGCTGCCACTGGACGATCTGCACGCCCAGTGGCTGTCCACCATGCGCGATCTCGGCCTGCCGGCCATCGGCCTTGCCGCCGCGCTGCTGGTGCTGTCGGCGGTGGGTGCCGTGGCCCAGCATGCGCGCGAGCGCTCCCTGCTGCAGCTCGACCAGGCGCAGCGCCAGGTGGCCGAGCGCGAGCGCGAGCTCAGCGCCATCTTCGGCAGCGTGCAGGACCTGCTCTTCCGCACCGACGCCGCCGGCCACCTGACCTTCATCAACGAGGGCTATGCCCGCCTCAGCGGCCATCCGGTGGCCCAGGTGCTGGGCCGGCCGCTGCAGGACCTGTTCGGCGGTGCAACGGCCGTGGCAGCCTTGTTCTCGGCCGGCGACGTGCACGACGCCAGGCCGCACGAGCTGCGCGCCGACTGGATCGCGCCCGACGGCCGGGCGCGCAGTTTCGAGATCCACCTGGTGCCGCTGCGCCGCCAGGCCGGTGTCCTCGAATGGGTGGGCAGTGCCGCCGACGTCAGCGGCCTGGTGCGCGCCCAGGCCGAGTTGCGCGCCCAGCTCGGCCTCGCGCGCTCGCTGCTCGCCAGCAGCCCGCTGCCCATGTCGGTGCTGGATGGCGAAAACCGCTATCTCGACGTCAACCGCGCCTGGGAGCAGTTCACCGGCCGGCGCCGCAGCGAAGTGCTGGGCCGCAAGGCCGCCAGCTATCTGCGCCCCGACGAGGCAGCCCTGCATGAAAGCCGCGATGCCGAGCTGCTGGCCCGCGGCGGCGAGATGAACTACGAGGCCGTCTGGCATGGCAGCGACGGGCGCCGCCGCGATCTCTACGTGAGCAAGTCCACCTTCCCCGACGCCCATGGCCGGCCGATGGGCCTCGTCGTCTGCTTCATGGACATCAGCGAGTTCCGTGAAGCCGAGCGCGCCACCCGCTCGGCCCGCGACGCGGCCCTGCACGCGTCGCGCGCCAAGTCCGACTTCATCGCCAACGTCAGCCACGAGCTGCGCACGCCGCTGCAATCCATCCTCGGCTTCTCGGAGATCGGCGTGCTGCGCGCCCGTGCCGAGCCCCGCCTGGCCGAGCTTTTCGGCGACGTGCACCGCGCCGGCCAGCGCATGCTCAGCCTCGTCAACGACCTGCTCGACCTCAGCAAGATCGAGCGCGGCG
Organism: Roseateles sp. P1_C1_2; assembly: GCF_056406535.1. Taxonomy (NCBI): domain Bacteria; kingdom Pseudomonadati; phylum Pseudomonadota; class Betaproteobacteria; order Burkholderiales; family Sphaerotilaceae; genus Roseateles; species Roseateles sp. P1_C1_2. Next base: position 280,622 of record NZ_JBFUAB010000003.1, read on the forward strand.
CCGAGCCGCTGCAGCCCGAACGCCTGGACCTGCGGCCGCTGGCGGTGGAGGTGGGGCGCGAGCTCGAGCCGCTGCTGGCCGCGCGCCAGCTGAGCCTGGCCATGGCCCTGGGCGACGAGGACCTCGTCGTGCTGGCCGACCCGCGGCGCCTGCAACAGCTGCTGCGCAATCTGCTGGCCAATGCCATCCGCTTTTCGCCTGTCGAGGGCCATATCGAACTGACCGCCTGGCACGACCAAGAGGCCTACGAAGTGCGCGTTGACGTGGCCGACCGTGGCCCGGGCATTCCACCGGACGAGCTGGAAAGCATCTTCGAGGCCTTCGTGCAGTCCAGCGCGACGCGCAATGCCGCCGGCGGCACCGGCCTGGGCCTGGCCATCTGCCGGCGCATCGCCGAGGCCCACGACGGGYGCATCTGGGCCGCCAACCGCAAGGACGGCGGCGCCGTCATCTCGCTGGCCCTGCCCGCCGCGCGCTTTGGCGATACGTCGCCGGCGCCGCTATAGACGCTAGATGCGCCCCATCAGCAGCAACACCAGCACGATCAGCAGCACCAGGCCCAAGCCGCCCGAGGGGCCATAGCCCCAACCGCGGCTGTGGGGCCAGGTCGGGATTGCGCCGACCAGCAGCAGGATCAACACGATCAGCAGAATTGCACCGAGACTCATAGCCATCTCCTCTTGATTGCCAAGTGGTTCAGGCGACGCGACCGGAGCCGGCGTGCCGTGAGCCTGCACCGACTCTCCGCGCAAGGGCGGGCGGCAGGTGTAGGACTCGACGCTCACGTGAGCCTCCAGGAAGCTGAACAGTGCCGGACGTGACAGCCGCTGCCGGGCCGACGGCACAGAATCCGCGCCAGCCACCGGAGCCCGACATGAATGCACGCGCCAGCTTCACCCGCATGGACGAAAGCACCCGCGAGGACTGGGGAGTCATCGTGCCCGAGGCCATCAGGATGTCCCGCACCCTGCCCGACCGCGTGCTCGAGCACCTGCGCCTGCTGGACGGCGACTTCGGCGGCTTCCCGGTCGACCGGCTGACGCACTGCCTGCAGACAGCCACGCTGGCGCACCGCGACGGGCGCGACGAGGAGTACGTCTGCTGCGCGCTGCTGCACGACATCGGCGACACGCTGGGCTCCTTCAACCACCCCGACATCGCAGCCGCCATCCTCAAGCCCTTCGTGACCGAAGAGAACCTCTGGATGGTGCAGCAGCACGGCATCTTCCAGGGCCACAACTTCTTCCACCACATCGGCCTGGACCGCGACATGCGCGAGCAGTTCCGCAGCCACGCCCACTTCGAGCGCACCGCCGAGTTCGTCGAGCGCTATGACAACCCGGCCTTCGACCCGCAGGCCGAGGCGCTGCCGCTGGCCTTCTTCGAGCCGATGCTCAGAAGACTGATGGCGCGGCCGCGGCAGTCCATCTACAAGTCGGCGATGCAAACCTGAGGCGCCCCTCACAATGCCTGGCGGTTGATGACGCCGAGGCGAAGGCATTCGCTTTCGCAGGCGGCATGGCCGACAAGGGAGGCCCCATGCATCAGGATCTTGAACGCCAGGTCGCGCTGCTGCTCGATCCGAACGACGACACCGACGTCGATGGCGAAGCCCTCTGGCAGAAGCTTGGTGAAGCCATCGCGGCCGCGCCCGACGACGGCGCACTGCGCGAATTGCGCCTGCGGGTGGCGGACGCCTTCGGCATGCGCGCCGAGCACCTGGCCGACCTGCAGGCCCTGGTGCGCCTGCGCCCCGACGATCTGGACCGCGCGCTGGATCTGGCGCTGAAGCAGCACCGCTGGGCCTTTTTCTTCTCCGTGGATGATGAAGATGCGGCCGAGCCCGACGGCGAAGACCGTTGCGAGTTGGAACAGCGGGCGGCACGCGCTCGGATGATGGCGCTGGCGCAACGCGCGTCGGCCGACGCGGCCTTCCAGGAGCGGCTGTTGCGGCGCTGGGCGGACGACTTCATCTCCGCACCCTGGGACAGGCTCACGCTGGCGCTGCAAGCCTGCGCCGCGCATGCCGGCCATCCGGGCCTGCGCCGCCAGCTGGCGCTGGCCTGGGCGGGCCTGAGCGGCCAGGGGCCGGACTTCGAGCTGGCTGAGGGCAAGCAGCCCATGGGCTTCGCGGTCGACGTCTACGGCGCGCTGCACGACGCCGGCGCCGCCGCCCGGGCGCTGGCCAGCATCGACGAGCTGGCGCAGCAAGGCGTGGAGGACGCCGAGCTGCTGTCGGTGCGGGCGAACCTGCTGCGGGGCCTCAGCCGCTTCGATGCCGCCGCCGAGGCCTTCGAGCAGGCGGCCCTGGCCCATGACCGGGAGGCCGCAGCACAGGCTGACGTCGAAGCCGCGCAGGAGGCCCAAGACAGCGCCGCCCAGGCCCGCCAGGATGCCGCACTGTGCCGCCAGGGCCGCACCGCGCTGGGCAGCAGCCAGATGGATGCCATGGACGACGCGCTGGCCGGCTGGAACCAGCGGCTGCCCGGTGGCCGCGGCCACGAGGCCTTGAAGGACTGGCAGGCCGAGATGCAACAGCGCATGAACGAGATCGGCGCCGAGTGGGATCGCGCCCGTCCCGCCATCCGCGAAGCGGTGCAGACCCCCGACGCCACGGCCCTGGCTGAAATGCAGGCCATGGCCGACAAGCTGGCCCGCAGCCTGAAGGGCCTGCTCGCCTTCGAGCCGTCCGGCGCCCAGGCCTGGGACGGGCCTCGCGCCGACATCGACCCGCGCCTGCTCGCTTTTGAGGCCGAAGTGCAGGCCCTGGGCCTGGCCCACGTGGCCTGGGTGGAAACGCCGGCCTACACCCGCCACTTCGGCGCCTTGACGCTCAGCGGCGCCTGGTCCACGGCCAACGGCGATGCCACGGTGATCTGCACCGCCGTGGCTGCCCTGCAGATCTCCGAGGTCGAGACCGAGCTGGACGATGGCCGCCAGCTCATCACGTCACGGGGGCGCGGGCGCAACTACTTCTTCGGCGGACCGCAGATCGACATCCTGCAGGTGGACGCCAGCCTGCCCCTGCCCCAGCTCATCGCGTTGCATCAGGCCCGCGTGGCTCTGGCCCTGTCATTGCAGCCGGCCCGGGCCGTCCGACCCTGGCGCAACGCCACCGACTACCTCGGTGGCCAGGACCGGCAGCGCCAGGCCAAGCTGGCGTATCGGCTGCAGGTGGGCTGCGACGACGTCGAGGCGCGGGGCATCCCGGTGGACTACCCCGAATTCTTCGTGCCCCTGATGCGCGAAGCGGCGCTGGCCTTCGTCCGCCAGGCCGCGGCAGAGCGGGGTCTGCCCTAGGCCTTCTGGTTGGCCTTCACGGCCGCCTTGATCAGTGCCTTCAGGGCCGGCTTGTCGATCTTGCCGCCCTCCTTGAAGTCGATGGCGCGGCGCACATGGCCTTCCAGGCTGGAGTTGAAGAGGCCCTTCGGGTCGGCCAGGGACGCGCCCTTGGGGAAGGTCATCTTCACGGCACTCTTGTAGGCCTCGCCGGTGCAGACGATGCCGTCATGCGACCAGACCGGGTTGCTCCACTTCCATTCCTCGACGATGTCGGGGTCGGCCTCGTGGATCAGCGCGCGCAGCGCGGCCAACGTCTCGCCACGCCAGCCGCCGAGGCTGGCAATCCGTTCGTCGATCAGCGCCGCGGCGGGCGGCGCGGTGGGGGTCTTGCTCATGGGGGGTTCTCGAAGCGAAGCCAGGCTCAAGCCTAAACCCACTTCAGCGCAGCATCAGCAGGCCCAGCAGCGCGAACACGCCGTACAGCGCGCGCTGGAAGACGAGGCCGGGCAGGCGCTGCCGCAGGCGGGCGCCCAGGCTCATGCCGGCCAGCGCGGCGAGCAAAGCCAGGCCACTCGCCACGGCGTCGGGCGGCGCCGCCGCCTCCAGCCCTCCCAGGCGCGCGGCCAGCGAAAGCGCAGCCAGCGTGAAGCTGATGCCCAGTGCCTGGATCAGCTGCGGCCTTCGCAACTGCAGTGACTGCAGATAGGGCACCAGCGGCAGCACGAAGACGCCCGTGGCCGCGCTCAGCGCGCCGCCGAGGCCGCCGGCCAAGGCGCCAAGCCAGAGCGCATGCCGGCCCGGCGCAGGCAGCTGCGGCCGTGCGAGGCCGAAGAGCCCGTAGGCCAGCAGCACGACGCCCAGCACCCGGCGGGCCTCGCCATGGCCCGAGCCCAGGCCCGGCACGGGTGCGAACAGCGTACCCAGCACCAGGCCGGCCCACAGCGGCCACAGTCGGCGCAGCAGCATGCCGCCATGCGGGCCCAGGCACTGGGCGATATTGGTCAGCAGCGCGGGCAGCAGCATCAGCGCCGCGGCGGCCGCGCCGGGCATGCGCAGGCTCAGCAAGGCCATCGCCAGCGTCGGCAGGCCCATGCCGGAAACGCCCTTCACGAAGCCCGCCAGCAAGAAGGTCAGCGCCACCCAGGCCAGCATGCCGGCCGACAACCATTCGATGTCATCCATGCCGGCATGGTCGGCGCGGCGCCGGCCTGCGTCCATCGCGCACTGCCGCGCATATCCTCAGGCATTGCCGAAGGATGAGCCATGACCGAGCGCAATCCGCATTACCGCATCGACCCCTTGGACCTGCGCCTCTTCGCCGCCGTGGCCGAAGGCCGCACCATCACGGCCGGCGCGCGGGCGGTGCATCTGTCGCTGGCGGCCGCCAGCACGCGGCTGCAGCGGCTTGAGCAGGCGGTCGGCGCCCAGCTGATGCAGCGCGCCAAGACCGGCATCACGCTGACCGACGCCGGCCGCACGCTGCTGCGGCACGCCGGCCGGCTACAGCGCGAGATGGAGGCACTGCATGCCGGCATGGCCGGCCATGCCCATGGTGTGCGCAGCACCGTGCGTCTGCTGTGCAACACCGCGGCGATCAGCGAGCATCTGCCGCCGCTGCTCGGGCCCTTTCTCGCCACCCATGCCGACATCGACGTCGAGCTGCGCGAGCTGGACAGCCAGGACGTGCTGTTCGCCATGCGCCAGGAGCGTGCCGATCTGGGCATCGTGGCTGACTATGTCAATACCGAAGGATTGGCGACGCGCCCCTTCCGCCAGGACCAACTCGTCGCCGTGCTGCCCGCCGCGCTGGTGAAGGGGCGTGCGCGTCCCATCGCCTTTGCCGAGTTGATGGGACACCCCTTCGTCGGGCTGCCGGCGGAGGCGGGCCTGAGCCGCTTCCTGCAGGCTCGCGCGCTGCAGCAGGGCCGCGGCCTGCACCATCGCGTGCAGGTGCAGGGCTTCGACGCGTTGTTGCGCCTCGTCGCCGATGGCGTCGGCGTGGCCGTCGTGCCCGCGTTGACCGCGTCGCGGCTGGCGTCTCCGCAGGTCTGCATCCGCCCCTTGAGCGATACCTGGGCCGTGCGTCAGCTGCTGCTGTGCTTCGGCGAACTCACACCCGGCGCCGCCGCGCTGCTGGACGAGCTAGTCGTGCAGTGAGGACAGGAACTGCTTGAGCTCCGGCGTCTGCGGCGCGCCGAAGATCCCGGCCGGCGGCCCGATCTCGTGCACGCGGCCCTGGTGCATGAAGATGACGCGGTCCGCCACCTTGCGGGCGAAGCTCATCTCGTGCGTGACCATCAGCAGCGTCATGCCCTCATCGGCCAGCGTCTCGACGACCCTCAGCACCTCGCCCACCAGTTCGGGATCGAGCGCCGAGGTGATCTCGTCGCACAGCAAAACCGCTGGCTCCATCGCCAGCGCGCGGGCGATGGCGACGCGCTGCTGCTGGCCGCCGGAGAGCTGGTCGGGCATGGCGTCGAATTTCTCGGCCAGGCCGACGCGCGCGAGCAGCTCTCGCGCCAGCTCGGCAGCCTCATGGGCGCTGCGCTTCTTCACCAGCGTCGGCGCCAGCATCACGTTGCGGCCCACGCTCAGGTGGGGGAAGAGGTTGAAGCCCTGGAAGATCATGCCGACCTGCTGGCGCAGCGCGCGCATGGCCATGGCGCTCTCGTAGAGCAGGGGCTTGCCGTTGACAGTCAGCGAGCCGTCCTGGAACTGCTCCAGCCCGTTGATACAGCGCAGCAGCGTGCTCTTGCCCGAGCCGCTCTTGCCGATGATGGCAATGACCTCGCCGCGCAGGACGTCGAGGTCGATGCCCTTGAGCACCTCGTTGGCGCCATAGGACTTGCGCAGCGCGGTGATGCGCACGATGGGAGCGCCAGGCACGACGGGCGCGGCCTGCAGATCGTCAAGTTGGGCGGCCATGGGCTTTGCCTTCCAGATGTTGTGCAAACAGGCTGACGGGGAAGCACAGCGCGAAATACAGCAGCGCCACGCAACCGAAGACGAGGAAGGGCTTGAAGCTGGCGTTGGCGATCATGCTGCCGGCCTTGGTCAGCTCGATGAAGCCGATGACCGAGGCCAGCGCCGTGCCCTTGATGACCTGCACCAGGAAGCCGACCGTCGGCGCGATGGCCAGGCGAGCGGCCTGCGGCAGGATGACGTGGCGCAGCTGCTCGCCGAAGCTCAGCGCCAGGCTGCGTGCCGCCTCCCACTGGCCGCGCGGCACGGCGTCCACGCAGCCGCGCCAGATCTCGACGAGGTAGGCGCTGGTGTAGAGGGTCAGCGCCAGCGCTGCGGCCGTCCAGGCCGATACCTCGATGCCCAGCAGGGCCAGGCCGAAATAGGCGAGGAAGAGCTGCATCAGCAACGGCGTGCCCTGGAAGAGCTGCACGTAGAGGGCAATGGCGACCCGCGTGCGCGCGCCAAGGCGCAAGCGCAGCGTCAGCAGCAGGCCGCCCACCAGGCCGCCGCCGATGAAGGCGATGGCCGACAGGGCCACCGTCCAGCGCAGCGCCAGCAGCAGGTTGCGGACGATGTCCCAGAGGGTGAACTCGATCATGCCGACCGCCTGCCGAAGATGAAGCGCGGCCCGGCCCAGGTCAGCAGCTTGCGCGCCATGATGGCCAATGCCAGATAGGCCAGCGTCGCGATGATGAAGGCCTCGAAGGCGCGGAAGTTGCGGCTCTGGATCAGGTTGGCCGCATAGCTCAGCTCCTCGGTGGAGATCTGGCCGCAGACGGCCGAGCCCAGCATGACGATGATGATCTGGCTCGTCATGGCCGGCCACACGCGCTGCAGGGCCGGCGGCAGCACGACGCGCGTGAAGACCTGCACGGGGCTGAGCGCCAGGCTCTGCGCCGCCTCCCATTGCCCGCGCGGCGTGGCCTGGATGCCGGCGCGCAGGATCTCGGTGCCATAGGCGCCGAGGTTGAGCGTCATCGCGATCAGCGACGCGGCCTCGGGTGACAGCTTCACGCCCGCGGCGGGCAGGCCGAAGAAGATGAAGAAGAGCTGCACGATGAAGGGCGTGTTGCGCAGCAGTTCGACATAGGCGCCCAGCAGCCGGCGCAGCCACGTGGGGCCGCTGGCGCGCGACCAGGCACCCAGCGTGGCGATGACCAGGCCCAGCGGTGTGGCAACCAGCGTGAGCCCCAGCGTCCAGGCCAGCCCCTTCAGCAGCAGCGGCCATTCGGCCAGCACCGCGAGGAAGTCGAAGCTGATCATGGTCGGCTCAGAGCGGGAGGTCGCCCGTGCCGCGGCCCAGCCACTTCTTGGACAGCGCCTCCAGCTCGCCCGCCGACTTGGCCGCCACGATGATGTCGTTGACCTTGGCCAGCAGCGCGTCCTCGCCCTTGGCCACGCCGACAAAGCAGGGGCTGTCCTTGAGCAGCAGCTTGTATTCGGTGTTCAGCCCCGGGTTGCGCTGCATCAGGTTGCCGGCGACGGCGGCGCTGGTGGCCAGCAGCTGGGTCTGGCCCGCGGCGAAGGCGGCGATGGTGGCGTTGTTGTCCTCGAAGCGCTTGTATTCCAGCGTGGCCGGCGCGACCTTGGCCAGCTCCTGGTCCTCCATCGCGCCGCGCGTGACAGCCACGCTCTTGCCGCCCAGGTCGGCCCAGCTCTTGATGGGCAGGCTCTTGGCCGCGAACACGGCCTGGTAGAAGGGCGCGTAGGCCGCGCTGAAGTTGATGACCTTCTCGCGCTCGGGGTTCTTGCCCAGCGTCGAGATGACGAGGTCGGCCTTCTTGGTCTGCAGATAGGCAATGCGGTTGGCGCTGGTGACCGGCACCAGTTCCACCTTCACGCCCAGCTTGGCCGCGATGAGCTGGGCCACCGCCACGTCCAGGCCCTGCGGTGCCATGTCGGGGCCGACGAAGCCATAGGGCGGGTAGTCGGTCGGGATGGCGATCTTGATCGTCTTGCTCTTGGTGATGGTGTCCAGCGCGGTCTGGGCCTGGGCAGCGGCGGCCAGCAGGCTCAGGCCGGCGATCAGCATCAGGCGGCGGGAAAGCGTCGGGGTCATAGCAGGGCTCCTAGATAAACAGGATCAGCGGGTTCAGCGGATTCGGACGTGACGGACGGGGGAAGAGGCGCCAGCGCCTCACGCAACTGCTGCAGTGGGTCGTCATCGGCGGGCAGGCGCAGCGCGGCCTGCACGCTGCTGAGGTGCTCGGCCATCAAGGCTTCAGCGCGGGCGCTGTCGCCGGCGGCCAGGGCCGCGACGATGGCGACATGGTCCTGGCAGGACAGGGCCGCGTCGTGCGAGGACTGGTAGCGCATCGCGATCAGCGTCGTGCGCGCCGTGAAGTCGCGCAGCGTGTCGGCCAGCAGGCTGTTGCCCAGGCATTCGGCCAGGCAGACGTGAAAGTCACCGAGCAGGAAGCTGCGCGTGCCGACGTCTTCGCCGCGCAGCGCCGCCTGCTCCTGCAACAGATGCTGGTTCAGGCGCGCAATCGCATCGACCGGCAATTGCGGCTGGCCGCGGATGAGCCCGAGCTCGATGACGCGGCGCGCCTCGAAGGCCTCGCGCACCTCTTCCGGGCTCGGCGCGATCAGATACCAGCCGCGCCGCGCGCTGACCGTGACGATGCCGCGCGCCGCCAACCGCGTCAGCGCCTCGCGCACGATGGTGCGGCTGCAGTCGAACAGCAGCGCGAGTTGCTGCTCGCCCAGGCGCGCACCGGGCGCGAGCTTCTGCGCGAGCACCGCTTCGACGATGCGCTGGCTGATGTCGGTGGCCGAAATGCCCATGCGGTGGCTCTTTGCAGCTTCCGTGCCAGCGCGCTTCAGGCTTGTATGCAAGCCGGGCGCACAAGATTTGGGCCGACTCGCCGCTTCGTCGCACTGTCACGGTGCCGAACAGCCCCAAGGCGAATCGGGGTGTTCCCCATCGGCTACACCAACGGCTGCGTCATCCCACCGAAAGGCCAGTCATGGACCTGCAACTGAAGAACCGCCTCGCCCTCGTGTCCGGCAGCACCGCCGGCATCGGCTTTGCCATCGCGCAATCGCTCGCCGCCGAGGGCGCGCGCGTCATCGTCAATGGCCGCATGCAGCCGGCGGTCGACGCGGCCGTCACGTCGATCCAGGCCACCACGGGCCGGCAGGTGCTCGGTTTCGCCGGCGACCTCAGCCAGCCCGACGTGGCCGAAGCGCTGGTGCGCCAGCACCCCGGCATAGCGATCCTGGTCAACAACCTCGGCATCTTCGAGGCCAAGCCCTTCGAGGACATCCCCGACGCCGACTGGCAGCGCTTCTTCGACGTCAACGTGCTCAGCGGCGTGCGCCTGGCGCGGCTGGTGCTGCCGGCGATGAAGGCGGCCGACTGGGGCCGCATCATCTTCATCTCCAGCGAAAGCGCCGTGCAGATCCCGGCCGAGATGATTCACTACGGCATGACCAAGACCGCCCAGCTCGCCGTCTCGCGCGGCCTGGCCGAGTCCCTGGCCGGCACCGGCATCACCGTCAACAGCGTGCTGCCTGGCCCGACGCGCTCACGCGGCGTCAACGACTTCGTCGAGCAGGTCTCCAACGGCAAGTCCTTTGCCGAGTTCGAGACCGAGTTCTTCGAGAAGGTCAGGCCCACCTCGTTGATCAAGCGTTTCTCGACGCCCGAGGAGGTGGCGGCCATGGTGACCTATGTCGCCAGCCCGCTGGCGTCCTCCACAACCGGCGCGGCGTTGCGCGTGGACGGCGGCACGACGAAGAGCGCCTTCTAGGGAGGCCAGTCAGGCGCCGAGGACTGCTTCGGGCGGGGTACGGTCCTCGCGTGGGTGCGTTCGGCTGACGGATTCCGACCCCGAGCGGAAGTAGCGCTCGGCCCGATGAACCGCCCCAAGGCTGACGTTCAACGTCGGAAATGACCTGCGGGCCATAGGCGGGCGAAGCCCGCCGCGTGGACGTCCGTGTCGATTGACTAGTTATGTCGCACGCCAACCGAACGCAAGATTGGGAACATAGTTCTTTTCGTACTTCGCTCGAAGCAGCTCGCGACCGATCCAATGCTGCACGGGATAGTTAGATCTCGCAAGGATCATCCACCAAGCTTTTAGGCCCGGAGAGCCCGTGCTCTGAGACGCAAGCGTGTGAATGCCATCCCAAAACTCTGAGCCACCTCGGAGACGGAAAAATCTGACCATGTACCAGAAGTCCCTCCGAATTTGGCGATGCAGATGGCCCATTGCCGCGACTTCGAGCCGCCGCAAGTGTTTGGCACCTAGTTCCGCTGCCTTAAGCCGCCCCCATATCGCCTCTTTCATGTATCCAGACCTGAAGTGGAAAGGGTCCGCTTCAAGAAACGAAACGGCCGTCTCGACTTCCGCGGAGTCCAGCGACATGAGAGCTTGCCAATGCGAGTCACCACCCGGATATGAAAGAGACGCATAGCGCGCATGGAACTCGGCGCAAGCACGGGACCAAGCCTCGCGTTGAGCCGGCGACTGCCCTCGTGTTGCAAATGTCTCATTGATCCGCGCGTAGAGATCACGAATGACAGCGGAATTGGCGCGGATTTCCGCCGCGGCGTTACTCATGCGACATAACGCGCAAACTCAGCGGACGGCGAAGGGTTGGACGACAAACCGGTGGTCATCGGTTCTGCTCCCAGTGATTCGCAGCATTTGCCAAGACCTCGCAATCGCAGGAACCGCCCTGGCCCTTCAGCCAGTCGATCACTGAAGAAGCGGATTGCCGATGCTCTCCGATCCACTGCTCGGTGAACCGCAACGTGTGATCGCACCCTGAACTACCGACCCTCGCGTCCACCGTGTCGAATAGCGACTCCAACAATGCGTCGGGCATCGGGAACGCAACTCTTGCGGCCTGCTTCTGCTCCAGCTTCCATTCCTTCTTGCGATCTCTGTCGTTGGCGTTCATCAGACTCAGCTCCTTGCAGCCCAATGTTTGACATGAGCTGCGTGACCCGGCTTGCCGGGGCACGTCAGCTCGATGCAAGGGTTATGATTGCCGACGCGAGTTGGCTCAATCGACTGGTTAGGGCGCTTCACGGCTCGGGCTCCCCGAGACAATACCAAGACTTGACGCCCTCAAGCCTCGCAGCCTTTGCGAGCGTCTCGTCAGCAGTTACCAAGACAGTCTGAGAGTCATTCGCCAGATGGGAGAAGTAGCCTTCTTTCACGCTCAGAATCTGAAAAGCATCAGAAAGATCAAGTGAGTAGCGATCGACCAGTTCGCGAACCTTGAAGAAGGTCACCGGCTCCTTTAGATCGATGTCCTGGGCGTAACGGGAGCTCGCCCCGAACCACGCAACGAGCCGAAAAGCCGCTTCCGCGTATTCGGCCTGGTTGATCTCTTTGCGGTACAGCCACTTGACCTTCAGCACGTTGAGTGCCTCGTAGAAGCAGAACGGCGTCGTGTATTTCGTGGGTGATCGATTGTTGAAGTAGTCCCGAACTAGCTCACTGCCGGTCTCCCGCGTGAACACCTTTATCAACGCGGAGGCATCGAAGCAGTTTGCTCGGGGGGCAGGAGACATCATGTATTGGCGCCCTAACGAATGAAAGGGACTTCCCCGTCCCGAACTAGCCGCATTGCGGCAAACGGCAACCAGGTGCCACGATGGGAAGTGCGATCTCTCATCAACTCATTCGGAAGGGGAAGTCCATGACGATTCTGACCGTGGGTATCGACCTCGCCAAGAACGTTTTTGCGGTTCATGGCGTCAACGAGGCCGGCAAGGCCRAGTTGGTGCGCCCTGCCGTGCCGCGAGACAAGCTCCACGAGCTCATCGCCAGCCTGCCGCCGTGCGTCGTCGGCATGGAGGCCTGCTCCGGCGCCCACCACTRGGCGCGGCTGTTCCAGGACTCGGGCCACACCGTACGGCTGATCGCGYCCAAGTTCGTCACCCCCTACCGCATGACGGGCAAGCGCGGCAAGAACGACGCGGCCGACGCCGCCGCGATCTGCGAGGCCATCCAGCGCCCGCACATGCGCTTCGTGCCCATCAAGAACCTCGAACAGCRGTCGCGCCTGATGGTGCACYGTGCCCGGCAAGGGTTCGTCGAGCAGCGCACCGCCACGCTCAACCGCATCCGAGGCCTGCTCAGTGMGTTCGGCATCGTGCTGCCGCTCAAAGCCGCCACCGTGCGCCGCCGAGCCTGCGAGTGCTTGGAAGACCTGCCCGGCTACGCCAACACCGTCATCGRTGATCTGCTCAGCGAAGTGACCCGGCTGGACGAGCGCGTGGCGCAGTACGACGCCCACRTCCAGGCCATGGCCAAAGACGACGAGCGAGCCCGGCAGCTGATGCAGCTCGGCGGCGTGGGCCCCACCACCGCCACCTGCCTGCTGGCCATGATCGGCAACGGGCACGACTTTGATTGCGGGCGGCAGTTCGCCGCCTGGCTGGGCCTGGCGCCCGGGCAGTACAGCTCGGGTGGCAAGACCCGGCTGGGACGCATCACCAAAGCCGGGGACGCCTACCTGCGCAGCCTGCTGGTGCTGGGCKCCAAGGCGYTGCTGGCGGCGGCCAAGAACAAGGCCGATCCCATCAGCCGCTGGGCCGTAGCGCTGGCCGAGCGGCGGGGCTACTGGCGCGCGGTGGTGGCGATTGCGGCCAAGAACGCGCGCATGRCCTGGGCGGTGCTCAGACGCGGCGAGGCGTTTGCATTGCCCGCGTGACCTCGCCCCATCGCGCCAACCATCGAACCARAAGGAACACAGAACCACCGCCGTGTGACGGCAAGCGTTGATGACAACAGGTTTRGMCCTGCGCGGGGAGTGACCGATGAATTCAAGGGCGGCATCAGCTCGCCGGCTAACGAATGGGTCCCTGCGTGCGTCCTTCATCAGGGTCCGCGGCTACYMATCGCCGCAGCAATGACCGTTTGTAGTTTGGCCAGTCCGCACCTCGTTGTTCTTGCCAGCATCCTCCGACACCACGGCTGCAGGTCTTGAAGGGAATACAGATGAAGAAATGGCCCGCAGTGCGGGCCATCTAGGCTTGGTTCGGCTTGACTACTGGGGAAGCCCTTGTAGTTTGAGTTCAGCGGACCAGCCAGCGAAGCTGGCGCAGGTCCGCTGCAATGAATGGTTAGGCGGCTCGAAACGTTTTAAACGCATAGCTGATGGCCACCAGATGAATTGCCCCGCTAGCAGCCTCTGGAAGCAGAAGAACAAGCGCCAAGGATGGCTCGCCAACGACATAGAGAACCGCCCCGAAGACAAGAAGATGGCCGAAAAGTGAAGATAGCCAGATACGTAGCCTTTGCCTGGATTCGTATTTGCCAATGGAGCTCAGGTAGTAGAACTGCGCGACGTAGACGCCTAAGCAGGCTGCAGCCAGCACCAACCAAATGGATCTCGTCGCAATAGCGAAAGCTAACGCGACGGCCACGGCGAGTACGACGATTGAGCCACCCAGCAGGCCAACGCACCACTTGGCCATACGCTCTTCCATCGCGGGCGCCTTGTGTCTCGGCACGAACTGCATCAAAGCCGCCTAACGTCGGAGTTGACCAGCAACCGGTGGAAAGGACCGAAGCGAAGCGAAGGACCGCCGCTGGGAGTCCGTGTCGAACGACCTGTTAGCCAGCACCGCCGCCGACTCCTCGCGCGATGCGCTCCCACCGTTCAATGTCGTCATCAGAAAAGCCTCCGCCCCAAGACCGCCCGCTGGCTAGTTCGACTTCGAATGGCACCCACTGGTCATCGATTCCGGTCCAGGCGACGCCAGAAATTCGATCACCCTCAATACGCACTCGACCAAATCCATCCAGGGAGAGCCTCTTTGTGTGCCACAGGATACCGGCTGGCCCAAACCGGGCCAGCGCGAGCCCCTGCCTCGTGAAGACCCAGCCCGGAGGGTTGTCCACTGGAAACGCTGAGTCGATCGCTAGCAAAAGCTCTTGCGCCGAACGGTTCGCGACGTCAACGGCCCAAAGATCGCCGGATGCGACTACGACGGCATCCCGACCATTCGGATGGAGTTCCGCAAGCTGAATGCCAGCAATCCCGGGTTGGAAGTTCGCGACCCAGAACTCTCCACCTGTCATGAACTCAACAACGGTGCCCTCCCGTCCGGTCCTTCCCCATTCCGCCGGGAATGGAACTGCTGTCGGGCCGTAGGGTGGGAGCCCGGGGAGGAGGTTCACAGCGAGCGTCATCTGTGCAGGCTAACGTGCGCGCTAAGCGGACCAGCCAGCGAAGCTGGCGCAGGTCCGCTTGAGCAACCGGTTATGCGGCGGCGTGGCAAGGCACATAGAAGCCCCAGACACCGTTCGAGAGTTCGGTAGCGGCAAAGCGTATGGTGTTTCCATCCGACGTTACCTCGTAGACGCAGGCACGGTGGCGCTCGTGGCGATACGACGGGTGCGGTACGACGACGGAACCTTGCTCGACTCTCCGCCAGTGGTGGACATGCAGCCATGGGTTGATGCCGCCAATGGATACCGCAGCACCTTCGAATCCGACATGCGCGGGCTCCCATCCTTCAGTGAAGTCGTCAAGCTGCATAACGTGGAAGGTGAGCGGCGCCACGCAGTGGCGTCCGTTCTAGTGACAGGTTCTCTGGAGCTTCTGCGGGGCACTTTCTGACGGGGTTTAGCGCACCACTCTGTGCGCAAAACAGCCTACGCAAGGCTGATACGTTCACGCTGCGTTGCTGGCTCGTCCGCACCAAGCCCGCTTGGGCGTGCGCGCCTGCTACGCAGCGCAAGCTAGCAGTTTTTCGATGCTGTATAAACATACAGTCGCCGATTTATCCTGTTAGGTTTTC